>NZ_CP014222.1:0-315123 GCF_000969645.2 Janthinobacterium sp. B9-8
TCCAAGGTATTAGCTCCGGGTTTACGGCTGGGCTATGTCTTTGGGCCTCATGATTTTATTGATCGCTGCGCCGCGGAAGTGATGCTGATCGATAGGCAGGGTAATGCAGTGACCGAGCTGGCCGTGGCTGATCTGATGCAAAGCGGAGAATTAAAACGCCATATTCGCCGTGCGCTGCGTATTTATGAAAGCCGACGAAATATTATAGCGGAAGAAGTTAAGGCTTTAATGGGAGAAAGCGTGAGTTTTGATTTGCCCAGTGGCGGTTTGGCTTTGTGGCTAAAAATAAACCTGCCGCTGGATATGCAGCGTTTGCAGAGCGATGCAAGCAGGCAGGGGGTGAAAGTCTTACTCGGCAGTTTCGCCGCAGACGGCCAAGCAATTCAAGCCCTACGCCTAGGCTACGGCAGCTTGGAGCCGGAGGAAATTAAGCTGGGAATTCAGCGCCTTGCTAGGGCGATGGAGCAGCAAGCTACGCGATGATCAAGCGGCCTTCAGTATTATCCCAAAGAAATACGTGTTGTATTTTTTAGCGTTTATATAAGAATACTTGCCCACCAAAAGATGAAAACGATAGCGCTAGTTAACAATATTTTCCCTGAGTCTTTTTTAAGATGAAATGCGCCAATAATCAGCATCCCAATTAGGACAATACTGTTTATTGGCCAAAACACAGTAAATACCATTGGCATTAGGCAAGTGATATTACAGCAGTAAAGAGGGAAGGGACCAGCTATGGAGTTCTTATCTTCAAGTAGTAAAAACTATGATTGATCTGATTCAAAATGGCTTGTGCCCGGCGGCAGTGTTTCTGGTTCAGGGCGATCACTTAATGCTACATAAATAATAAACAATACGCTTAGGCCAGTATTTGCCATGGGTATAAGTACGGCTCCTAGCCCTGCACCATATCCGCCGTCTGAGCCTGAAAATATAGCGATGCCCATTAATGGTGATAATAAAACACCGTTCATAATGAGTAGCCAAATTTCAGAAGATTTTTTTGTTTGTTTTTTTAGGTTCCATTTGTGAATAAGGAAGTTAATGACTAAGCCCGGTATTGCAATAATCATCCAAACAAATAGCAGGTTCATTTTTTCCTTCTCATTTTGATCACGGATTTTCACTAAGGTGGCTAAGTTGTATTTAAACAGACCCAGCTAAAACCACAATCAGGTGTTTATTTTTAAAGTCATTTTATAGTGTAGTGAGTAACTGCAGGTGGCCATTGCGGCCACCTGCTCAGGCGTGGCTTAAATCGCCTTTACAATCCAACCATCGGCCGTATCTTCCACCTCATACCCCAACGCTTTTAATTCCCCGCGTACCTGATCCGCCGCTGCCCAGTTTTTCTCTTTGCGGTATTGCTGGCGCTGCTCAGCCAGGGTTTGAATCTCAAAGGGAATGGCTGCTGCAACAGCGGGTTGCCAGGTGGCTAAACCTAGGCCCAGCACTTCATCAAATTTGCTCAGCGTGGCTTTTTTGTGGCTTGGGCCGAGATTGGATTTGAGTAGCTCCCACACCAGTGCAATAGTGCGGGGGATATTGAGGTCTTGGTTGATTTCTTCGGTAAAGCGCGCCAAATAAGCGTCATCGCATTCGCCGCCATCGGGCAGGGCGAAGTAGCTGTCCCGCAAGCGGCCAAGGGCAGTTTGGGCGCCGCTGAGCGCGTCCCAATTAAAGTTAAGCTGGCTGCGATAGTGCGCTGTCAGGCAAAGATAGCGGTAGGCAATCGGGTCAATGCCTTGGTCGATCAGCGTTTGCAGGCGCAGGAAATCGCCGCTGGATTTGCTCATTTTGCTGGCGTCCAGCTGCAAGAAATAACCGTGCATCCAGAAATTAGCCAAGCGTGTGCCATGGCAGGCTTGGTTTTGGGCAATTTCATTGCTGTGGTGAATCGAGATATGGTCTTCGCCGCCACAATGAATATCAAACCAAGGCTCCAGATATTTGGCCGACATCGCCGAGCATTCGATATGCCAGCCCGGGAAACCGCGTCCCCATGGACTTTCCCATTCCATCTGGCGGGCGCTGCCTTCTGGGCTAAATTTCCACAGTGCAAAATCTGTGGAGGATTTCTTCTCGCCCAGCGCTACGCGGCTGCCCGCATTGAGGCCTTCGCGGTTTAGGCGGGCTAAATAGCCATAATCGTCTTGTTTGGCGGTATCAAAATAAACACCATCGCTATTGGCGTAGGTATAGCCTTTTCCTTCCAGTACCTGAATAAAGGCAATTTGCTCGCTGATATGCTCGGTGGCTTTACACCAGAGCGTGGGCTCCAGCATATTCAGCGTAGTTAAATCATTTTTAAATATGGCGCTGAAATAATCGGCAATATCCCATGCGGATTTTCCCGATTTGCGGCTGCCGCGCTCCATTTTGTCTTCACCCTCGTCAGCATCAGAAACCAGATGCCCTACATCGGTGATATTGACGATATGACGCACGGTATAGCCATTAAATTGCAGGGTGCGGCGCAAGATATCTTCGAATAAATAAGTACGCAAATTGCCAATATGTGCATAGTCATATACGGTTGGGCCGCAACAGTACAATCCAACCCAGTCCGTGCGAATGGCTTGAAATGGCCTTAATTGGCGTTCCCAGTTGTCGTATAAGAATATTTGCATATTGGCTTGATCGGCATATTAGTTTAAAAAAATGATTGTACTCAGAAATGGCGAGTTTTTGCGCGGCTTAAGCTTCAATGATTTGTTACGTTCTGTGTTAGATTCAATGAAGTAATCTGCTTTAACATAAAAGATAAGATTGTGCTTGAGATGGATAGCGGCTGAGAGATGTGGCCTGTAAAATATGGGCGCTTATTAAGGCGAATGCTCAGTCTATAATGGCAAAAATGCAGGAGGGTGTTTAATGAGTTCGGAATGCGTGCTGTGTGTTGAAAATGGCGGAGAAGTCCTTTGGCAGGATGACTTTTGCCGCGTTGTTTTGGTGGATGAGGCGGGCTACCCAGGGTTTTGTCGAGTCATCTTAAAACAGCATACGGCAGAATTCAGCGATTTAAATGCCGCAGATAGAAACCGCTTGATGCAGCTGGTCTTTGCTGTTGAATCAGCTATTCGCAGTACCTTGCAGCCGGATAAAGTTAATTTGGCCAGCCTTGGCAATATGGTGCCGCATTTGCATTGGCATGTGATTCCCCGCTTTAAAGAAGATCGCCATTTTCCCGCCCCGATTTGGGCCGAGGCGGCCCGCCCGGACACAGACAGGGTTTCAGCTAAGCAACTATTAGCGCTTAGAATTGCATTGCAGGCCTTAACACAATGAACCAGCTACCCTTTACAGATGCACGTGGTGCAAAAGACTGGCTTATTTTATTGCCTTTAATTAATACGCGCGTTGCGCATGCCGAGTTGAGCAATGCCATTAAAGCGCTGGCTGTGGGCCATATTGCGCCTGTGGAAGCGCTTAAAGCTTTAGAGCTGTTGCGCGGCTCTGTGCATGATGTGCAATTTGCTTTGCTGCCCGAGTTTGCCGCCAAGCCTTTGCCTTTAAGCGCTGCCGAGCAAACGCAATGGCAGGCAGCCAGTGATTTGTGGGAGGCCATGGCAGAGGCTTATGCACGCTACTGGAAAGAAGCCGAGCCAGAAGACTCGCCTATTCATGAATACTTACCTTTATTGGCCGAGCGCACTTTACGCTGCATGGGTTTTGTTGCCCGTTGTTATTATGTGGTGGGTCGAAAAGTCTCTGATGCTTTGTGGGTTAAAATATTTGCGTATTACCAGCATGCTGAGCAATTGGCAATTAGCGATAAAAAAGTAAAAGATCGCTTTTTATTTATCGGTGATTCAACCACGCTGCACGCTGTTTTTATTCATATTTTATTACTTTCAGCTGCAAATCCTAATCAGTACACTTTGCGACGTTTGCTATGGCTTGATCAGATATTAGAATTGTTTGCTACTCGCAGCCAAATTGCTTTGCATGCACCTGCATTGCCGGGTAAAACGCCTTTGCAAATTGATTTAGCCACGCCCGGCAGCCCACAGCGTTTTGGCCAGCCTAAAGAAGGGCCGGATATTCGAGAAATCGATACGCTGGCATTAGCCCAGGTTTTATCCAAGCGAATTAAATTACTACGCCAGGGTGAATTACCAGAAAAACTAGGTTTGGGTAATGAGCTGGGCTTGCAAGTAACAATAGATATTTTGTCTGATCTTTACCGGCTTTGGTGCGAGCATGGTACCGAGCGTGCCAGCAGAGAATTAAAAGCGCGGACGGTGCCGCTGATTTTGGGCCTATCTGCCCAGCATCGCTATGTGGTCGATGGTGATTACACGGCTCCGCCTGAAGAAGCGGTTCGCGTGGGCAGCCGTGATTTAATCAATATCCATCTTTTTGGTGACCTAACGCCCTCCAAGCAAGGCAATGAGCCGCGGGCTTTACCGCCGATCGAGCTATGGGATGTGGTGAATGAAACCGCTCAGGGCCTGCGTTTAACGCGTCTTGCTTCCGCGGGGGAGCGGATTAGTTTAAATCAACTGATTGTGGTGAAGTCTTCAGCCCGATATTTAGCCGGTGTGGTGCGCTGGCTGGAAGAAAGCGATGGCGATCTGCATATGGGCTTGGTGTTATTGCCCGGCCTGCCTAAAGCGGCAGCTATAAGGCCGTGCGAGCCAGCCCGCGCCCATGCAGATTACACCGAAATCGTATGGCTACCCGCCATGCCAATATTAAAAGCCCCCAAAACCATGCTCTTACCCAATGGCTGGTTCAGAGCAGGGCGGCAATGCGAGTTTTGGAATGGCGAGAGTTTAATTAAAGTGAAATTTATCAGCTTAGTGGAATACGGCAGCAACTTTGAGCGGGTGCATTTTTCAGAAGTAAAGATTTGATGGGATCTGGCGGCGGGAGCGCAGCTCTAAGCCGCCAGCAATCGCTACGGGATGTTTTAATCCTGTCCCCTTGAGATTCTCAATAGTTTTTCTTCGTCTACTTCGTCAATTTGAGATGGGCCTAAGAATAATTCGGCGTAGTTTTTCCATACTTTTTCTTTGACAAAAATCTCAAATAAATCGCCGTCAATATGCTGATCTTTGGCCATGCGCGCAAGAATGGTTAAAGACTGCGAAATCTTCATGCCGTCTTTATACGGGCGATCACGGGCGGTGAGTGCTTCAAATACATCGGCGATCCCCATAATTCTTGCCTGAACACTCATTTGATTTTTAGTCAGCCCGCGCGGATAGCCTTTGCCATCCATTCTTTCATGGTGACCTCCGGCAAACTCGGCCACATTTTTTAAATGCTTGGGCCAGGGCAATGATTCAAGCATTTCGATGGTGACTTCAATATGGTGATTAATAATCTGGCGCTCGGCTGCGGTGAGTGTGCCGCGTGCAATAGATAGATTTTCTATTTCTTCTGCAGATAAAAAAGGGCTAAGGATTCCTTCGGGGTTAATCCATTGTTGCTGGCCAATAGTTCTTACTCTTTCACAGGCGGTATCGGGCATAAATTCTCCGCCTGTATTGGCATGCTGTAAAAATGCTTTATCGGCTTCAATTTGCGCTACACGCTGTTTCCATTCTTCCTCGGTGCATTTGCCGCGTAAAAAATCAATTTCAGCATCGCGCGCTAATACTTCAAAGCGGGTATCTACCAGCTGAATTCGGTCAAATATCGTTTGTAATTTGGTGGCTTTATCGACCACATGCACCGGGGTGGTGATTTTTCCGCAATCGTGTAAAAGCCCGGCAATTTTTAATTCGTATCTACCCTGATTATCCATTGTGAAATCAGCCATGGGGCCATAAGTGGCATAGTTGACTGCTTCGGCAAGCATAACGGTTAATGCAGGCACACGCTGGCAATGGCCGCCGGTATAGGGCGATTTATCGTCGATGGCTAAGTTGATTAAATTAATAAATGATTCAAACAATTCTTCTAATTGATGGATTAAGCGCCGGTTGGTCAGCGCAATGGCCGCTTGTGATGCCAGTGATTCGGCCATACTTTGGCTGTCTGCATCAAAATGGCTTAGCTGGCCTTGCTCGTCTCTGGCATTAATTAGCTGTAATACGCCAATGATTTCTCTTTCATGGTTTTTCATTGGTACGGTTAGAAATGATTTAGAGCGATAGCCCACGCTGGAATCAAAGCGTTTTGTGCCCGAAAAGTCGTAGCCTTCGGCGGTATAAGCGTCTTTGATATTAATGGTGGTATCTTTATTAACCGAGCAAGCCACTACATTATTTAAGTTGGGCGTGCCATCGGTGTGGCGCAGCATGACAGGCGGCAGATTGGTGGGGTGGCCGGTGGTGCCGCCCAAGGCGATTCCCAGCGATTCGGTAATCACAATCTCAAAATGCAGTGCGCCACCTTTGATCAGATAGAGCGTGCCTGCATCTGCGTTGACCAGATGTTTAGCAGCAATCAGAATCGTTTCCATCAGCTTGTCGATATGATTTTCGCAAGACAGAGAGATTCCAATTGCATTGAGCTGCTCTAAGCGCTCGTGAAGAATGTCGTGGCTAAGCATATTGCATCTCTGTTTTGATCCGCGCAAAGCAACTCTGAACGCTGATTATTGCGCTTAATCAGGCGCATCAATCTTGATTGCGGATGAACTGCATTTTTGCCATTCATTTTTTGTTTCATGGCTATCCGCAATATTTTGATCGTTTTATTTGATACAAACCGCACGAATTTGCGCCATATCGGTTAAACCTTGCAGTACTTTTTCAATGCCATCCTGTTTCAGGGTGCGCATGCCTTCTTCTAGCGCGGTGGCAAGTAATTGAGCCACGCGGGCGTGCTCCTGAATTTGCTTTTTGACCATATCAGTACCTACTAAAAGCTCGTGTAGCCCCAGGCGGCCTTTATAGCCGGTGTTATTGCAGGCATCACAGCCTTTGGCGCGATAAAGGGTGAAATGGCCTTCTTTATTAGCAAACGATGCTACCCAGTCTTTATATACGGTCTCTAAGGCGTGCTCGGGGTCCTTCTGCCAGTCGGTTGTTTGCTTTAGCTCTTCACTATATTCATTCAGCATTCCCTTGATTTCTGCCGCATCAGCGTCATAAGCCTCTTTGCATTTGCACAGCCTTTTGGCAAGGCGCTGTGCCAGAATGCCGAGCAGGGCATCGGCAAAGTTAAAGGGATCCATTCCCATATCTAATAGACGAATAATTGATTCTGGTGCGCTATTGGTGTGCAGGGTGGCGAGCACCAAATGCCCGGTGAGTGATGCTTCAATCCCCGTGCTGGTGGTTTCTTTATCACGCATTTCCCCCACCATAATGATGTCCGGATCCGCGCGTAAAAAGGCTTTCATAATGGTGGCAAAAGTCAGCCCCGCTTTATTATTAACTTGCACCTGGCGCAGCCCTTTTTGGGTAATTTCAACGGGGTCTTCTGCGGTCCAGATTTTGGTATCCGGCGTGTTGAGGTGCTTGAGAATGGAGTGCAGGGTGGTGGTTTTACCCGAGCCGGTTGGCCCGCAAACAAAAAACAGGCCGTAAGGCTTGGCGATCACCGATTTTAAATTGGTGATGGTGCGGGTCGAGAGGGCGAGTTTATCCAGTGGCAGTGGTTCACCCGAGGCCAGAATCCGCATCACCACATCTTCTACACCACCTTGGGTAGGAATGGTGGCCACACGCAGCTCAATATCGTAGCCCGGTACATATTTCTTGAACTTGATTTTGCCATCTTGTGGCTTGCGTTTCTCCGAGATATCCAGATCGCACATGATTTTAATGCGGGTAACTAAGGGGTTGCGGTAGGACGCAGGTACTTCCTTGTAAGCGACTAAAGAGCCATCGCGGCGAAAGCGAATGCGGGTTTTTTCATTACCGGGGGATGGCTCGATATGAATATCGGAAACGCCGGTTTTATACGCTTCAACAATAATCTGGTTGACGAGTTTGACCAGCTCATTGTCTTGAGCTGCTGAGATTTCTTCGGGGGAAACCGGCTCTGCGTCTTCTTCATCGACCATATTAGAGAGCAGGGCATCGATATTACTGTCGTTGCTGGGCTCACCAAAAAACAGATCGAGGGTTTTTTGGAATTCTAGTTTGGTGCTGACCCGGTAAACGGCTTTTTTATTGGGGAAAACATGGGCCACGGTATGGCTGGCACGGATACGTTCCGGATCGGTGGTCAGGATAATAATGCCTTCTGTTTCCTCATCAACCGGCAGCCATTCGTTTTCTGCGGCGTATTCGCGCTTGATATTTTTGAGTAAATCGAGTGGTTTAATTCTTTCCGGTTTAAACGCTTCGTAAGCCACTCCAAAATAGCCTGCCAGCGATTGGCCAAGGGCGGCGAGCGGTACTTGGTATTTTTCGCTGAGTAGCGATTCTATATCCCGCTTATCTCTTTGGGCTTCACGCAAAGCGACTTGCAAGGCAGCAGGTGTGATGATGTTGGCCGTGACGAGGCCACCATATTTATGCTGGGGTGAAAAAGGAAAAGGCTGCTGCTGTCTTTGTTGCAAAGCAATGGCGAGTGTTTTGGCGAGTAAACGTATGCCGTCTTCGGTTTGCGCTTCAAAAGGATGTTGCTGCTTATTATTGATAAGCTGCACCACGCCGATCAAGGTGCCATCCAGCTCGGCTAATAGGGGGGCGGCAAGCATTTCTCTGGCATGAAAGCCGGTCTGTTTATCGACAGCTTGTAAAAACTGCAGCGTGGGGCTGTAGCTGCTTAGCTCCTCGGCGTTATAAACATCGCGGATATTAACGAGCTGCTTATGGTTGGCCACAAAGCCCGCCACACTGCGATCATTCACCGGAATGCGCAGTTCTTTAAAGCCTTCCAGACCCGTTTTGACCCTAGAGATCATTTCATTGCCGGTATCGTTTGCCACATAAATGGTGAGCCGCTCGGCACCAAATACTGTGCACGCTTCGCCACTGATTTCCAGCAAGATCTCATCAATATGCCGGGTTGCATGGATGCGATTGGTCAGGGCTTGCAGCTCATGCATAAAGTGTAGGGCGTTATCTTTTTGGCTCATGGTGATGGCTCGTGGCTGGCATGGGGCGATGTATTGGGTTTGGAGGTTATTGTTTGTGGCGCATTGCGTTTTGAGTGCGCCCTAGGGGTGTGTTTTTTTCCTAAAAGCTGATGATTTGGTTTTGCTCTAATCTGCTGATTGTTAAATTGGCATTGTCTCGTAGTATTTCCTGCATAGTGAGTTCGGAATCCGCTGGTTTCAGGTGGGTGACTAAAACCTGGCAGGGGCGGCTTAAGTTTTTAAGTTGTTCAAGCAAAGTGAGCGGGCAGAAGTGTTTTGCTGCGTTGGCTAGCTCGTATTCACGGTTGCTAAATGCGGTTTCGATAATCAAATGGCTTAGATTATCTGTGGCATTGACGATGTCCCAAAAGGCGGCGTTGCAGACTGAATCGCCACTAAAGATCACTGAATTTTTACTGCTGTCTAGCTGATAACCCACAGCGGGTACGGTGTGTACGGCCGGAATTGCGGTGATGGTGCATTTTTCAATGGTGCAGGATTGGCCCACATCGAGCGTGATATAGCGCATAAATGGCGCGTCGTGATTAGGGATTTTGTTGAAATCCGGCCAAACGGCCCAGTTGAAAATATGTTTTTTTAAGACATTGATGGTGGCCTCGCTAGCATAAACCGTCAGCGGGGTGCTGCGGCTGCCCATAATGGTGTCGACCAGCATGGGCAAACAAGCGATGTGATCGAGGTGGGCGTGGGTCAGGAAAATATGTTCGATACGAGTGAGCGCGGTAAAGCTGAGATCGCCCACGCCTGTGCCGGCATCGATCAGGATCGAATCATTAATGAGGAATGAAGTGGTGCGGTTGGCGCCACCAATTCCGCCACTACACCCCAGTATTCGTAAATGCATCGCGAGGCCTTTGTTGCTACTTGCGGTCGAAGGTGTGCACACCATCCCAGCCTGATGCAGGAGGGGCTTGTCTAAAGTGCTGAATTCTTTCTAAATATAGTTCGTAAAGCTTGCAACCTGCGTCGAGTTTTTGCAGGTTTAGCAGCTGCAGCTCGGCCAAATCCCACTGCTGATTGCGATAAAGCTTCAGGCTTTCATGAAACAGCATCAGGAAGGATTCCTTCGCGGCTCCCAGCGGCTGGGGCTCATAGAGCGTCACCGCTTCGCTTTTCCCCATAACCCGTACCCGGTCAATTTCCCGGTAAACCAGATTGGGTGCTGCGGCACGCGTGTACTCGCTGACTAAAATACTCACTCCGTAATATTTGGTGAGCCCCTCTACTCTGGAGGCCAAATTAACTGCATCACCCATTACGGTGTAATTCATTCGAAATTGTGACCCCATGTCGCCTACGGTGACATTGCCGGTATTGACACCCACACCTACCGAGATTTCCGGCCAGTTGCGGGCGACTAACTTGGGGTTGAGCTTATCAATGGCGACTTGAATTTCTAGTGCGGCCAGGACGGCATTTTCGGCGTGCTCCGGGTCAAATACCGGCGCGCCCCAAAAGGCCATCACGCAATCGCCTATGTATTTATCAATTGTGCCCAAATGCTGGTGGCGGATAACGGTAGAGATTTCGGTGAGGAATTCATTCATAAAACGGCTTAGCTCATCGGCGGGCATGCCTTCAGAGATTTTGGTAAAGCTTCTTACATCAGTAAACAGCACTGACAGCGGCCTGTTTTGGCCAACCATGGTGTATTTTTCGGGGTCTTCACTCATGCGCTCAACCAGCTCTGGTACTACATACTGGCCAAATAACTGGGTAAGCTGGCGTTTGCGGCGGCTTTCAAAGAAATAGCCGTAAGCCATATTGAGGGTATAGAGGCCAATAATCATCATTAAAGATGCGGCCAAAGGCATGTCGATATTGGCATAGCGCCAAAGCGCAATATTGCCTGCGCATAGCAGCACTAAGAGCAGCAGACAAACCAGACTGGCAATCAGCGGTGAAAACCGGATTAATAGCCAGACCAGCAAGGGGCCAAGAATTAATAAGAGCAAAAATTCTGCGCCTAATAAATAACCGGGATGCTGTGGCAGCGTTTCATCCAAAATAGCCGCAATTAAATTGGCATGTATTTCAACCCCTGCATAGGCTTCGCCAACGGGAGTAACACGTAAATCTTTTAAGCCGGGGGCGGTGGTGCCAAGTAATACAATTCGGTCTTTCAGCTCTGCCGGGGGCACTTTGCCAGAAATAATGTCGGTGGCAGATAAATAAGGAAAGCTGCCTTCCGGCCCTTTAAATGGCACCAGTGCCCAGCCATTTTCATTCACAGGCAGGCGTCTTTTTCCTAAGCGAAAGGCTTCTAAGGCAAAGCTGCTTTCTGCGCTTCCTTCAATCACCGGGCTAAAGGCCTCTTGCCCCAGCGCAATCCGGGCCAGCGCCAGCCCGAGTGAGGGGTAATAGCTGTCACCGATTCTTGCAACCAGTGGTACTCGCCTTGCTACGCCGTCTTTATCCACCACAGGGACAAAGTGCCCGCCATGCCCGGCTGCTTTTTGCAAGCTAGGTAAGTTGCCGCCATAGGTTTTGCCTCCCCAGATTTGCGGGGCGACGGGGGCTAAATCTTCGGCTGCAAGGATGGGGGGAGGAAGGGCGCCGCTTGAAACGGCTTTGGCTTCATTGCTGAAATAAAAGCCGGCAATAATCGGCCTGTTGCTCAGTGCTTTGGCAAAGCGGGCATCGGTATCCAGCTCGGGAGTGAGCCGGAGCAGCTCGCTTTGAAATGCCGCATTATTGCTTAATTCATTGCTGGCTAGCCTTCGTAGCACAGGTAGGCCAGCGCTTTCGTCTGGTTCGGCAAAAACCACGTCGAAACCGAGCGCTTTAATTTGGTAGCGATCAAATAGTTGATCGACTAATTTGGCCAGATGATCGCGCCGCCAAGGCCATCTGCCTAGCTCGGCTAGGCTTTTTTCATCGATATCAACAATCGCGATGCGCTGATCAACGCCGCCGGGCATGCCTAAGCGTAAGCGGACATCATAAAGATAAACATCAATCTGGCTGAGGGTGGGCAAGCTGGGTGAGCCTGCCACGTGCAGCAGGGCAAGCAAAAGCAGCAGGGCACCGATTAATACTTGCTGCCAGTATTTGCGTATGCTTGCTTTCATTATCAGCTGCGATAGAAGAAAGCCATTTTGATGCCGAGTAGCTCAATCATGTCTTCCTCCTGCAATGGATAAGCTTGAACGCCTATCTCTTTTTGATTGACGGTGGGGTGCTGTGCGCCTTCAACATGGGTTAAAAAATAACCCTGAGGGCGCTTACTAATAACTGCGACTTGCACCCCGGTTTTACCGAGTGTGGTGAGCTTTTTACTTAGCTCCAGCTCCTTGCCAGTATTGGCACCACTCATCACTTTGATCACGCCCAGGCGCTCACCGGCTGGGGTTTGTGGTGCTGTTGCAGTTTGCGGGGCCGTTGCGGTTTGTGGGGTGGCTGTGGCTTGTGCCGTAGGGCGGATTGACTCGGCCGGGGCCAAGGGGGCTTTAGGTGCAGCCATAAGCGGTGGCCGTCCCATCATCATGGTTTTCTCAAAGTCGGTATTGTCCTTAGGCTTTTCCCTGAGATAGCGTAAAACATGTTTGCCAATCTGGATTTCATCGCCTTCTTTGAGTAGTTGTTTTTGCACATCCAGATTATTGATTTTGGTGCCATTGGTGCTGTTTAAATCTTCAAGAAAAACTTCGGAACCATGCATGCTTAATACGGCATGCTCGCCGGAAACAGCAAGATTGTCGATTTGAAGATCATTGTTTGGGCGACGACCTATCGTGAAGCGCTCGCTATTGAGTTTGATTTCTTTGATTACATTGCCATCTAGGCTAAGTACTATTTTGGCCATAATTTGTTTCTCTTATTTAATAGAATATCTGTTTTAACCGAACAATTTTTTAGTAAAAAATGATGCATTGCCGTTTAAAACAGAGTTGTGTCATGCATTAAGTAAACCACGCGCTCATTTTTGACCATAGCCCTGAATTGGCTGGGTAGGCTTCTTTTACTTTAACTAGCACCGCAGAAATATTGTCTCTTCCCCCCATATCATTTGCCAGCTGAATCAATTGCTCGCTATTTAGAGCTAAATTGCTATTAAAGGCCAGCAAAGTATCGGCAATATCGCTATCGTCGGCCATATCGCTTAAACCATCAGAGCAAAATAAATAAATATCACCGGGCAAAACTTCATATTCATGTAGCTCTGCTTGCACTGCACTATCAATGCCCACCGCCCGGGTGACTAAGTTTTTATAGCTTGAATGTCGGGCTTCCTCCGGTGTAATCAGCCCGCTATCAATTTGCTCCTGCAAAAAAGAATGATCACGTGTCAGTTGAATAAATTCTGCACCACGCAGGCGATAAAGCCTGGAATCGCCCACATGTGCTACAGCAAGGCGTGAATCATAAAAGAGGGCGCACACCAAGGTTGTGCCCATTCCGGCACATTGGGGCTGGCTTTGCGCCGTGCCATAAATAGATTGATTGGCATAGTGCACCGCTGCCATTAGTACATCGTGTGCCGCTGGCCAGAGGCTATCAGGCCTTTGCAAATGCAGTGGAAAATTGGATTGCATGGCATCGTGTACCACATGGCAAACCATTTCTACGGCAATGCCGCTGGCGACTTCTCCTGCGTTATAGCCGCCCATGCCATCAGCCAGCACCACGAGGCCTTTTTCGGCATCAAAGTGGATAGTGTCTTCATTGTGATCACGATGCAGGCCTGCATCGGTTAATCCTGCCATTTCCAGCGCTTGAGATAGGTTAAGCATTTGCTTCTCTTGTGCGTAATCCAGCTTCCAGCTTAGCCATGGCAGCCGCAAAGTGAGCGCCAGTCTGGAAGCGGGTTGTTTCATCTTTTTGTAAGGCTTTCATAATAATGGCTGCTAACATCGGTGGTAGTTGTGGGTTAAGCAGCCGTGGATCTTGCGGTGCATCATTGGCTATTTTGTACATTAGTTCAGCCATCGATTCGCCGGTAAAAGGCAGACTGCCGGTACTGAGCTGATAGAGCATCACGCCTAGGGAAAATAAATCAGAGCGGCCATCAATTTTTTTGCCAGAAAGCTGTTCGGGTGACATATAAGATGGCGTACCCAGCACCATGCCAGTACGGGTTTTGCTTGAATCAGTAATGCGCGCGATGCCAAAGTCGGTGACTTTTACGATTTTTTCATCGGGCTCATACATGATATTGGCGGGCTTGATATCGCGGTGAACGACGTGCTGAACATGGGCATACTGTAAGGCTTCCGCGACTTGTCTGACGATACTTGCACATTCAATTAAAGGCAATAAATGGTCCACCTTGGTATACGCCAGCAAATCCTTGCCTTTTAGAAATTCCATAGCGATATAGCAGAGGTCGTGCTCTTCACCCGCGTCAAAAATGGTGACGATATTGGGGTGGTTAAGCCGCCCTGCGGTTTCTGCCTCTCTAAAAAAACGCTGCCGCGCATCATCAAGCTGATCGGCTTCAAACTCTTGCGAGAGCGACATGGTTTTGATGGCCACATCACGGCCAATTTTGGGATCTTTGCCAAGGTAAACAACGCCCATTGCCCCCTTGCCTAGTTCTTTCTCTACCTGATAGCGTCCTAGCATCGGTTTTTCTATGCTGCCGTCTTCCAGCAGCATGCTGCCATTTACGCCACCGCCTGAGCCGCCCAGCATCACCGTTTCTGACATCTGATGTGCGCGTTTTAACTTGGCTTCCAGATCGCGGTATTTGGGATTATGGCCGCCCATATATTGATAAACGGCTTCGGCTTTATTGAACTGGCGCTTCCTTTCAAAATCGAGTGCCAGGTTATATAAAACGCCCATCATTCCATCGTCTAAAGGCACTTTGGATAGCTTTTCAAATGCCATATCCAGCTGGCCCTGTCCCTGAAAAGCCATGCCCAGCATGCGGTTGGATTCGGCTGATTCGGCAGTCGACTTTTCTTCTTTTTGCTCACTTATTAAATAGCGCTTGGTCGTCAGCAAGCCATGCCCAAGCAGCAATAAGCTGGCAGGCCCCATTAAATGAATCCACAGCATGGCTTTGGTCATCAGCACAAAGTGGCAGATCACAAGTAGCAAAAACAGCAGGCTAGTCAGCATGGCGGCTGGGCCTGCTTTGAGGCGAGGCAAAAGCAGACAAAGATAAAGTGTAATGAGCAGCGCCAGAGCCAATGAAAGCAGTGCATTCCATGCGGGCGAAACAAAGTAGTGTTGTTGGAGCAGGCTGGATAAGGTGTGCGCTGCAATCATCACCGGTGCTTCAGAAGGCGAGGTGGGCGTCACTAAGGAGGAGCCTATGCCTAGTGCCGTAGCGCCGATCAGCACTATTTTGCCTTTGTATTTATCGAGCGGAATTTTGCCTGCCTGCACATCGTAGAAAGAATCAATGGGAAAGGCGGCTTTGCCATTTTGATTCGGGTAAAAATAGGGGCGAAATGAGGCATTGGCGCTAATGGGCAGTGTGACATTGGCCAGCGTAATGGATTCGCCCAGTGTGAGTTTGATTTGCTTGGGGGCCAGATTCAGGCTTCTGGCTGCGGCCACGAGCGGAAAAGTGGGGTAAATCTGGTCGAAATAACGCACAGCCAGCGGGATGCTGCGCACCACCCCATCATCATCTGGCGTGATGTTTTCGCTGCCTATACCCGCCGCGCTGCTGGCGAGCATGCTTAAAGGCTGGGTTGCACCCTTAGCTGAAGTGGGCCAGCCATTCGCCGGATTACCGCTGGCCTCCAGCTCCCATTTTTTAACCGCAGCAAGGAGGGGTTTATCAGGCTCGCCCTGCGCCTCGCCCAATTCAAACAGCATGGGCAGGATCACATTGCCCGCCGAGGCCACGCTGCTTGCCAGTTGCTGATCCACATTGAGCTTAACAACCGCCTCGTTGAAAACAGAGCCCATCGCTGCCCAAGTGACACTATTGGGTGCTGACGCGTCTTCTTTATACAGGCGATGTAGCTTTTCGATATACACCAGGCCACGGTCTTGTTGTGGCTCGGTAAAGAACACACTGGTGGCGATTACCTTTGCGCCTGCAGCTGCCAGCTTATCAATCAGCTGGGCATGAATCTCGCGCGACCAAGGCCAGCGGCCAATATTGTCGATGCTGGTTTGATCGATAGCGATCACAGCAATGCGCTCATCAATATCACGGCTTGTCAGCTTCACTCCTGCATCGTAAGCCCGCTGTTCCAGACTGGAAATCAATGGGGTAAAGAGCAGAATGGCCAGATACACTAGCAGCACAGCCACGCCGATGACCCCGTCTTTTTTCCAGAAGGAGGCTTTCATGGCAAGATCGATATAGAAGAAAGGGGCATGCTGGAATCGTTTATTCTGTCGGCACTCCCT
Organism: Janthinobacterium sp. B9-8; assembly: GCF_000969645.2. NCBI lineage: Bacteria > Pseudomonadati > Pseudomonadota > Betaproteobacteria > Burkholderiales > Oxalobacteraceae > Janthinobacterium > Janthinobacterium sp. B9-8. The sequence goes on from NZ_CP014222.1 coordinate 16,328, forward strand.
CAATTTAGTAGAAGAAGCTATATCTTGCCTTGTCTTGCCAATAAGTTTTTTGCAAGCAGGCAGGCGTAATGGCTTACCTCTGCTTAATTTGGCTAGGTCTGTTTGTATGGAATGGCTTTGGAGGGCGTGCTGGGTAAGGGGAAGAGTGTGCTTGTGTAGCGCGGGTACGCTTTTGTGCCCACGCGGTGATTTACAAGTTGTGCATCATGCGTGGGCAGTAGGTCGGGTTAGCAGCTTTACCGCGTAACCCGACAGGCTGCTAGATTTACAAGCTGATTTCGATATTGTCTATCAGGCGGGTGTGGCCCAGGCGGGCTGCGATCAGGATAACGAGCTGGTGGTCGGTCACCGCCGCAGGTTTAAGGGTCAGGGCATTACGCATTTCTACGTAATCAACACTAACCCAACCCCGGGCCAGCAAATCAGCACAGGTTTCTGCACTGAGGCGTTCGTAATCACGCTCGCCGGCTTCAATAGCCGTTTTCATGCGGCTAAGGTGGTAATGAATGCGGGTGGCTTCTAATTTGTGCTCGGCGCTCAGATAACCATTTCTGGAAGAAAGCGCTAAGCCGTTCGCGGCACGGCCGGTATCTACGGGCACAATCTTGATGCCCATATTCAGGTCTTCCACCATGCTTTTAATAACAAAAAGCTGCTGGTAATCTTTTTTGCCAAAACAGGCCACATTCGGCTGAACGATATTAAATAATTTCGTTACAACCGTGGCTACACCACGGAAATGCCCCGGGCGGAATGCACCGCATAGCTCATCCTGTATGGCTGGTGGCTCTACCTGATATTGCTGAATTACCTTGGGGTAGAGCACTTTTTCGCCTGGTGCAAAAATCACATCTACACCGCCTTGCGCGGCAATCAGCGCGGCATCTTGCTCTAAGGTGCGTGGGTAAACTTCAAAATCTTCGCCCTGACCAAATTGCAGGCGGTTTACAAAGATACTGACCACAATATGCTCGGCTTCTTTACGTGCAGCGTCGATCAAGGTCATATGGCCGGCGTGCAAATTGCCCATGGTTGGCACAAAGGCCACGCTGCCAACGGTGGCACGCCAGGCGCGCAGTTCTTCAATGCTATGGATGATTTTCATAAATAACCGTGGTTAAAAACACAGAGGGCGGGTTTTACCCGCCGGTGTTGTGGGGTGCTTAAAAGCTATGTTCGTCAGCCGGGAAGGTCATGGCTTTCACTGCTTTTACATAGGCCTCTACTGCGGCTTGAATGCTGTGGCTGCCTGCCATAAAGTTTTTGACAAAGCGGGCTTTTTTGCCGGGGTAGACAGCCAGCATATCGTGCAAGACCAGTACCTGGCCGTCGACATCCACGCCTGCACCAATCCCGATGGTTGGCACGGTCAGCGCTTCGGTTACGGCTTTGGCCACATGGGCTGGCACCATTTCCATTAGTACAAGGGCAGCGCCTGCCGCTTGGTGGGCGAGGGCGTCGCGTTTTAGCACTTCGGCATCAAATTCGCTTTTGCCCTGCACTTTGTAGCCGCCGTATACGTTTACTGATTGTGGCTGCAGGCCAATATGGGTGCAAACCGGAATGCCACGATTCGCGAGGAAATCCACAGTCTCGGCCATAATCATGCCGCCTTCCAGCTTCACCATTTCAGCGCCTGCGGCCATCAGCTCGGCTGCACTGGCGTAGGCTTGCTGTGGGGAAACCTGATAGCTGCCAAAGGGAAGATCAGCCAGTACCAGCGCATCCTTGCTGCCGCGTGCCACACAGCGGGTGTGGTAAACCATATCAGCAAGGCTAACGGGCAGGGTAGAGGTGTGACCTTGAATGACGTTGCCAAGCGAATCGCCAACCAGCAGGATTTCTACCCCTGCATCGTCTAAAAGGCTGGCAAAGCTGGCGTCATAGCAAGTGAGCATGGTGATTTTTTGCCCGGCTTGCTTCATGTTCTGCAAGGTACTAACAGTGGTTTTCATGGTAAAGGATGGTCCATGGAGGTTTGGCGTTTGTGACGCAATGCAGCAAGTCTACCCCAGAGGCTTACTTACTGTAAGTAGAGATAGCTGTTGATCGGCCACTAGCGGCAAAAAGTCGCTGGCTGATCCCATTCCGGGAATGATGATATCGGGGGCAATTTCGGTGAGCGGGCGTAATACAAAAGCGCGTTGATGCATACGCGGGTGCGGTACGATCAGGTGATCTTGCCGGATAAGCGCATCGCCATAAAGCAGCAGATCTAAATCCAAGGTGCGTGGCGCATCCTGAAAAGTGCGCTGCCGCCCGCATTCGGCTTCGATGCCCAGCATGGCTTGTAGGAGTGCTGCGGCGCTGAGGGTGGTTTCCAGCTTGGCAACGGCATTGATAAAATCGGGCTGATCGGTGTAGCCGATGGCACTACTGCTGTAAAAGCTGGATTGTTGCAGCAGCTGGCTTTGTGGCAGTTTGGCGAGCAAATCTAAAGCGTGTTGCAACTGCAAAACAGGCTGGCCCAGATTGGCACCCAGCGCGATAAAAGCGACCGTACTCATTGGGGGATCCATTGCATATCGCTAAAAAACAGAAATCCAAAGCCTGAAATCTGTATACACAGAGAAATCATAAAAACGAGGTCAAGGTTTGATTCAATTCGATGATTTTGGTGGTTTAGCTGTGAAACTCTGAATTTGATATAGAAAGCAGGTTTCTATATTGAAATAACTTTCTTAAATAGAACCATTTGTATTTGTAGGGCGGGTGAAACCCGCGGGTTGCACCCACCCTACAAATCAGAGCGCTTAATAGGAGCAAAGTCCTAAGACGTTTTGAGGTTCAAGATTTTGGTTTTACTTAACTTATTCGCTTTTCGGGCCGCTTGGTTTACGGCGACGACGCTTTTTGGCATGTGCTGCCGCTGGTTTGCCATTGTCGGCTGCAGCGGCTATCAGCGCCATGCGTGCGTCTTCGTCGGCATGCTGGAAGCGAGTCCACCAGTCCCCCAGTGATTTTTCTACCATGCCGCATTCGGCACGTAGTATCAAAAAGTCATAGGCGGCACGGAAGCGCTGCTGCTCCATTAATCGCCATGGACGAGTGCCCACACGTTGCTCGAAGCGAGGTTGCAATAGCCAGATTTCTTTCATGGCTGCACCGTAGCGGTTCGGAATCGCCATGCGCTTTTGCACCTTGCTTTCTACCGTATTCATGGCTTCAACAAGGGCGGGCACAGGGTATTCACCCGCAGCCTGGCGCTTAATCCAGTCGGCTTCTACTTCATGCCAGAGTAGGGCGGCGAAAATATAACCAGCAGAAACAGGCTTATCTTCGTTGATACGCTGATCGGTACTCTCTAAAGCTTTGCGCAAAAAGGCGGTGGTGTCTGGCTTGGAAAGTTGTTTTTCCAAAAGCGGAAACAGCAGCTTATGCAGGCCATTTTCGCGCAAGGACATCAAACAAGCCCACGCACTGCCCGACAACAGCAGCTTCATCATTTCATCAAATAAACGCGCCGAAGGAATGTTTTCCAACAGCTTGGCGTGAATCAGAATCGGTGTTTTGGTGGCCGGAGCAATGGTTAAACCCAACTTGGCCGAAAGACGAATGGCACGCAGCATCCGCACCGGGTCTTCGCGGTAGCGCACATCCGGATCGCCAATAATGGTGAGACGTTTGTTTTCTAAATCGGTTACCCCGTGATGGAAATCTAAAATTTCCTCGGTACGCGGGTTGTAATACAGCGCGTTGACGGTGAAATCACGGCGGGAAGCATCTTCTGCAATATCGCCATAGGCATTGTCGCGCAGGATGCGGCCACTGGCATCAGTTGGCGCTTCGCTAGCACCACGAAAGGTGGTGACTTCGATGATTTCTTCACCAAAGGGCACATGCACAATGCGAAAGCGGCGACCAATAATGCGCGAGCGGTGGAACACATGACGCACTTGCTCTGGTGTGGCGCTGGTGGCCACATCAAAATCTTTGGGCGATTTATTCAGCATCAGATCGCGTACTGCTCCGCCTACGATGTAGGCTTCAAAGCCCGCATCTTGCAAGCGGTCACACACTTTGAGTGCGCCAGAATGAAGTTGGTCACGGCGGATGCCGTAGTGTTTTGCGTGAAGCACACGTTTGCCTGGGCGGCGTAAAACTTTGCCGATCAATTTGCGAATCATTTTTGAACCAGTTTTTGAACCAAGTAAGTGCGAAGTGCGGAGAGGCGTATCGACGGCATTATACAGACCTTGGCAGCGATGTCAGACGCACTATGAATGCTCTGGCAAAAGTTTTCACTTTGATGCCAGCGTTTTTCTACTGTTATACAAGTTTTACTGCAATCTGTAGCTATGATTTCGGTGCTTAATTTGCGATGCTGTTCTTCCTTTTGATTGATGCAGAGCGCACGCACTATGCCTACTTATTCATACCGTCTTGTGAATGTCTTTGCTGAAAATATTTTTGCAGGTAATCCGCTCGCGGTGTTTACCGATGCAGCAGGTTTGGATGACCAGACCATGCAATTACTAGCCGCCCAGCTTAATTTATCCGAAACCACCTTTGTTTTCCCATCGACAGTGGCGAGTGCCAAAGTAAGAATTTTTACCCCGATGAATGAAATGCCCTTTGCGGGTCACCCCAGCTTAGGCACGGCAGCCGTGATACGGGGCCTGCGTGATGAAGTGAGCCTGGAGCTAAAGGCGGGTGTGATTCCACTGCGCTTTGATGGCGACATTGCCACGCTGACGGCTAATGCGGCAACTTACCGAGAAGGCCCGCTTGCAGCCGATTTGGCTTCGGCTCTGGGGCTGCCTTTAAGTGCTTTTGCAGGCGACGCTTTATTCGTAGATAGCGGCGTAGAGCAGTTGATTATTCCTTTGGCTTGCGCCGCTGATGTGCTGGCTTGCCAGCCTGCCCCCCATCTGTTTCGCGATGTGGTGCTGCAAGGGCGCAATCGGGATGGCACGCTGGTCTGGGCTTGGCAGGATGGCGAGGTGATTGCTCGCTATTTTTGGTCGCAGCACGGGCAGATTGTGGAAGACAACGGCACAGGCTCGGCCTGCGCAAATCTAGGCGCTTATTTACTCAAGCAAGGCGTTGATCTGCCTTTTGCTGCAACCATGATTCAAGGCCACAAAGCGGGCCGCTTGGCGCATCTTCATTTGAGTATCACGGCAGATGGCTGGGTAGAAGTCGGTGGGCGAGTGGTGGAAGTCGGGTGCGGGGAGTTTCATCTTTAGTGAGCGCAATCTTTGCCACCCGTGGGGGATATAAGGCCATTTTGTATTCCCGCAAAATCCTAGCCGCTTGGCTTGATGGCGATCTACTCCCCATTTTAACAACACCCTAGTGCCTTTATTGATGAGCGGTATGAGTTAATTGATTTAGAATGAATTTCTCTCGTTCACTTAGCTAAAACTGACCATGAAAGTCAATTTGCGTGCTCTTTATCGACCTCAAAGTTTAATCCAATTGTGCTTGGCTTCGGCTTCCTTGCTGCTTGGCCTAAATGGCTTGGCTGGGGCTGCTGAGTTGCAAATTGAAGCGATGTCAGTGGGGCCCAAAGATGCAACGCAGCAAAGTTATAATTTGCAGGAGCTACGCGAGCTGCGTGTTTTTGCCCGCTCGGCCGCTGGTTTTAAACAGTCGCAGGTTTTCTGGCAGCGCCGTGTAGATGGGCAATGGTTAGCTGCAGAGGCGCTTCCCTTTAGCGATCCTCGCTGGAGGGATTCAGACCCTCATCTGAGTCGTGATGGCAAGACACTCACCTTTGTTTCTGATCGCCTCGTTACAGGCGATCAGCCGCTTGGGCAATTGGATATTTTTGAATCGAAGTGGGCCATGGGTCAGTGGAGCCAGCCGCAGCGTTTGAGTGAAGCCGTGCAAAGCCGGGCTTATGAGTTAGGGCCAGAGCGCTATGCTGATGAGCTTTACTTCGCTTCTTATCGTAAAGGCGGGCCGGGTAAGCTATCGGTTTACCTGAGTGAGCGCCTTGCGAGTGGCGAGCACTCACCAGCACTGGCCTTGCCAGCGCCGATTAATATCGGGCCATCCAATAGTGATTTCACGCTCTCGCCAGATGGGCGCTATGTCCTGTGGTGGAGTGATCGTCAGGAAGAATCTACAAAGCTTGCCAATGAAGGCGATCTTTTTATTGCCGAGCGGCTGGGTGCAGGCTTTGGGCCAGCGATTCGTTTGCCAGCGCCTATTAATACGGCAAGCTTTGAATTTACGCCTTCGGTGAGTAGTGATGGTCGCTGGCTGATGTTTGCCTCTACCCGCCCCGGCCCGCATAGCGCGGGCTTATCACAGCTTTATCGTGTGAGCTGGCCTGATTTACTGAGTAAGCTGGGTCCTCAGATTGAGGCGGCAAGCCAGGCGCAACTCGAACAGCGTTTAAGCCAGCTGTGGCAAGGTATTGGCCATGCTGCGGGTGCGGCATCTGATATCGAGCTGCTGCGCCCTTTACTCCATCCTCAGGCCCGTATCTGGGGTCAGGGTTTGCGTAGCGCTAGTCTTCATCTCAATTCTTGGTCGGGCAGTGAATTTTTAGACATGATGAAAGCACCTTCCCCTGATGCGCTGCTTGAATGCGAGGTGCATCGCGAGCTACGCCGCTATGGCGCTCATGCCCAGGTGTATAGCGTGGTAGAAAGCCGCCGCCGTGCTCATCAAGCACAGCCCGATTACACAGGGGTGAATAGTAGCCAGTGGCAGTTAGGGGCTCAGGGCTGGCAGCTATTGTCTTTGCACTATGCTCTGGCGCTTCCGGGGCAAGTGCCGCCTGAAAAAAGCAGCTTGAGCGGCCAGTGTATGAGCTGAGTTAAAAGGGGTGGCTGATTTTAAACAGAGAGGCAGGGCAGATCTTTTGCCCTCGCAAAATGAAGTCATTCCGACAATTTAATGCCCATGTATTTGCCAGCGTTAATAGAGGTAAATTATTACGGGGAAGTTAATAATTTATAATCTGTTTTTAGGCCATATCCGGTGCGGCTTGCCTTTATAATCTTATTTTTCCAAGCCCTCACACACTGCCTGCCATGATCTCCCGTCTTGCTACACCCGCCGTTATTCTTTCCCTTTTAATTGCGACCTCCGCACAGGCGTTTGTACCGCCTGTGCCGGATATTGCTGCAAAGGCTTATTTACTCACTGATTATCAAAGTGGCATTCAGCTCGCCGGGCGTGATCCGGAGATGCGTGTAGAGCCCGCTTCTTTGACCAAGCTGATGACGGCCTATCTCACTTTTAAATTTGTAAAAGAAGGTAAGTTAAAGTTGGATCAGCAGCTCACCGTCTCGGATAAAGGCTGGCGCACCGAAGGCTCGCGCATGTTCCTTGATCCTAAAAAACCGGTCACTGTGGATGATTTGATCAAGGGCATGATCGTGCAAAGTGGTAACGACGCTTGCGTCACACTGGCCGAAGCCATTGCCGGTAGCGAAGAAGTATTTGCCCAGCTAATGACGCGTGAAGCCAAGCGCTTGGGCATGAATGGCACTAACTTTAAAAACAGCACTGGCCTGCCTGATCCTGATCACTATATGACGGTGGGCGATTTAGCCAAGCTGGCGGCCGCCATCATTCATGATTTCCCCGAGTTCTATCCTATCTACTCGATGAAAGAATTCGCTTACAACAATATCAAACAGCCTAACCGCAATCTGCTGCTTTACCGCGATCCTTTTGTGGATGGCATGAAGACAGGCCATACAGCCAGCGCCGGATATAACCTTGTTGCCTCAACCAAGCGTGATGGTCGTCGTTTGATCTCGGTTGTTGTGGGTACAGCCAGCGATGAAGTTCGCGCTAGCGAATCGAGCAAGCTGCTGAACTGGGGAATTCAGTTCCAGGAAACCCCGCGCCTTTATGCTGCCAAGCAAGCGGTTTCAAATGTAGCGGTTTGGAAAGGTAAATCAGATAAGGTTAACGTGGGCTTTTTAGAAGACCGCTTTATTACGGTGGGCCGTGGCGATGCTAAAAATCTGAAAATGGCCTTTACCAGCACCCAGCCGCTGATTGCCCCGATTAAAGTGGGCCAGAATGTGGGTAAATTGGTGGTGAGCTTAAACGATAAGCAATTGGTTGAATTGCCGGTGGTGGCCTTGGAAGAAGTACCCGAAGCCAATATCTTCGGCCGAGCATGGGATTCAATCCGCATGTGGTTTAAATCGATTTTTGGTTGATGTAAAAGATCTGTAGACACAGAGAATGGGGAGAACACAGAGCACACAGAGGTAAACCAAGTGTAAAAATGAGAAAACCGAATATGCAGCTAAATAATCCGCTGTTCTTCTCATAAAAAGGTTTTCTCCCCGTTCTCTGTGTTCTCTGTGTTCTCTGCGCCCTCTGTGTTTACAGAACTTTTGAAGTTTTTTTGGAGATACTTTATGGATTTCCCTCCCCTCGTTGGTTTTTTAAATGGTCGCTTTGCGCCATTGGCCGATTTGCAGATTTCTGTTTTAGACCGCGGATTTTTGTTTGGTGATGGCATCTATGAAGCAATCCCTGTCTACAATCGTCACCCTTTAAGGCTGACCGAACATCTGCGCCGCTTGGCAGCAAGTTTGGCGGCGATTAATATGCCCAACCCTTATACGGTGGCTGAATGGGCCAGTTTGATTCAAAAGCTGATTGATCAGCAAAGCTTTGCGGATCAAAGCATCTACGTGCAAATCACCCGTGGGCCTGCGTTTCCGCGTAATCATGCTTTTCCGGCCACGCCCGAGCCGACAGTCTTTATGTTTGCCGATGAATTATTGCCACCCAGTCGTGAGGCAGTTGCAAATGGCGTGGCGGCGGTGTCGAGCGACGATATTCGTTGGCAGCGCTGCAATATCAAGGCGATTTCCCTGCTGGCCAATGTTTTACTTAAGCAGCAGGCCGTAGATGCTGGCGTGGCCGAAACGATTCTTTTTCGGGATGGGCTCTTGATAGAAGGCGCATCCAGCAACATCTTAGTGGTGAAGGAGGGCGTGTTACTTGCCCCGCCCCCTAGCCATTTGATGCTGACGGGTATTACTTATGACTTGGTAATAGAACTGGCCAAGCAGCATAATATGCCGCTCGAGATTCGCCCAATTAGTGAATCGGCAGCAAGGCAGGCCGATGAAATCTGGCTGACTTCTTCATCTAAAGAAGTGCTGGCGGTAGTGAGCTTAGACGGCCAAGTTGTTGGCACAGGTCAGCCGGGGCCGCTGTATCAAGCCATGTATGGCTATTTTCAAGTATTTAAAAACGAGGCCATGCGCCTCGGTGTAGAGTAAAAAAGGGTTTAATAATGAGTCAAGATGCACCCAAGCTAGCTGATTTAGTTGAGTTCCCGGCCGAGCTGCCAATGAAGGCGATCAGCCATAAAGATGTGCCGCATGATGAGTTTCATGCGGTGGTCTATGAGCTAGCGGTATTGCACATCACCGATTTTAAAGCAGAATGGATTTCGGTACGTACCAGCAGCGGTGGCAGCTTTATTTCGGTGACCTTATCGGCCACCTATCAATCGGCGGACGAAGTGAATGCGCTCGATACTGCTTTACGCGCCCATCCGCTCGTGAAGATGGTGATGTGAGTGCCTGAACTCATTATTAAACAGCTGGGTATGCTTGAATACGAGCCAACTTGGCGGGCCATGCAGGCGTTCACCGATGGCCGCGATGCAGATACGCCAGATGAAGTTTGGCTGGTCGAACATCCGCCGGTTTATACCCAAGGCCAGGCGGGCAAGCCTGAGCATCTGATTGCCGCTACCACTATTCCTGTTGTGCAAATCGATAGAGGCGGGCAGATTACGTACCATGGCCCTGGCCAAGTGGTGGCCTATGTGCTGCTGGATTTACGCCGAAATGGCCTAGGTGTGCGCGAGTTGGTCAGAAAACTAGAGCAATCTGTAATAGATACCCTGGCTGATTTTGGCGTCATTGCTTACGGCAAGGTCGATGCACCCGGCGTGTATGTGAACCCGGAAATGGGCGAAGCAAAAATTGCTTCTTTAGGATTGCGGATAAGAAAGGGCTGCAGCTATCACGGTTTAGCACTGAATGTGAATATGGATTTAACGCCATTTGATTGGATTAATCCCTGCGGCTATGCCGGTATGCGCGTGACTCAACTGAGTGATTTCGCCAGTGATGCGACATCCGCCGCAATTGCCGGTAAACTTGCCGAAAAAATAGCCTACCAGATCAAACCCTTAACCGATGTAGGGGTATTGGCGCTTTAAAAATGCGGTGAAGCCATGCCCCGTTTTTCAAATGCCTCTACCTTACTCAGCTAGCGATCAGCCATGACTCAAGACACCAAACAGCCATCGAAAGAAGTGGGCGTTAAGCTCAAGGGCGAAGCCAAAACTGCTCGCATCCCTATTAAGATTGTGCAGCTTGATCAGCGCATCAAAAAGCCCGATTGGATACGTGTACAAGCGCCATCTTTAAATGGCCGCTTTGGTGAAATCAAGCAAATCTTGCGTAGCCAAAAGCTGCACACCGTTTGCGAAGAAGCCGCCTGTCCCAATATTGGCGAATGCTTCGGCAAGGGCACAGCCACCTTTATGATCATGGGTGACATTTGCACTCGTCGCTGCCCGTTTTGCGATGTAGGCCATGGCCGCCCAAATCCTTTGGATGCGCAAGAGCCGGTGCATTTGGGCGAAACGATTGCCGCGCTCAAGCTTAAATACGTAGTGATTACCTCGGTCGATCGCGATGATTTAAGAGATGGCGGTGCGCAGCACTTTGTAGACTGCATCACCCAATCACGAGTGCAATCGCCAGCGACCCAAGTAGAAGTGCTAGTGCCTGATTTCCGTGGGCGCTTAGATATTGCGCTGGATCTGTTTAAACAGGCTCTGCCTGATGTCTTGAATCACAATCTTGAAACCGCACCGCGCCTGTATAAACAAGCTCGGCCTGGCTCGGATTACCAGCATTCCTTAGATTTATTGAAGCGCTTTAAAGCCATGTACCCTGATGTGCGGACCAAATCCGGCATTATGGTGGGCCTAGGCGAAACCGATGAAGAAGTGATCCAAGTGATGCACGATCTGCGTGCCCACGATGTAGACATGATCACCATCGGCCAATACCTGCAACCTACCGCTACAGGCCATCTGCCTGTGCTGCGTTATGTGCACCCGGATCAATTTAAAGTGTTTGAAAAACTCGCTTACGAGATCGGCTTTAAACACGCTGCCGTGGGTGCCATGGTGCGATCCAGCTACCATGCGGATGAACAAGCGCATGGTGCAGGGGTTTAATCCTCGCCAGCCCAAAATGCCACCTACACAGGTGGCATTTTTTTTGCCTTTTAGGTATTAGCTTAAGACAAGCACAAAAGTTAATTATTTATAGGGTGTGCAAGTCGTTTTTCTTGCGCACCAGCCCTTGATGCACAACGACTTCGTCGTTGTGCACCCTATGAAACTTTTACAGCAAAACTGCGTAAAATCAGCGTTTTGCTTCAGGCAAACATCATGACTCTTAATAGCTACGCCATACTTCGCGCCGTGCATGTGGTCTCCATCCTGCTATGGATAGGGGGAGTGGCTTTTGTCACGCTGGTGCTGCTGCCTGCCTTGCGCCGCCATCAGCAGGATTACGCCACATTTGAGCTGCTAGAACATCGCTTTGGCAATCAGGCCAAGCTGATGACGCAGCTGGCCATGTTGTCGGGCGTGGCGATGTTGTGGCTGACGGATAGCTGGAGTCGCTTATTAGACAGCTGGTGGCTGTGGGCGATGATCATTACTTGGGCGGTGTTCACCCTAATGCTGTTTGTGCTGGAGCCCTTTGTGATTCACCGCTGGCTGCATCGGCGTGCTCAGCAAGATCCGCAAGGCACTTTGCGGCTATTACAGAACTTACATTACGCCCTGCTGGCTTTGGGCCTGATTGCTACATTCGGCGGGGTGCTGGGCGCACATGGCGGGGCGTGGTTTTGAGGGGTGAAACACATGTAGGGCGGGTTAGCCGCAGGCGTAACCCGCGATTCAGGTGTGGCGCGGGAGTTATATACCGAAAGCTTTTCAGCACGGCAGAACGCCACCGATGGCGGATATTATTCGTTTTGCCATAAATACTACATGCATGTGGCAGGAAGAAATCTGCAAAGTTTTGTGGATGGATGTAAATGAAGCTAAGCACATTCTATTAGTCCGGCAGCGTAAAGATTCATCCAAGAAAGAAATCAATGGCCAAGAGATCCCGCTGTTGGGCGACGCTTGGGATATTGTGCGGCGTCAGCCTAAGACTGATCGCCGCTTCCCTATAACCCCCGCTCAGTTGGCGCGGCATTTATTCGCATGTGCAAGGCGCTGGTCATTGAGGATCTGAGGCTTCACGATTTGCACCATGAGGGAATCAGCTGGTTGTTTGAGGCTGGCTACCAGATCCAAGAAGTAGCCATGGTCTCTGGCCATAAGTCACGGGGAAGCTTGCGCCGCTATACGAACCTGCGGCTAGAATCTCTGCATGGCAAGTATGAAGTGTTGTCATCTTCATCTTCAGCGACCGTGAAGGTGATCGGTGAGCCAGTGGAGCCTAGGCCGGTAGAAGTGTTACCTGTGGGGAAGAAAACGTATCGGCGATAAACTATAAGAACTCCTCTGTAATGATTTTTAGTTGTATTAGGGATGAGATATAAAAAATTTTATTTTTATGAATATTTTTCAATATCCTACATAATAATTAATTCGTGATTAATTATTACTGTAGGAAAATATTAAGGATTGTTTTCCATTAAATAAAAAAATCTAATTTATTTTAGAAATGAATTCCCTTAGAAAAAACACGAATGGTTGTAGTTCTTTTTCATAGTTCTCACAAAAATAATCAAAAATTTTTGATTTTGTCATTGTGGTTTTGTAATATTTTTTAAAGAATTTTTTAGTGTCTTTGTATTTTTCAGATCCTGGCATTCTTTTAAGTGTGCTATTTTCTTTATTGTATTCATCATAAAAGAAATCTTCTATGTTTTTGAATGGAATACAAAATACCCTCTCTTTTCTTGCATGTTCCTTATTTGCTTGATCACCATCATAAATTACGGCAATGTTTTTAGGTTCACCAAAGAAATTGTTTTTTATATTTCTTCTTACAATATCATCAACATTAGTTGCTCCGGCAATATAAATAATTATATATTTGTAATATGGGTCAATATCATATTTTGTTATTATATACGTGATGAAGTGTTGTAGGTTTTCATCTTCTGTTAGGATATATTTATCCCATCCTGTAAATCCAAATAAAATAGACTTCACATAATTATAAGTAGCCTGTCTAATGGACAGGCTACCATTTTTTTCTTCTAGATAGTAAAGTTCACCGTCATTTAGCGTCTTCATGAGAGCTAAGGAATGGGTCGTGAATAATATGCAAATATTATATTCTTCACAAAACTTTCTAAGCCAACTTATGAGTTTAACTTGTGCAGCAGCGTCAAGTGAAATGTCAATTTCATCAATAACAATTGCAAGTTTTTTTGTATTTATTTTTCTATATAAACTTATTAAAAAATATTCACCAGAGGATAAGTAGTCTTCCCTAATGTATCTACCATCATCCTCTAAAATACAATAGCAACAATCATCTTTTGTTTCTATCTCTATTAATTTTTCAAATTTACTATTTCCATATATTTCTGAAATAAATTTTATTAATTCTGTGGGTTTTTTATATTTTCCAAGCGCGATAGACTTTCGTATTTGATCATCAAATTTACTTATTGTTTGAAAAAAATTAAATCTTTTTCCATAGGGGATAGGTAGTTCAATGTCGATATTTTTTGATATTTCTGAATTAACCATTTTCTTACAATCAATACTTTTTATATTTTGATCATATGCATATATGAGCTCTTCATTGTCATTAATGATGTAGTTAATTGCACTTTTTTCATTAAATATTGAAGTTTGTGATGTTTGTAAAAAAGTATCCCTTCTTGAAATGTTGCCAATAGTCTTTATTAATGTGGTTTTTCCCGTTCCATTCTTTCCAACTAAACATTGTAATGTGCCTGCTTTTAAATTAAATTTAAAATCAAACTCTTTTATGTGTTGTACGTTTCTTATTTTTATAAACAATTTCATTGTTAGTTCCGTTTTTTATGTATAAAATAATCAATAATTGCAGGGCCATATTTTTTCTTTAATTTTAATAAGTAGTTTGCATCTACTGCGTTAATGTAGTTTAAATAATTAGTTATTTTTTTTATTCCATTTTCTAAATCATTCTCTGAGATTTCTTTGAGTTTTTGTTTGTCAGTTCTATAAAGGTGTAGTAATGTTTCTATAATGTTTTTTAATTTTGAGTCTATGGTTAACGAACCATTTGGCATTATTACCATGCCTAGTATTTTAACCTTTCCTCCAATGTGTTTTATTTTACTTTTTGATTTGTTTATCTTAAATGTATTGTTGTAATGACTGATTAGGCATTTTTCTACGACAATGGGGACTTCTATAATTTCCTCTATGTTTTCGGCGGAAAATATTATGTCGTCAGAATACCTTGAGTATTGTATGTTTTTTTTCCTACAATAGGATAATATTTCTTCGTCAAAATCTAACAGAACTGCGTTGCTTATTAATGGTGAGGTCGAAAATCCAATGGGAAGATTGTTGTTTATCATTGTTAATTTTATGATTAAATCAAGGTATTTATCTAAATCTAAAATAGGAGTGGATTCTAAACTATGTTTGAGCGTTGATTTAACTAGATTTTCATGAATACTAGGAAAAAAATCAACAATATCTGATTGAAAAAAGTATTTCCCATTTTTGTGCATCTGGACCGCATCAACAACATTGTATCCTTTCCTGTATGAAAATACAGAATCAATACTAATATGTAGAAAATCAAAAATAAATAAATTGAGAAATTTATGAAAGTCTTTAAGTTTTTTACTCGATGAATAAATTACACGATCACGCAAGTTAATTGTAGTGTATTCACTATCAATATCACAGTTTAAAAAATCGGAAAAACTATACTTGCCATGAAACATCGCGTTGTACATGTGTTCAAAACTTTGTTTTTTCATTTTTCCATTCACTTTCTTTATAAAAAGTTTATGTTGTCTTTTCAATTTTTAGGTTTGAAAAATAATATAGAATATCAGATTGTTGATTGCGAATTATTATTTAATTAAAAATAAAAATAATTGACTATAATTTGTGATTATGCAGCAATAGATAGATAAGGGACAGTCATCTTCTAATATAGGCCTCAGAAAATGAACTGAGTATCGAAGATGATGATCAGATGGCGTGGGCTTACACGATCGAGAATTTTAGAATATTACGAAAAGCGTGTACTAGCTGCAACGAAGCATTGCTAGTACACACAAACGTAACTAAATATAGCGCCCTAGAGGCTAGGTTTAGTGACTGGAGATACTCCTAGTCCCTAGCATGACTCGATACTAAGAAATTTAGTGTTGGGTGTCAAGTAGATGTCTGATTCAACATATTTTTTATTCACCACTTGAAACAAATTATATTTGGCTTTTATTCCATTGAACTCGGGCTACAGCAAGGGTGGTATCGATATGCGTGGCCAGATCCTTAATATGAATCATCAGTGGGGCTTTTTGGCTGTCTCTTAGGCGGAAGGTCGGAATCGGCAGCCGGTTCATATTTGCTTCGCGCTGTGCTTCTCTTGGCGTTAGGCCTAGATATTCTTCAGCAATTTCTTTCAACTGTACTATCGGTTTTGAATATTGGGCCATAAGTAAGAAGGTGGTGTTCATTTATTGTGCCTGCTCGTTGTGCGGCTTGGTTGGATTAAAGTCACCTGATTTCTGTATCGGGTTCAATCGTTGGGTAATCCCCCTGCTTCGATTGGTTTCAGTGAGCTGAATCAGCGATTCTGCAATTTTTGCGTTTTCTGCATCCAGCTTACGAATAGAGCGATAACAAGTCGTGCTAGATTTTTTTGAATAAAGAGGCTTGTGCTTGGCGCTCATGGGGCAAGCACAAGCCCCACAATCACTCCCCCCGCGACAGGGTATATATTTTCAAGGCTAATTCTTCACCTAACCAGCTTGCGCTATCGGTATGGGCTTCTACATCGTCGGTGAGCTCTGGGTGGATTAAGACCGATAGCCCACCACGCTGTGCTTCAAGCAGGGCGCGGACTTCGATCAGTAAGTTTTCATCAAAATTGATTTCAAACATTGGCTGGGTATGCGGGCCTACTTCGCGGTGAATTAAATCCCCCATCCAGCAGCTGGCTGGCAAAGTTTTGCTTAGTACACCGTGCAGTGTTTCGGCGGTGCTGATTTGTTCTGGTAAAAAATAAACGTGGGCATGGTAGATAAGAGGCATAGCTAATCCGGCTGGGTAGCCTTTTATGGTCGATATTGGGGGCTAATTATGCTGTATTTTCTTTTATTTACAGCACGTTTTTTACTTGATTTAAGTTTTTTAGGCAGAGTTTAGTTTTAAATGTGCAAGGCCGGTGCTTGATTGTTGTAAGGATAGGGAAAAGCCTACAGGCAGGCTGAGTAGGTTTTTGTTTAATAGGGCCTATATGGCGCTATGCTGTAATAAAAATACATAAAGGATGCAGCATGTCAGATCTCCCTCGGCATCAAATGATGATGACAGTCCTGATGACGCCAGATATGGCGAATTTTTCTGGCAAGGTGCATGGTGGTGCGCTGCTGAAAGAATTGGATCAGGTGGCTTACGCCTGTGCCAGCCGCTACGCGGGTGCGTATGCGGTGACTTTATCGGTGGATCAGGTGGTGTTTAAATTGCCAGTGTTTGTAGGGGAGCTGGTGTATTTTTTAGCCAGTGTTAACTACACCGGTCGTACTTCGATGGAGATCGGCATTCGAGTGGTGGCCGAAAATATCCGCACCCAAACCGAGCGCCATACTAATAGCTGCTATTTCACTATGGTGGCGATGGGGGATGATGGTAAATCGGTGGTGGTGCCTCCACTCGTACCGAGTACCGATGATGAAAAAGTACGCTGGGTGGCGGCTGAGGCAAGACGGGATATTCGCTTGCTGATGGCTGAGAAAATAGCTTTTAAAGAGTAGTGTTAGCTGAAGCGGCCATAAAAAACGCCACCCCCAAAGGAGTGGCGTTTTTTATTATTAAGCTAGTTGTCGGGCTTTAAATTAAAGCCCGATTCCTAAAGCTTAAATTACATACCCATGCCGCCCATACCACCCATGCCGCCCATATCTGGCATGCCTGAGCCTTCTTCTTTTGGAAGCTCAGCAATCATGCAGTCGGTTGTCAGCATCAGGCCAGCGATCGATGCTGCGTGTTGCAGTGCCGAGCGGGTTACTTTAGCTGGGTCAAGAACACCCATTTCTACCATGTCGCCGTAAACGCCAGTGCCGGCGTTGTAACCGAAGTTACCTTTGCCTTCCAATACTTTGGAAACCACAACGCTAGGCTCGTCACCCGCGTTTTGTACGATTTGACGCAGTGGCGCTTCGATGGCTTTCAGTACGATCTTGATACCTGCATCTTGATCAACGTTAGCGCCTTTCAGGTCAATGATAGAAGAGCGTGCGCGCAGCAGAGCTACGCCACCACCGGCCACAATGCCTTCTTCCACAGCTGCGCGTGTTGCGTGCAGTGCGTCTTCAACGCGGGCTTTCTTCTCTTTCATTTCAACTTCAGTCGCTGCACCAACCTTGATCACTGCAACGCCGCCAGCTAATTTAGCTACGCGTTCTTGCAGTTTTTCACGATCGTAATCGCTGCTTGCATCTTCGATTTGCTTACGGATCAGGCCAACGCGTGTTTTGATGCTTTCTTCATTACCCGCGCCATCGATGATGATGGTGTTTTCTTTGGATACTTCGATACGCTTAGCAGAACCCAATTCAGCCAGTGTGGCTTTTTCTAGGGTTAGGCCAACTTCTTCAGCGATCACAGTACCGCCAGTCAGGGTAGCGATGTCTTCCAGCATGGCTTTACGACGATCACCAAAGCCAGGAGCCTTAACAGCTACAGTCTTCAGAATACCGCGGATGTTGTTCACTACCAGAGTTGCCAGCGCTTCGCCGTCTACATCTTCAGCAATAATCAATAGTGGGCGGCCAGCTTTAGCCACTTGTTCCAGTACCGGTAGCAGGTCACGGATGTTGCTGATTTTCTTGTCGAAAAGCAGTACAAACGGATTGTCCAGCAGGGCAATTTGTTTTTCTGGGTTGTTGATGAAGTACGGTGAGAGGTAGCCGCGATCAAACTGCATACCTTCAACTACATCCAACTCATCTTCAAGGCCAGTACCGTCTTCAACGGTAATCACGCCTTCTTTACCTACTTTTTCCATCGCAGCAGCGATTTTTTCGCCGATGATTTCGTCGCTGTTAGCAGAGATAGAGCCAACTTGAGCGATTTCTTTGGTGGTAGAGCAAGGCTTAGCAATGTTTTTTAGCTCAGCAACTAAGGCAATCACAGCCTTGTCGATACCGCGCTTCAAATCCATTGGGTTCATACCGGCAGCCACGTATTTCATGCCTTCTTGCACGATGGCTTGAGCCAATACGGTAGCAGTCGTTGTACCATCACCAGCGATATCAGAAGTCTTAGATGCAACTTCTTTCACCATTTGCGCGCCCATGTTTTCGAACTTGTCTTTCAGTTCGATTTCTTTGGCTACCGATACACCGTCTTTGGTGATGGTAGGCGCGCCGTAGCTGCGTTCCAGCACAACGTTACGACCCTTAGGGCCCAGTGTTACTTTAACGGCATCAGCCAGAATATTTACACCAGCTACCATGCGGGCGCGGGCGGAATCACCGAATTTAACTTCTTTTGCTGCCATGTTCATTTACTCCGTAGTGGTTTGAGATCGTGCCGGGCTTGGGCCTCGGTCACGAAGGATCACGCAGGTTAATTAACCTTCGATCACGCCCATGATGTCTTCTTCACGCATTACTAGCAGTTCGTCGCCATCTACTTTCACGGTTTGGCCGCTGTACTTGCCAAAAATTACTTTATCGCCAGCTTTAACAGCCATTGGGCGTACAGAGCCGTTTTCTAAAATCTTACCGTTACCGACGGCAACCACTTCGCCCATATCCGGCTTTTCAGCAGCGTTACCTGGCAACACAATGCCAGATGCAGTTTTTTCTTCAGCTTCAACGCGTTTGATTACTACACGGTCATGCAAAGGACGAATTTTCATGGTGTTCACTCTCCAGATAAAAAAGTGGCATTCAATGCTTGGCCAAGCGGCCTACAGAACGCTGTTAGCACTCACTGCTAACGAGTGCTAGATGGTATGGGCGAGGTAAGGTCTTTTCAAGTGGGGGAAGAGCGAAATTTTTTGAAGAGCATCATTATTGCTGATACCGACCATGCAGATCTCACCAGATTGGAGGCTTTAATTTGTAAGAAAACTGTTTTAATGGGAATCATTATCATTTATAATGATGACGATTGAGTTACATCTCTGAGCCACTGTCGACTTCCCTAAAAAAGGGCATATGAAGTTCTGCCCTTGCTGTTCTATTTAAAACGAGTTTGAGCAAAATGAAGATCCAAAATACAGCGATGGTGCTTGCACTTGCCGCCGCCTTTAGTGCCCCTGCCTTCGCAAGTAAAGTCGCAAGTAAAACAGCCAGCGAAGTGGCTGCAAAAAAGTCCACTGAAACAACTTTGCCTGCGATCACTGTATTTGGTGAAAAAATGGGTAGCGCCAATGTGGGGCGCTCCTATTTAGATCATGAAGATATTGAACGTCAGCAGGCTGGCAATGTGGCCGCCTTGCTTGATACCTTGCCGGGGGTGGATTTAACCGGCACATCGCGTCCCAGCGGGCAAACTTTAAATATCTGGGGCTTTAATAAAGTTCAGGATGTAAAAGTGATTGTGGACGGCGCGCCTAAGGGCTTTGAAAAATATCGCCAGGGCTCGATTTTTATCGAGCCTGAGCTGGTGAAACAAATTGAAGTGAATAAAGGCCCGCACACCTCTCTGTATGGCAATGGTGGCTTTGGTGGTGTGATCACGATTGAAACTAAAGACGCTAAAGACCTTTTACAGGGCGACGCTAATCTAGGGGCTTTGCTCAAGTATTCGCATCAAACAAATAATCATGAGCAAGACACCACGGCGGCTGTGTATGGCCGCACTGAAGATGGCCGTTTTGATGCGCTGGTGTATTTTACTCAGCGCGAATCCGATGATTTGCGCAAACCCAATGGCGATCCTTTCCGTTTTTCTGCCATTGATGCGCCTTCCAGCCTCGCAAAATTAAATATCCGCCTGACAGAAGATCAGTTACTCACACTCTCGACCATGCAAGGCCGCAGTAGCGCTTGGGCCCCTTTTGCGGCTCTGGGTGAAGACGCGCCAGCGCCTACCGATGCAGAAATTAAAAAATTTGGTTTTGATGAAGCATGGAAGCGCAAGGTGCTGTACCGGGATCAGGAAGACACCACTTACTCTGCAAAATGGCGCTTTAGCCCGAGTGATAATCCGCTGATCAATATCTTGGCGAGCTATGGCTATTCTAAAACCAATCAGCACGATCAACGCTCCGCCACGGCCTCTGTGGGCTCTTTCCTTGGCTCATTAGGTAATGAAAGCTGGGCTACTTACACCGATAAGCTGGCTGAATTGCGCAATGAAAGCTTGTTTACTAGCGGCCCCTTTGCCCATGTGCTGAGCGTTGGTACGCAGTGGCACGATAATCAGCGCGATACGCTGATGTATTACCCAAGCAGCACGGCAATAAAAGACCCTAGTTATAACTACGGCTATTTCCAGCCTTACTATATGCCTGCCGGTCAGCAAAGAGGGCTGGGCATTCATGTGCAAGATGCGGTGAGCTATGGCGATGTGACGCTGACAGCGGCATTGCGCTACGACCATATCACCGCAGAAGGTGTGCCGAACCGGGCGCGCCGTTATAACAGCCCGCTGCCTGCTGCAGGTCATGATTATAGCGAAGCCAGGTTTGAAGGCTTTTCACCTAGGCTGGGCCTGTTCTGGAAAGCCAATAACCATGCCTCTTTCTTTGCGGATATCAGCCAGACCTGGCGCGCACCAACGATTGATGAGCTGTATTCCACAGAGTACTACGTGTCATCGGACGTGGGGTCAGCCACGCCCGGCACAAGCCGTGGCCTCGATGTCGAGCGAATTACCGCTGCGCGTGTGGGCGCAATGTGGAATCAGCAAGGTTTGCTGACCGACAATGACGATGCACAGCTGCGCTTTACCCTCTATCAAAACCGGGTCTCAGACAATATCGGCCCACGCCTTGGTGTGTTGGTGTCGGGCTACACGTCTGCGGGTCGAGATAAATTACCGCCAGCACTATCTAATTACCGCAATTTGAGTGGCTATAAAACCGAAGGGATGGAAATCGAAACCTTCTATAACACTCGCTACTTCTTTGCCAACGCGTCTTTGTCGATGCAATACGGCAGAAGAAACGGCAGCCAGCGCGATCCTTGGGGTAACGATGAGCCGGTATCGAGTGTGGCCCCCGATAAACTGATCATGGGGCTGGGCTTTAAATTACCTGAGCAGGGCATTACCGCAGGCTGGCAGGGTAAATTTGTGGGCGAACAAGATAAAGTATTGCCGGTTGGCCATGTTTATCGCTTACCGCCATCCAAAGGTTATGGTTTGCATACCCTGTTTGCCAGTTGGAAAGGCCGGGGTGATATGTTGAGTGGACTAGAAGCGAGGTTGACGATTGATAATCTATTTAATCGTGATTATCAGCCATATCTGAGTGAAGGCGTGACTGGAGTAGGGCGTAATTACAAGCTCAGTATTTCTAAATCATTCTAAAACGGATGCGTGAATTTGATTTGATCGGGGCGAGCCAGCGTGCTCGCCTTTTTTATTGCGGATATCCCCTGTGCGTTTTAAAGCGGATTTTGCTAAGGTATTGAGCAGTCTGGACTAAAATAGCTTATCTGAAGCTTTATATTTTTATATGAAAAACACTGATTTACTGGCACGAAGCTTAGCCGCCGTATGGCACCCTTGTACGCAAATGAAGCGCCACGAAAGCTTTCCGCTGATCCCGATTGCCCGTGCACAAGGTGCGTGGCTATACGATGTGGATGGCAAACGCTATCTGGATGCGGTTTCTAGCTGGTGGGTTAATTTATTTGGCCATGGCGAGCCCAGAATTAAAGCGGCGATTAGTCAGCAAATGGATAGCTTAGAGCATGTGATGCTGGCGGGCTTTACCCATCAGCCCGTGGTGGAGTTATCCGAGCGCCTTGCAACGCTCACCGGTTTGGGCCACGCCTTTTATGGCTCGGATGGCGCGTCTGCCATTGAAGTGGCACTTAAAATGTCGGTGCATTACTGGCGCAATCTGGGCCAGCCACAAAAAAACCGCTTTATTTATTTAGAAAATAGCTACCACGGCGAAACGGCGGGGGCCTTGTCGGTGACCGATGTGCCGATTTTCCGTGCGGCTTATGCTCCCTTAGTCAGGGAAAATTTTTGCGTAATGAATCCCGATGCACGCCAAGCCACGGCCGCTGAAACGGCGGTTGATGTGGCCGATCGTGCCTTGCAATCGCTAGAAGCCACCTTGGCCGAGCATCATCAAGATATCGCCGCGCTGATTCTCGAACCCTTAGTACAAGGCGCGGCAGGCATGGCGATGTATGACGCGCGCTATTTACAAAAAGCTCGGGTTTTATGTGATCGCTATCAAATTCATTTAATTTGTGACGAAATTGCCGTGGGTTTTGGCCGCACAGGGTCTATGTTTGCTTATGAGCAGGCAAAGATACGGCCGGATTTTTTATGCCTTTCTAAAGGGATTACCGGCGGCTTTTTACCGCTGGCCGTGGTGCTGAGCAGCGATGAAATTTACGCTGCTTTTTATCATGATGATATCAACCGGGCTTTTTTGCATTCGCATTCTTATACCGGGAATCCTCTGGCTTGCGCGGCGGCTTTAGCTGTTTTGGATATTTTTGAAAATGACGATGTGATTCAAAAAAACCTTGAAAAAGCGCAACGTTGGGATGCATTGTTTTTGCCACTTGCCACGCATCCCAAGCTTAAAAACTATCGGCGCACGGGGATGATCTGGGCTTTTGATGTGATTGATGCCGCGCCCGGTTTTGCACAGCGCTTTTTTGCCGCAGCTTTAGAGCAGGAACTCTTATTAAGGCCGATTGGCAATACCGTTTATTTTATGCCGCCTTATTGCTTAAGTGATGCAGAGGCTGCGCATTTACTGGCAGGAACAATGGCCGCTTTAGATGCTGTTGAAAATGTAATTTCGGAGTTTGTTGATGCCGCTGTTGCTTAAATTACCGGTTTGCGAGCCTAGCCTTGCTGCCAGTGTGGAAACAAATCCAAAGCGCTTAAAAGAGTGGCTGGCTGCTTTGCCTATGGCTAATCCTCTGCTCGCTGGGCGACAGATGTGCGATGCCTTGGCAGCATGCAATCGCGTCAAAATTAATGCCGATGAGCGAACTAAATTACTTGATGAATATTGCGCTACGCTGGAGCCGCTTTCGGTGGAGCTGGCTGTGGTTTATAGAGCGCCCGGTCTGCCCTTAAAAGAGCAGGCACAGGCAGCCGCTTTATTGGCACGCAGGTTGTGCATGGAGCTGGCCGATGGATATAAAATCGCCCTTGTGGATCGCCTAGATAAGCGGCTTTCCTTTGGCAATAACAAGATTGTTCCTGTTTTAATTCAAAAAATCTTAGCCCAGTATTATGGTTTGTCCCAGCTCTGCTACCGGGTGTACTCGCCTATGCCGGAAGGCGTTTGGCTAGAAGCGCATAAATTATTCAGATATGCGGTTGAGGCTCATCTGATTGATCAGGTTTCAAGCGATGCCAAGAGCCCTAGCGTGGCCCGCACGTATAAATATATCTTGCTACTGGCTTTGGCCGAGCCGCAGCGTTTTGCCGGGATTGAATTAGATAAAGTGGTGGAAATCGTTGAAAGCTACGCCAGCTATGCGCATTTTCAGCCGGTGTCTCAATTAGGTAGTTCAGCGGGATTTTTCTTAGTAAGCCTGGATGAAGATAAGCCACCGCAATATGTGGGCGCACGTAGTATGGAGGGCTATTTAGGTGGGGGAGTACTGCTTGATACCTCCGAATTAGTGCGGCAATTGCATAAGTCTCTGGCGGCTTTAGAGGCCAAAGCATCGATGGCGAAGGACAGAGCCAAAGTTTTGATGTGGATAGAAATTTTACGCCGGGTGTCGCGCCAGTGGACGATTGCCGCAAAGCGTACTTTTCAAAGGATTGCCTCGCATACGCCTGTTGATGTGTGCCTAGGCTTGAGGGCTGCAGTCTTATGCGTGAATGACGGTCGCAGCTTATTACAGCCAGAAAACTTACTGGATGAAGATGCGGTGCTGGGCACGAGTGAAGAGCTGCCGATTACCCATTGGACCGTACTCAATGAAAGCCCTGGTGGTTATGCGGTGGTGGCCGAGAATAGTCAGGTGGAGCGGGTGCGTGCAGGCGAGATTGTGGCTTTACGTGCTCAGGGCCATGAAAGCTGGATGATTGCATCGGTGCGGTGGTTGCAGCAAATGGATCAGCAGCATTTAGAAATTGGTCTGCAAATTATGACTGTGCGCGCCTCAGCCGTATTGTTCCGGCCTACCATTGGTGTAAAGGACGGGCAGTACCAGCCTGCTTTGTTTTTGCCCGAAATTCCGGCTCTTAAGCAAGCGCCTATGCTGGCTGCGCCTAAGGGAAGCTATACCCATTTGCGCGAGCTGTCTGTGCTGACTGCGGATGGCGAAATGCTGATACGCGCAGGGAAATTAGTTGAGCAGCAAATGGGCTATGATTTATTTGAATACACGATCTAAACCTTCTATTTGAGCGGTACAAAACAACTTTGTTTTATGCCGCTGATTGGGGTTGAGCCGGGTTTTATCAGCCGCCTAAGTGAGCCTGCATAAAGTGGTATTAGCGACATCAGTGTGAGTCGCTTACCGTTTCAGGGTAAAATGGGCGGTTTTCTTTCGCCTGCCGCCGATGAATCCCTATGAATCTGCTTGTTCTCGGAGTTAATTACCACACTGCGCCTGTAGCAGTCAGGGAGAGGCTCGCGTTTACTCCAGCAGAAGTGCCAACCGCTTTGGCTATGTTGAGCGCCGAGCATGGCGTATCAGAAGCCGCGATTGTGTCGACCTGTAATCGAACCGAACTCTACTGCAATACACGGGAACCACAGCAAGTACTGGCTTGGCTGGCGAGTACGCGCGGGCATCGCGTAGAAGATATCGAGCCGCATCTGTATGTGCTCAATGGTGGTGATGCGGCCAGCCATGCATTCAGAGTGGCCAGTGGTTTAGATTCAATGGTGCTGGGCGAAACACAGATTTTAGGCCAGCTAAAAGACGCCGAGCGTTTTGCTCGTGATGCGGGCACGATGGGTGTGCTGCTCAATGGCGTGTTTCAGCGTGCTTTTTCGGTGGCCAAAGAAGTCAGAACCCAAACACGGATTGGCGCGGCATCGGTTTCGATGGCGGCAGCATCGGTACGCTTAGCCGAGCGATTATTCCCCTCGGTGGCATCCTGTAAGGTGCTCTTTATTGGCGCAGGAGAAATGATCGATCTCTGCGCCACGCACTTTCACGCGCGCGGCCCTAAGCAGATAACGGTGGCGAATCGCACCATAGAGCGTGGTGAAATCCTGGCGAAAAAATTTGGCGGTGAAGCGATCTTATTATCAGATCTGCCATCCAGATTGGCCGAGTTTGATATTGTGGTGACCTCAACCGCAGCACCGTTGCCGATTGTGGGCAAGGGTATGGTTGAGCGGGCGCTTAAAGAGCGCAAGCATCGCCCCATCTTTATGGTGGATTTAGCTGTGCCGCGCGATGTAGAGGAAGAGGTGGGTGATCTATCGGATATTTATCTGTATACCGTAGATGATTTGGCCGAAGTAGTGCGCCAGGGGCAGGAGTCCCGGGCCAGTGAGGTTGAATCGGCCGAAGCAATTATCAGCGAGCGCGTGGGCGATTTTCACCGCTGGGTAGCCAGCCGGGCCTTAGTGCCTACAATCAGAGATTTAAAAGATTATGCCGACCGAATCGCTCGGCATGAGCTGGAAAAAGCGCAAAAGAAACTGGCTGCAGGCGAAAATGCCGAAGCGGTACTCGCAGAGTTTTCACGACAAATGGCCAATAAATTTATGCACGCCCCACTTGCCGCCTTAAATAATGTCTTGCCGGAAGAGCAAGAAAACACCCTCACCACCGTGCGCCGCCTCTACCGCCTGCACGAGTAGCTGCCTTGCCAGCTAGTAATACTAATTATAAAACAACGCCCTAAAACCCAAATCTTGAACCACAGAGGACACAGAGGACGCGGAGTTACACGGAGAAACCCTTGAAGTAAGTTAAGTGCTTTTTTACTGCGGCTTAATTTTTCTCGGTTTTGTTTTTCTCCGTGAGACTCCGTGTTCTCCTTTTGCTCCGTGGTTCAAGATTTGGGTTTAAAAGGCCAAATACATACACTCTGGAACTGAAATGAAACCTTCTATTGCTGCCAAATTGGCGCAACTTGCTGATCGTCTTGAAGAAGTCGACGCATTACTGGCGACCGAAGAAGCCACCCGCGATATGAATAGCTATCGCAAGCTCACCAAAGAGCGCGCCGAATTAGAGCCGGTGGTTGCCCTTTATCACCGATTTACCCAGATTGAAGCCGATATGGCCGACGCAGCAGAAATGCTCAGCGATCCTGATATGAAGGATATGGCCGAAGAAGAAATCAAAGAAGGCAAGGTGCGCATCGAAGCTTTGGAAGTCGAGCTGCAAAAAGCGCTGTTGCCTAAAGATCCTAATGACGAGCGCAATATCTTTTTGGAAATCCGTGCCGGTACGGGCGGGGACGAAGCGGCGCTGTTTGCTGGTGATTTATTCCGCATGTATAGCCGCTTTGCCGAGCGTAATCGCTGGCAGGTAGAAGTGGTGTCCGCCAGTGAATCTGATCTGGGCGGCTACCGCGAAATTATCGCCCGCATCGTGGGCTTTGGTGCTTATTCATGGCTGAAATTTGAATCCGGCGCTCATCGTGTGCAGCGCGTGCCTGCCACCGAAACACAGGGCCGCATTCATACCTCGGCGTGTACGGTTGCGGTGATGGCCGAAGCCGATGAAGCAGAAGAAATCTACATCAACCCTGCCGATTTACGCATCGACACCTTCCGCGCCAGCGGTGCCGGTGGTCAGCACATTAACAAAACTGATTCGGCAGTGCGGGTGACACATATTCCAAGCGGCATTGTGGTGGAATGCCAAGATGATCGCAGTCAACACAAAAACAAAGCCCGTGCCTTATCGGTGCTGGCCGCCCGGATTAAAGATGTGCAAGACCGCGAACGCCACGCCGTTGAAGCCGCACAGCGTAAATCGTTGGTGGGTTCCGGCGACCGGTCCGAGCGCATCCGCACCTACAATTTCCCTCAAGGCCGCATGACCGATCACCGGATTAACCTTACGCTCTACAAGCTGGATTACATCATGGACGGCGACATGAACGACCTGACGCAAGCCCTGGTTAACGAGCACCAAACCGAGCTGCTGGCACAATTGGGTGGTGCGGAGTAATGAGCTGTAGGGCGGATTTCACCCGCCCTACAAATCTGATCACCAGCAAGCGACACAGGGCGGACCTTGTTATAATGCTCGGCTAAATCAATAAATGAATGCTGGCGGCTTGAGAATGAATGTTTTTTTTGAGGAAGATGGTAATTTCAAGGTAGCCACGATCAAGGAAGAGCAGGCGGCAAGCCTGATGCTTGAAGATACCCGTGGTAAGCGTTTTAAAGTGAAGGCGGCTAATGTGCTGCTGCGCTTTGAGCGGATTAGCTTGGATGATTTCCTAAAAGCGGCACAAGCTGCGGCTGATGAAATTGATATCGATTTTCTGTGGGAATGTTGCGGCGCGGATGAGTTTGCTTTTAACGACATCGCCACAGAATACTTTGGGGCGAACCCTTCGGTGCAGCAACAGGCTGCCGCGTTGATCCGTTTACACGGCGCGCCGATGTATTTTTACCGCAAGGGTCGTGGCCATTACAAAGCCGCGCCTGAAGAAAATCTGAAAGCTGCTTTAGCGGGCCTCGAGAAAAAGAAAAAAGAAGCCGAGCAAATGGCAATCTGGCAAGCCGAGCTGCAAGCAGGTTCTTTGCCCGAATCATTTATTCCTTTGGCCAGCAAATTACTGCACCGCCCTGATAAAAACACCATCGAATGGAAAACGCTGGCCGCCGCTGCGGATGCCATGCAGACCTCTACCTTACGTTTGATGGAAAAAATCGGTGCGATTCCTGATGTAGCCGATTACTTGCTCGATGGCTTTCTAGCTGAATCCTTCCCTAAGGGCCGTGGCTTTGCGCCAACCGAGCCGGTGACTTGCCCTAGCGATTTACCACTGGCCGATGTGCAGGCCTTTAGTATTGATGATTCCACCACTACAGAAATTGACGATGCTTTCAGCCTGAAGCGGTTGCCTAATGGTAATTGGCAGGTGGGTATCCACATCGCCGCACCTGCCTTGGGCATTGTGGCAGGGTCTGACGTCGATAAAATTATTCTGGATCGTTTGTCTACCGTATACATGCCCGGCGACAAGATCACCATGTTGCCAAACGATGTGGTGGAAGTGTTTACCCTGCAAGAAGGCAAAACTTGCCCGGCGCTCAGCATGTATTTAGAGCTGTCGCTCGGCTTTGATGTGCTTTCTCATCGCAGCGTAGTAGAGATGGTCCCAATTGCTGCCAACTTACGTCACGAGCAGCTTGAGCCGGTGTTTAATGAAAACACCGCAGGTAAAGCAGATGCGCCTGATTTCCCTTGGAAAGAAGAAATCACCTTCTTATGGCACTTTGCCGGTGCATTGGAAGGCCGCCGTGGTAAGGCCGACCCAACTGCGCCGCTTAAAATTGATTACAGTTTTTACATTGATCAGATTGATGGCGAAAAACGCGTGCGTATTGTGCCGCGTAAACGTGGCGCACCCATGGATAAACTGGTTGCCGAGCTGATGATTCTGGCCAATAGCACTTGGGGCAAGGATTTGATGCAGGGCCAGGTGGCGGGTATTTATCGCGGCCAAAATGGCGGTCGTGTGCGTTTAACTACGCAGGCTGGCCCGCATATTGGCTTGGGCGTGGAGTGCTACTCCTGGGCTTCTTCACCACTACGCCGTGCGGTAGATTATGTGAATCAGCTGCAATTGCTGGCGCTGATTGGCAATACTAAACCACGTTTTCAAAAAAATGACGCTGAGCTGTATTCGATTATCGGAAGTTTCGACACCGCCTACGCCGCTTATGCTGAATTACAAGATAAGATGGAAAGGTACTGGTGCTTGCGTTACTTGCAGCAGGAAAACAAACGTGAAATTACTGCCGTGGTGATCAAAGAGAATTTAGTTCGAGTTGATGGCATGCCATTAGTGATGCGTGCAGGCATACCGGAACTACCGGCCGGCACAACGGTCAGTCTACAAGTGATGAAAATTGATTTACTCGAGCTTGTGCTTGAAACGCGTATGGCGACTATTTAAAAAGGCTGTGAGTAGGGAATGAGGGCCTATCAACTTAGGTAAAACCAGCGGGAAATGGCACTTTTGCAGCTTGGGTTAGCTGGTTTATTCGCCTGTTTAAGGGCGGA
The DNA here is from genome assembly GCF_000969645.2 of Janthinobacterium sp. B9-8. Lineage (NCBI taxonomy): Bacteria > Pseudomonadati > Pseudomonadota > Betaproteobacteria > Burkholderiales > Oxalobacteraceae > Janthinobacterium > Janthinobacterium sp. B9-8. Next base: position 45,896 of record NZ_CP014222.1, read on the forward strand.
TAAATCAGCGTAACCTAACGTTGAAGCGTAAAAGAATGCTGGGTTACGCGATATATCGTTGAGTGTGGTAAACCTGCACATGCAGATTGCTAACCCAAGCTACGAATTCCCTTTAAGTTGATAGGGTTGGGTTTTATTAATCACCACTCTCCACTCCCTCAATTTTTTAACAAACAATGATGGTTATAAATGCTACCCAATCAACGCCTTAAGCAATGCCTGCCATTGAAGTTTAAAAATGGTGCGCAGGTTCGCCAGTTTTCCAAGCCCTGTGTGAGCTGTGGGGAAATGTTGCAAGCTAATGATATGTACGGCATTGCGCGTCTGGTAGAAAACCATATTGCCATTGCGGCCAAGGCGCGCTGCCCTAAGTGCGAAACAGAATTTGGCGTGTGCTGCATCATTGATGATGAAAAAAAAGTGCGCCGGCTGATCTTGCCGCAATTCGCGTTTAATTTGTATTTACGCAATTTGCCGCTGCAAGCGGCTGAAATTGAAGCTGCGGCTGCGCCCAAAGAGATCGATATCTCCCCTGTGCAGCCTAGCCCTGCGCCAGTTGTGGCAAAAACCCCTGCAAATATCCAGCGGGCTGTTGAGGTGATTGGCAGTTACCAGGAAAAACCGATACCGGCGTGGGTTGTTGTAGATGGCCAGCAGCTTAATTTTGACCGTGTATCGCCAGATGCCAGAGTGGCCGCAGGTGAGTTTCTGCTAGATGGTTGCTTTGTTTATCGGGGTTGATATGTGGTTGCGATTGAATAGCGTGCAGATTTGCTGCGCTGCGTCAAAATAGCGCATCTCCTCTGTATCTAACATCTATTTACCCTGTCCAAGCATCGCTTCTGGGATTATAATCTGATCCCTTCTGAAATAGCCCTGCCCAGAAACGGGCTGGAGAAACACCATGCAACGTTCTCTGCTTAAATCGAAAATTCATCGCTGCACCACAACGCACTCTGAGCTGCATTACGAAGGTTCGTGCGCCATCGATGAAAACCTGCTTGAAGCCGCTAATATCCTTGAGCATGAACAGATTCATATCTGGAATGTGGATAACGGCGAGCGTTTCTCTACCTACGCCATTAAGGCCGAACGTGGCTCGGGCATTATTTCGGTGAATGGCTCGGCCGCGCGCCGTGCTGCGGTGGGTGATTTACTGATTATTGCCACCTTCGCTAATTTTGAAGAAGCAGAAATCGCCGCTTTCCACCCAGCGCTGGTGTTTGTGGATGGTGACAACCGCATCAAAGAAATTAAGCACCAAGCCCCAGTGCAAGCTGCTTAATGAACGCCGTGCTGTAAATCACTCCATATAGGCTGCCTTTTTCGGCAGCCTTTTTCTTGACTAGGATTTTTAATGAATTCAACTGCCGTTAAAGATTACCTCTTAAGTCTGCAACAAAATATTGTCGCCACCTTAGAGCAGCTCGATGGATCTACTTTTCATACCGATCAGTGGGAAAGAGAAGGCGGCGGCGGTGGCATGACGCGAGTGATTGAAGGCGGCAACTTATTTGAGCGTGGCGGAGTGAATTTCTCGCATGTGATGGGCGCTGCCCTGCCACCATCGGCGAGCGCGGGTCGGCCAGAGCTGGCTGGGCGGGCCTTTGAAGCGATGGGCGTGTCTTTAGTTTTGCACCCGCGTAATCCGTATATCCCTACCGTGCATATGAATGTGCGCATGTTTCGTGCGTATCAAGACGGTGAGCAGGATGTATGGTGGTTTGGCGGCGGCATGGATCTCACCCCCTATTACGGCCAAGAAGCAGACGCGGTGCATTTTCATCAGGCCTGCAAAGACGCGCTCGATCCCTTTGGCGCGGCGCTTTATCCGGAATTCAAAGCGTGGTGTGATCGGTATTTCCACTTAAAACACCGCAATGAGCCGCGTGGGATTGGTGGTATTTTCTTTGATGATTACAACGCCGCCGGTTTTGAAGCCAGCTTTGCCATGATGCAGAGCGTGGGCAATGCCTTTTTGCCCGCCTATGTGCCCATTGTAGAACGCCACGAAGACGCCGAATATGGCCAGCGCGAGCGCGACTGGCAATCGTATCGCCGTGGCCGTTATGTAGAATTTAATCTGGTGTTTGATCGTGGTACGCTATTTGGCTTGCAATCAGGAGGGCGCACTGAATCCATCCTGATGTCTATGCCACCGGTGGTGAACTGGCGCTACGATTATCACCCCGAAGCAGGCACACCCGAAGCGCGTTTATATAGCGACTTTTTGTGTGATCGGGATTGGTTGGGTGTGATGGTCGCTGATCGATGATTTCGTGGGTCGGGTTAGCAGCAGTCTGCGTGTGAGGTTTACCTCACTCAGCGAGATATCGCGCACCTGACCGCTTTCCGAGGCTCAACTGTTTCTATATAGCGTGTTCCTCACTGCTTTGATCCTTCAAGAGGAATCACATGGCCGCAAGTCCGATTGGTTTTGATTTAAAAAGCCTGGAAGTGTTTGCCGCAATTGTTGAAGCGGGTGGAATGACAGCTGCTGGCCAGCGCCTTGGCATGACGCAATCGTCGGTGTCACAAAGCATCGCCAATTTAGAAGCGCAATTGCATGTGCAGCTACTCGATCGCTCGCAACGCCCACCGATGCTCACCCCGCTGGGGCGTAAGTTTTATGAGCAGGCCGATCGTTTATTGGGCGATGCCCGCCGTGTCAGCCTAGAGTTTCGCCGCCAGGAAGCCACGCCGCTGAAACATGTGCGGATTGCTTTGGTCGATTCTTTAGCCATCAGCGTAGGCAAAGAGCTGGTAGCCGCCATTAAGCGCCGCACCGCGCATTGGTCTATGGTGACCGGCCAATCACATCTGCATGCCGATGCCCTGCTTAATCGGCGGGTAGATATTATTTTGTCTGATGATGCAGTACCCAATCACCCCGAGCTTTTCCGTCGACGCCTGCTGCGAGAGCCTTTTATTTTAGTGCTACCGCTGGATTTTAAAGGGCCGGTTAGCAGTTTGCGCACCTTGGCTGCCGCACTGGATTTTATCCGCTACAACCCATCCACCGTGATCGGCCGCACCATAGAAAACAAGCTGCAAGAATGGAGTATTCATCCGCCATTACGGATGGAGCTTGATAATTCCTATGCCATTTTGCAAATGGTCAAAGCGGGTCTGGGCTGGACGCTGACCACGCCACTTTGCCTGCTGCAAGGCGGAATTAAAACGGGCGAAGTGCAATGCCTGCCCGTGCCTGAGGGCGAATTCACCCGCGAGCTAACGCTACTTGCCAGAAGCGGCGAGCTAGGCAATCTGCCCGAGTTACTCGCCGACGACAGCATCGCCCTGATGCAAGAGCGCTACCTACCCGTGCTGGCCAACGCCGCACCTTGGCTACACCCCCGAATCGTGTTGGGCGATTTACCACGTTGAAGTGATTTTTATATAAAAAATTGTAGGGCGGCTGCAACCCGATCCTGTCAACTTAAGTGAAACGTTATTCGTAGGGCGGGTGCAACCCGCGAGCAAGGCTGAAAAGTACGCGGGTTTCACCCGCCCTACAAAAGTGGCGCTGCACATGACTAGCCTAGTATTCCTATCCTCTCTCCATTTTGAAAGACTATTGCTGCATCGCGCAAAGATAAGTGTAAGCAATAGTAATAAATAAGCTAAAACGATAGTTGTTGTCGCTTTAAATTCCCCAGTCATAAACTGACATCCAGCCTTTCATTCAATTTTTCTGTGTGCGTGTGCTTTCACTTTTTAATAAAGGAAACATCATGGCAGAAGTTAAACGGGAGCTTAAACGCTCGCTCAAAACCATCCACCTCTGGGGTATTGCGGTGGGGCTGGTGATTTCGGGTGAGTATTTTGGCTGGAGCTATGGTTGGGATAAGGCAGGGACTCTGGGTTTTATGATCACCTCCTTGGTGATTGCGGCCATGTATACCACTTTTATTTTTAGCTACACCGAGCTGACCACATCGATTCCCCATGCGGGCGGCCCCTTTGCCTACGCAAGGCGCGCTTTTGGTCCAACTGGTGGTTATATCGCTGGCATGGCCACCCTGATCGAATTTGTATTTGCCCCGCCCGCCATTGCACTAGCGATTGGTGCGTATCTTGGTGTGCAGTTTCCGGGATTGGACCCCAAGCACGCGGCGCTGGGGGCGTACCTCGTGTTTATGTTTTTGAATGTTATTGGCGTCACCATCGCCGCCACCTTTGAGCTTTGCGTCACTATTTTGGCAATTTTAGAATTGCTGGTGTTTATGGGCGTCGTGGCTCCGGGCTTTTCTTGGGCCAACTTTGCAGCGCATGGCTGGTCGGGGGCGGATCAATTTAGTAGCGCCTCCTATAGCGGCATGTTTGCAGCGATTCCGTTTGCGATCTGGTTTTTTCTGGCCATTGAAGGTGCGGCGATGGCGGCGGAAGAGGCAGAAGATCCGCGCAAAACCATTCCCCGTGCCTATATCAGCGGGATACTTACCCTAGTTTTCCTCGCCATTGGCGTAATGGTCTTTGCTGGTGGAGTGGGCGATTGGCGGCAGCTGGCCAATATCAACGAGCCTTTGCCTAAGGCGATGCAAATGGTGGTAGGGGCAGATTCAGGCTGGTTGCATATGCTGGTGTGGATTGGCTTATTCGGGCTGATCGCTTCTTTTCACGGCATTATCATGGGCTACTCACGGCAGATTTATGCCCTTGGCCGGGCAGGGTATTTACCCGGCGTCTTGGCTAGCGTGAATCAGCGCTTTCAAACCCCGCACTGGGCTATTCTGGCGGGCGGCGTAGTGGGCGTGGCGGCCATTTATGCCGATTCGGTGATCCAGCTGCAAGGCATGTCGCTGACTGCGGCGATTATCACCATGTCGGTATTTGGTGCCATCGTGATGTACATCATCTCAATGGCATCGCTGTTTAAATTACGCCGTAGCGAACCACAGCTAGACCGCCCTTACTCCGTACCTTTCTATCCTTTCTTCCCTTTAGTGGCGCTGGTTCTAGCCTTAGTTGCACTCGTGGCGATGATCTACTTTAACACCACTATTTTCGCGATTTTTATTGGTTTTATGGTCGGCGGCTATGTTTACTTTCTGGCTACCCGCCAAGCCAGAGAAGATGCACCGCATGATGAAATGCTACAAACAGTGGGGGATGCCGTGAAGTAAGGCCAACACTAAAACCCAGGTCTTGAACCACGGACGCCACAGGACACACGGAGTTTCACGGGGAAAAGCGTTTTGAATTTTTTCAAAATGAGCAATCGGTTGTTTTGCGCGGCTCGTAGCACGGGGCTTTTATTCTCCCCTTAGTCCAGCCGAGCGAGGAACAAGCGCCGGGGTGGCCTTCTTTGGCTTCGTTTCTTGGCCACACAAGAAAGGAAGGTCGAGCGGGGCTCCCGCACCTAAACACCGTGCCGAAGGCACTTAAGACTGAAGTGGGTAAATACCCACTCTCACGCACACCGCATCAGGGGATCAATATGCAAGCTCGTGAAGTGAAAACAATCGAAGATGCCATCGCCGTTGTCGAAGCCAGCGGGCTTTCGCATATCAAGGTGGGGATATCCGATATCGATGGCGTGATGCGGGGAAAATATGTTTCCAAAGAGAAATTTATTTCCATACTAAAAGGCGGCTTAAGCTTCTGTAATGTGGTGTTGGGCTGGGATTCCAACGATCAGCTTTACGACAATGTGCAATACACCGGCTGGCACACTGCTTACCCCGATGCTCAGGCGCATATTATTCCCGAGAGCTGCCGTGAATTGCCGCTGGAAATGGTCGATGGCAAGCCGATGCTGTTTTTCCTGGGTGAATTCAGCGGCGATGCCGAAGCCATCTGCCCGCGCCAGCTTTTAAGCCGCATCGTTAAAAAAGCCGCAGACATGGGCTATCTGGCTTATTCCGCGCTGGAATACGAATTCTTTGTGTTTAAAGAAACGCCTGAGTCGGTCAGGGCTAAGAATTATCAGAACCTGATCCCATGGACGCCCGGCTATTTTGGTTATTCTATTTTGCGTAGTACGGTCAACGCCGATTTCTATCATCAGCTGCTGAAACTCAGCGAAACCATGGATATGGGCATCGAGGGCCTGCATACCGAAACCGGCCCCGGAGTGCTGGAAGCCGCAATCGGCGTGGATGAAGCCAGTAGTGCAGGAGATAAAGCTTTCCTGTTTAAGACCTTCTGTAAGGTGCTGGCTCAGCAAAATAATTTAATGGCGACCTTTATGGCTAAGTGGTCGCATGAATTGCCGGGGCAAAGCGGCCATATTCATTTGTCTTTAAATGAGATCAATAGTGGTAAATCGGTGTTTTATGATCCTACCCAGCCGCACAATATGAGCAAAACGCAGCGGCATTTCCTGGCGGGTGTGCAGCGTTTGCTGCCCGAATTTATGGCGATGTTTGCCCAAACCGTAAATAGCTATACCCGCTTAGTGCCGGGTTATTGGGCACCACTCGATGCGACCTGGGGCTTAGAAAACCGTACCACCGCACTGCGGCTTATTCCTGGATCGGCCAAATCGCAACGTATCGAGGTGCGAATCGGTTCGGCCGATGCCAATCCTTATCTGGCACTGGCCGCAGCCTTAGGCGCTGGTCTTTACGGGATTGAGCATGAGTGGGAGCCGGAAGCCATGGTGGAGGGCAATGCCTATACGCAAACCTTTCCCGACCGCTTGCACCTGCCCAATTCACTTGGGGACGCAGCAAAACGCCTCAAAACATCGGAAGCCGCCCGCAGCCTGTTTGGCTCGCCTTTTGTAGAGCACTTCACCGCCACCCGTGAATGGGAAGAAAGAGAATTCCGCAAACATGTAACGGATTGGGAATTAAAACGCTATTTTGAAATTATCTAAGGTTTAAAAAGATCTGTGGACACAGAGGGCGGGAAGAACTCAGAGTACACAGAGAAAAACGAGTTAAAAGCGGTAGGGCGTACTCTAAGCTCTGCGTGCAACTCGAAGAGTTGTTCAGCGAAAGCGCAGTACGCCAGCTGGCTAAACCTTGAACCCTCGATGCTGCAGAGAACACAGAGTTTTACGGAGAAAACCTTGTTTCTGAAGTTTTTCTCAAGCTTTAGTTTTCTCTGTGTTCTTTGTGTGCTCGCTTGTTCTCTGTGTCTACAGAACTTTTTTTAGCCTCTTTTAAAAAACATTCCATCCACTCGGAGTAGCTATGTCTGAACTGATCACGATTAGTCCTATCGATGGTAGCGAAGTGGCGCGGCGGGCTTATGCCGATGAGCACCATATTGCGGCCACTTTGCGCCGTGCCAAGATTGCCCAGCGGGATTGGCGACAGGTTTCTCTGGTCGAGCGTGCGGCGGTACTGAGCCGTGCGGTGGATGCTTTTTCCGCCAATAAAGATGCGATTGCCGAGGCCATCAGCCGCCAGATTGGCAGGCCCATTCGCTATTCGCCCAATGAAGTGGTCGGCTTTGATACCCGAGCGCGGCATATGATGGCGATTGCGCCCGAGGCACTAGCCGATATCCGACCCGCGCCGATTGATGGTTTTAATCGCTTTATCCGCCGTGAAGCGCTGGGCGTGGTGCTGGTAGTCGCACCGTGGAATTACCCGCTACTGACCGCGGTGAACGCGATTATTCCTGCACTGATGGCGGGCAATACGGTGATCTTAAAACATTCTGCGCAAACCCCGCTTTGTGCGGAGCAAATCCACGCTGCCTTTGTGGCTGCCGGCTTGCCTGCCGGCGTGTTCCAGTATTTGCACACCGATCACGCTAGTACGCAAAAGCTGATTCAGGCTAAAGAAATCAAGCATGTTTGTTTTACCGGCTCGGTAGCAGGCGGCATTGCTGTAGAGCAAGCTGCGGCAGGGCGATTTATCGGCGTGGGTTTGGAGCTAGGCGGCAATGATGCGGCGCTGGTTCGCAGTGATGCCGATCTTGCTCATGCCGTGGATACGCTGGTCGATGGCGCATTTTTTAACTCTGGGCAAAGCTGCTGCGGTACTCAGCGTATCTATGTGCACCAGTCTGTGTATCAGGAGTTTGTCGACCGCGCCCTTGCGCTGACCGAGCAATATGTACTGGGAAATCCGCTGGATGCAGCTACCACCCTTGGCCCCGTGGTACGAGTGGCCGCCGCCAATGCGGTGCGAGTGGTAGAAGCCGATGCACTGGCCAAAGGCGCCAGCCAAATCGTCGATACCCGCCGCTTTAAGCTGGATGATGGCAAAGGCGCTTATCTGGCCCCGAGGATCTTTACCGGCGTTAATCACCAGATGCAGCTGATGGCCGACGAATGCTTTGGCCCTGTAGTCGGCATCATGCCGGTGAAAAACGACGAAGAAGCCATCCGCCTAATGAACGACAGCCCCTACGGCCTGACTTCAGCTGTATTTAGCCGCGATGAAAACGTGGCACTAAGCTTAGGCTATCAGCTGGAATGCGGTACCTTTTTTATGAACCGCTGCGATTACCTAGACCCCGCTTTGCCTTGGACGGGTATTAAACAAACAGGGCGAGGAGCGACTTTATCGGTGCTGGGCTACGACTACCTGACGAGGCCGAAGTCGTTTCATTTGAAGCAAATGTGATATCTGACGGTATTGAGTAAACCCAGATCCTGAACCACGGAGGACACAGAGAACACGGAGTTTCACGGAGGAAAACCATTTTGAATTGAGCTTTATTTTTCGTGTTTAAGGTTCATAGCTTCTTGGGCTAGTGGGTTTTTCTCTGGTTTTAGGTGGCTAAACCTGCGTAATCCAACACCTAAGCTCCAAAAAATGTTGGGTTACGCGATAAGGCTGCTAACCCAACCTACGAAAATTGAAGCGATAAGTCGATGGTTGATGTGGGGCTTAAGTCCCCCTGAGACCAGCCGAGCGAGGAATAAACGGGGCGGGGCTTTCGTCAATTCGTGTTTGAGCGAAGCGAGTTGAATTGACGCCGACTCGTTTATCCGCAGCGAGGGAACCCCGCGAAGCGGGGCGCAGACGCCGGGGCGGCCTTCTTTGGCTTCGTTTCTTGGCCGCGCAAGAAAGGAAGGTCCAGCGGGACGCCCGCACCTAAATCAACGTGCCGAAGGCACTATTCCTAAACAGGATACTTAAATGAATCTCGATCGCTACACCGTAAATTGGAATTACCCCACCAATGTGAAATGTGGCGTGGGGCGGGTGAGGGATCTGCCTCAGTTAGCGCGATCTTTAGGCATTAAAAAACCGCTGCTGATTACTGATCCGGGCTTGGCCACTTTGTCGCCCGTACTTAGCACGATGACTTTACTGGATGGGGCAGATTTGCATGCGGGTCTGTTTCACCAGATTAAGGGCAACCCCACCGGGCAAAATGTGGCCGACGGGGTGGCGGCTTATCGGGAGGGCGGTTTTGATGGCGTGATTGCGCTTGGTGGCGGCTCGGCTCTGGACGCGGCCAAAGCGGTGGCGATGATGGTTGGGCAGAGCGGGCCGCTTTGGGATTATGTGGATGAAGGGGACAACTGGCTAAGAATTAAAACCGAAGGCATGGCGCCCTTGGTGGCGATTCCTACTACCGCAGGCACTGGCTCTGAAGTGGGGCGGGCTTCGGTGATTACTCATGAAGCAGAGCACGCCAAGAAGATTATTTTTCACCCGCGCATGCTGCCTGCCATCGTGATTTTGGACCCAGTGCTCAGCACTGGCCTGTCCGCCAAGCTGACGGCTGCAACAGGTATGGATGCACTCAGCCATAGTTTAGAAGCCTACTGCTCGCCGTTTTATCACCCCATGGCTAGCGGCATTGCCTTAGAAGGGATGCAGCTAGTACGCGAATGGCTACCGCGTGCCGTTGCCGATGGCACAGATCTTGAGGCGAGGATGCAAATGCTGGTGGCCTCCAGCATGGGAGCAACGGCATTTCAGCGCGGGCTGGGGGCGATGCATGCGCTGGCCCATCCGCTGGGTGCGCGCTTCGATGCCCATCACGGCATGCTCAACGCCATCCTGATGCCCTATGTTTTAAAAGCCAATCAGGCCGCCATCGACGAGCGCATCACCGCCGCCGCCCGCTACCTAGGCCTGCCGAATCCCTCATTTGCTGCATTCTTAGATTGGGTGCTACGCCTTAGAGAGGAAGTGGGCATTCCGCACACGCTCAAAAGCATAAGTATAGATGAGTCCTGCTTGGAAACCATAGGCGAGGCCGCTGTGGCCGATGGCGCTCATGGCACTAACCCGATTCCTTTTACTCCACAGCAATATCGCGGTATTTGCGCGGCGGCTTTGGATGGCTTGTTGTAGAAGTTTGGGGGGGGGGGGGCTGCCAAACCCAAATCTTGGACCACGGAGGTCACAGAGAACACGGAGTTTCACGGAGAAAAACAAGCCTTGAGTTATGTTGTTTTCTAGGTTTTAAGTATTTCAAAACCCAACAATTAGGATTCATATCGCAGTTGGTAGCCCGGGGCTTAAGTCACCCCTTGAAGCACGCCGAAACGAGGAACAAGCGGGGCGGGGGGCGCTTGGGAGGAGGATCCAGCCAATCCCGCCGCCGCCGACTCGATTGGAGCGCAGCAGGGGCCTTCGTGTTTCGTGGGGTCGCCTTCTTTGCGTACTAGGATTTCTGGCGAAGCAGAAATCAAATACTTCGCGGGGGAATCCCGCACCTAAATACCGTGCCGAAGGCACTAATACAAAGGTCTTTTTGACTTTGCGTTGCTAACGGGCAAAGCCCACGTATTTCCCCCACTGGAGCAGGTATGCAGCGTATTGCGGTAGCGGGTATTCAGCATGAAACCAATACCTTTGTCAGTATGCCCACCACGATGGCTCATTTTATTGAGGCCGATGCTTGGCCGGGTTTGACTCAGGGGGAGGCGGTTTTTGCCGCGGTGGCGGGGGCTAATTTGCCTTTGGCGGGGGCGATTGCCGCGCTGGAGGTGGGCGGTTTACAAGTTTTGCCGCTGCTTTGGGCTTCGGCCAACCCTAGTGGGCGGGTTGAGGATGCGGCGTTTGAAGCGCTATGGACGATGTTTGAGTCTGCTCTTTTAAAAGCGGGGCCGCTGGATGGCGTGTATTTAGATTTGCACGGCGCTTTGGTGACTGAGAGTTATGACGATGGCGATGGCGAATGGCTGCGCCGTACTCGCGCCTTATTGGGTGAGCAAATCCCCATCGTGGCCTCGCTGGATTTTCATGCCAATGTCAGTCCTTTGATGGTGAGTTCGGCCAGTGCCTTGGTCGGCTATCGCAGCTATCCACATGTGGATATGGCTGAAACCGGGGCAAGGGCGGTGGGCTTGTTGCAGCGCCTCCTTGCGGGTGAGCAGCTGTATTCTGCTTTTGTGCAACTGTCATTTTTAATTTCTATGCCCTGGCAGTGTTCATTGATCGAGCCTGTTGCCCGGCTGATGCAGGCGGCCGAGCAGGCCGAAGTGGGCGATATAGTGAGCGTGAGTTTCTTTCCCGGTTTTCCTTTGGCCGATGTGGCCGATGGCGGCCCTGCGGTGCTGGTCTATGCGCATCAGGCCGACGTGGCTCACTGTGTTGCGGCCGCTTTGGCGAGAGCCGTGGAAAGCGCCGAAGCAGAATTTGACGGCCGATTATGGCAGCCGCATGCCGCTTTGGAGTACGCGCGCGAGCATGCTCGTGCAGGCCATACAATTGTGCTTGCCGACACTTGCGACAACCCCGGTGGGGGCGCAGGTAGCGATGCGGCGGGAATTATTGCTGATTGTCTTAGTGCTCAAATACCCGCGGTGGCGCTTGGTATTTTATGCGATCCAGCGACTGCAAAAGCGGCGCATGTGGCAGGCGTAGGGGCCGTTTTGCACCGTGCCATAGGAAGAGCGGATTGCTCTGCGGATGGCGAGTGGAAGGTGTCGGGCCTTGGCAATGGGCAGTTTGCTGCAACGGGACCTTTTTATTCAGGCTGCCAAATGGATCTGGGGCAGATGGCACGCTTGGAATATCAGGGGGTGACGGTGCTGGTGAGCAGCCGCAAGCAGCAGGCGGCAGATCAGGCGATGTTCCGGCACTTGGGCGTTGAGCCTAGTGAGGTACCTGTCTTAATTTTAAAAAGCAGCGTGCATTTTCGGGCCGATTTTGGCGCAATTGCGGCAGAGATTCTAGTCGTAGAGGCCGATGGCGAGCATGTGGCCGATCTAAGCCGCTTGCAATATCGGGTATGTAAACGCCAGCCTGCGAGTCGGGCTAAGGCAAAAGATCTGTAGACACAGAGATTGCTGAGAACACAGAGCCCACAGAGAACCCCCAAAATAGTGATCACTACTTGAGGGGGAAAACACAAGTCTCGAAATACGGAGTTACACGGATAAAACCTAGCAATGGCTCTAATTGATTAGAACTGTTTTAACTCGTTTTTAGGTTTTCTCAGTGTTCTGCTTTTTAGCTCTATGTTCTCTGTGTCTACAGGCCTTTTTGCTTTTTGATCAATACTTCAAATAAAACCCAAAGTGCCCAAAGCTTTCGCCGCGCTCTATTTTGGGGGAGCCGCTGCCGTCTGCGATATATCCCCAGTCTGCGCTGATTAATCCCCAATCCTGAATTTGCCAGCGTAATCCCAACCCGATGCTGCCGAGGACTTCTTGGCTGTTGGTTCCCGCTTCGGGAGAGCGGCGGTGAATGGCGCCTGCGTCGATAAAGCTAAGCAGGCGTAAGCCCTCAAAAAATTTGGGCGTGCTGATTTCAAAAGTGCCTTGCACGCCGCTATCGCCGGTGGCGCTGCGATCGCTTACCCCACGCAGAGAGCTGCTGCCGCCCAGGGCAAATTGCTCGCCAGAGATTAGTGCTTCACTGGCAAACTGGCCGCTTAATTTAAGTGTGGCTTGCCAATCGCCAGCAAAGCGGTACAGTCCTTCGGCCTTGCCATGCCATGCCTGCCAATTGCTATGCGCGCCGCTGCGGTTGGCCTGATAGGCTTCATCATCGTTGCCGTAGCCTGATGGTAGATTGTGGCTGTAATCAAGACCAATATTGATTTCGATATCTTCACTTTGCCAGTGGCCGTTATAAGCCAGTGTGAGTGGCCGGCTGCGTACATCGGGGCTGAGCTGGCCAACGCCAGACACATCCGTGCCGCGGAATAGTTTATCGTCGAGCGCCACTTCAATTTGCGAGCGGTATTGTCCGTCCATAGGTAGATGGTGGGTGTAGCGCAGCCCGCCCGATTCACCTTTACCCGTGATGATTAAACCTTCACCTAAGCTACCGGAATCGACTTTTGATTGTGCATAGTAGGCAGCTAGGCTGCCGCCAAGGCTATAGAAGGGCATGCGGTAAAACACACCGTACTGGCTGACATTATCGGGTTGGCTAGGGGCGGTGGAGTAGCTGATTGTGGCAACATGATCACTGTTAAATAAATTGGCGTGCTGCAATCCCAAAGACAGACGCAAGCGGCCGTTATCATCCGAGCCAGAGTTATTACCGGAAACAAAAACACTCCATGGTTTTTGCTGCTGGGTATCGATGATGGCTTCAATGCTATCGGTTTCGCCTTCTTTAAAAGTGATATTGGTCTGCTTGCTTGGGTTTTCATTGGCGATGACCAGCTGTGTGGTCATCGCCTGAAAATTAGGTGAGCCGCCTTCTTGCAGTGCGGGCAGGCTGTTGCGCTGATTTTCTTCATCAAAAAAGAGCGTGTTTTTGAGTGTGACTTTACTGAGTTTGAAGCTCAGCACTTCTAAAGTGATAATGCCTGATGCTTCTTGCGGCGGTAAGGTGACGCGTAAAAAACCATGCCCACGTTCGCGTAAAGCGGATTCAAGTGCGCTGGCTGCTTGTTGTAAATCGCTTAGCGAGCGGTTATTGCCTAAATAGGTTTGTAAGAGCTGGCTGCTGGCCTCGGCAGAAAGCGGGTTTTCACCTTTTACCTGGTAGGCTGTCACGTTAAAGAGTGGCTCCTCGGCTAATACAAGGCCTGAAATTATGCTAGCGAGGAGGCTGGCAGGTAAAAAATGGCGAAATTTCATAGCGCGCAGTAGCTCTCGTTTATTTGGCAACACCAGGTTTGCAGCCAAGGTTGGAGGGAATGCCATTTTTGCTGAGCATGTCGCGTAGCGGAATCTTGACTATGCCGATGGGTGTTTTATCAAACTCAATAAATACGGGTAGCTCACGTAAGCGAATAGGGCTATTTTTGTTTGAAAAGCCTGTCTCATCTTTCCCTAAAAATAGTACTTGCTGGCTCGTATTGTCAGTAAGACTAACATTGCCGTCGCGGACGTGTACATAGAGGCCGGGCATTTCGTTATTTCCCTCGGCTTGGCCAAATAAGAGTTTCAGATCAACAGGGATGGTATCTGGCCGTGGTGCTGGCATATTGCCAAGGCTGGTAGGCGGAACGCTGGGGCGTAAGATGCCGGAAATTTTAATTAATACCGTTTCCCCAGGATTTAGTTGCTGAATGGGGCCGCTAATTGGCGTTACGGTGATGCTGCCTTCCCACACATAGGCACCAAAGCCATCCATCCCGGGTAGTTCTGGATCGGCGCAGGCTGCGGTGCATTCAAAATCAACCCCGGTACCGCGTATGCCAATCGTGGCGCTTTTGGTCTTATATTGCACTGCATCTGGTTTGGTTTTACCGATTAAGCCCGTGAGCGCGCGTAAGCCACCTTTAAAAAGGGATACGCCAAAATTACCTTCAGCAGGTACTTCAGCCTTGTATTCAAATCGATCAATCTGCATTTGGGTGTCGCTACGCAAAGACACTTTGCCGCCGTCTCTAAACGCCAGTACCACCGTCGCATCCGGCGCAGTTTCTACCCGTTCCCCCACATAAACTGCACCGCCCTGCGCCAGCATACGGGCCACGCCCTCTTTATTTTTTACGTTGGCCTTGCCAGATAAGCTCACTACTCTGGCTGCAGCGGCCACTTCTACTGCTTTATTTTGCTGAGTGGGTGCTTGCTTGGCTTCTTGGGCGCAATCACCTGCGCAAAGCCGTGCATCAAAATCTGTACCACGAATCCCAATGGTGGCGCTTGAAGTCTGAATTTTGGCGGCATTAGCCGATTGTTTGGAAATCAGCCCGGTTACTGCGCGTAAACCGCCTTTAAATAAGCCTAAAACCATGCTGTCTTCACGGCCATTCTGGCCAAAAGCGAAGCTATCAATCTTCATGCGGGTATCAGGGCGGACGGTGATTTGTCCGCCGTCATTAAATTTAAGTACGGCATGGCTATTGGGTGCGGTAATGATTTCATCACCCTCATTTAAAATAGAGCCTCTGCCAATCAGCTTTAGCCCGCCATTCTTACCCTGAGCAGACGCTGCACCTTGCACCGAGGCAACTTCAGCCACAATTGCGGCATAGCTTGGCACTTGGATTAAAAGACTAAGAAGCAATAGCTTAAGGGCAGTTGGCATCGTCTTCTCCGGCAACCCTGATTGTTTCTTTGGGCGGCTCAATTTCTTCGGGTTTTTGGGCTTCAAAGGGCAATTGCCCTGTTCCAATGAGTTGAAAGTGAATTTGCTGGTCTTGTTTTTGCAAGACAATCACTTTGACTAATTGTTTTGCCTGCTCTTCTGTTGCATTAATTGGTAATTTGGAAATCAGGCCCCCATCCGGGTTTTTTCCTGTTTTGCTGACTAGCCCGCTGGTTTTGATTTGATCGGCAGTTATATTATTGCTAACGGTTCTGCTACTACCATAGGTGATGGCGCCACCATTGGCAGAAACAGCTTTCACGCCAGGGGCGACTTGAATCACCGTAGCATCAACAGAAATCTCGCCCGTCGTGCCACTCACTCCCGGTTGTGCGCCTTGGCGTGTTCCTTGGTTATTTAATTGCGCTGTGGTGGCACCTGCAATTAAATCAGCATTCTGAATATAGCTATCATTGGCATTTATTTTGATATCGCCTGCTGCAATTAAAGCCGTGTTCTGAATAATATTGTCATCGTTTTTTCCTGTGTCCCGGCTGCTTAATCTGATTGTGCCGGTAGATTTAAGTGCACCGTTTACTCTTAATGCCCCATTACTGATCAGCGAAGTATCATCGGCACTGAGGGGGGCGCTCACCGTGAGTGTGCCTTGGTTATCAATCAGTACATTGCCCTTGGTGCTAATTTCTTGCAGGGCAAGATCCGCATTATTATTAAGCGTTAAGCTGCCATCACTTCTTGCGCTTAATTGGGAAATTTTATGATTTCCTTTATCCAGTGTGATTTGCGTTTTCCCATCAAGCTGTAGCTTTGCCGTGTTAATCTGGCTATTGGCCGTGTCGAGTAACTCATTCGCTTTTAAATTGACGGCAGTGCCTTGAATCTGGTTGTTTATAATTAATGTACCAAGTGCATTTACATTAATCAGGCCCGCGCTGTTTGCACCGCTTAAAGCAAGAGATTTACTATTATTAATTGTAATATCCCCCTTGCTGTTTAGCGTTGCCAAATCAATGGTGTTGGCGTTTCCTTGCAAATTAATACCCAGCTCGGCATCGACATTCAATTTGTTTGCACTTACTTTTGCGCCACCTGCTTCATTCAGGCTGCCGTTAATAATTTTAAACTGGACTAAATTGCCAGTCAGGCTGTCTTTAATCAGTAAATTACCATTGCTGCCAATCTGGATATCACCACTTGTGCTGCTTGCATCCAGAATTAACTCTTTATTATTAAGAAGTATTATATTGCCACTATCACTAATAAGTTTGACTTGATCTAAACTATTGGCTTTATCTAAGGTGATTCCTGTGCCCGCTTTGGCATTGAGCTGTTTGCTAGTGATGATTGCACTGCTGATTAGTTTTCCGCCGCTATTAAGTGAGATGCTGTTGCTGGAAATATCTTCATTTATATTCAAATCACCCGCCGCTCTGATTTGTATATTGCCACTGCTGTTTATTTTTCCAAGAGTAAGGGATTTTGTATTGTTGAATGAGATATCGCCTTCACTACTGATTAAACTAGCCTGATCAATGGTGTTGGCATTGTCGAGCTTAATACCCTTGCTGGCACTGGCAAGCAAAGTCTCTGCATTAAGTACGCCATTGGCAAGGCTGCTTATTTCTCCCCCACTTGCTTTAAGGCTAATGTTTTTAGCTGATATACCATCCTTTAATCCTAAATTTCCCTGGGTATCGATGCGTAGCAAGCCTGCGGTTTTAATAGGGCCAAGTGCCAGTGTTTTTGTATTAGAAAAAATAATGTCGCCATTGCTGTTTGGAACAAAGGTGTCAACAGTATTGGCTTCGCCAAGGCTAATGCTGCTGGCTTGTGCATTGAGTAGCTTAGCGGTGATTGTGCCGCCTGTAGCCTGGCTTAATGCGCCTGCGCTATTAATAAATAAATCTGAGTTTGCAATATTAAAGCCTTTTATTGAAATATCACCAACCTTATTTCCTTTTGCATCGCCAATAATGATTCTGCTGGCTTTTATACGATCAAAATCGCTCTGGCTTAGTTCTAATCCCGAGTTGATTCTGGTGTTGCCGCCTAAAGATACTTTAACAGTATCTGTAGTGCTGGGGGTATAGAAAAAATCAGTGGTGTCAATCTGGCCTTTTTCACCCATATTAAGTTGATCAGTTGTTAAATTAAGGTTTTTACTATTGATGCTGTTATTAATGCTGATGCCACTGGCAGATTGCAACCTAGTCGCATCTGTACTGCTCAGTGCGCCATCAACTGTTATTTTTCCTTCTGTGCTGATATCTACTCTTCTTGCTTTAATCTCTTTTAATAAAATAGTGTCGTTGTTTTTTAATAATAAATCTCCAGCAGTGCTTGACGCGCTGAGCGTGCCAATATTTTGAACGCTATTGTTAAGCACAATATCCCCCGTAGCTGTTAACTTTGCATTGCCGCTTAATTTAGCATTGGCGCTATCGCTCATGGTGTTGGCCGTTAAATCAATTTGATTTGCTGTTAAATTTCCTGTAAGTACTAAGCCTTCGGTATTATTAAGTTTAAATTGATCGGCACTTGATTCTGCTAAAGACAGAATTTTAGTATTATTCAGCACAATATTGCCTTGGCTTGTTTTAAGTGAGGCAATGTCTATTTTATTGCTTTGATCGAGAGAAATACCCTTTGCGGCTGTGATACTTAAATTGTTGCTGTTAATGCTTCCCTTGCTTGATTCGTTAATGCTGCCTGTTGCTGCATTTAATGTGCTGGCTTTTGTATTGATGGAGCTTGCTAAATTAATATTTCCCTGACTGGCTGTGATTGCCGCAGTATTTGCGGTAAGCGTATCGTTGAGCGTGATATCGCCCTTGTTCGTTATTTTTATATCACCATTATTACTATTGATGGTCTCTAGTGTAATGGCTTGATTGTTTTTTAAATTAAGATTGCTGCTATTAATTGCAGCCTTGCTAATCATGTTTTCTTTATCAAGTGTAACTGTACCTAAGGCAGCGATGCTTAAAGTACCCACTGTAATAATGCTGCTGCTTGCCTGACTAATATTGTTGGATTTAAGTGTTGCTGTATTTGCAGTAGATAGCTCCCCATTAAGCGTAATATCTCCCGTACTATTTAAATCAATATTTCCACTGCTTTTCAGACTGCTCACGCTGAGTATTTTATTGTTTTTAATTTTTATGTCGCCCGTTGTATTACGGGCGCTCAGTGTGTCTATTTTATTATCCAGTCCAAGGTTTAATGCTGTTGCCGAAGAGGCTGTGAGCTTGCTTGCCTGAATAATACCTGCACTTTGATTAATCGCTCCTGCCGTAGCGGTAAGGCTTAAGTTTTTTGCTGCAATAAGATTATTAATCGTTAAATTATTGCTGGCACGAACGCTAATATCATTGCTGCTGGCTAAACCATCGGCATAACCTGATAGGCCAATGCCTAAATTGCCTGTGTAATCAAGATCAATATCACCACTGGCGGTGAGTGCAATGCCTTCATTAAATACATTACTGCTATTATTGAGGGTAATACTTGTTCCCCTTGCCGCCAGGCCATTGACTTTAATACTGCCACTTTGGCTAATCGTACCTGATGAATAAAGATCAATAATGGCCACATTGCTGCTGCTAGTTACATCTAGGGTGTGAATGCTAGCAGTGCCAATAAGGTGACTGCTATTTCCTAATTTCACTTTGTTAGCAGTGATATTATCCAGCTCTAATTGCGTTAAGCCAAAACCGCTGCGGCTGCTGCCTCCAATTTGGGTCGCGGTATTGTTGCTTGTTGGTGAAATATTAACGGTGCCGCCACTGGCGATTAAGCGAGCATAAAAATCAGAGCCTTCCCCATCAGAAACTTGTAAAGTAAAAGTATCTGCTTGCAAGTTAATAT
Source organism: Janthinobacterium sp. B9-8 (assembly GCF_000969645.2). Taxonomy (NCBI): domain Bacteria; kingdom Pseudomonadati; phylum Pseudomonadota; class Betaproteobacteria; order Burkholderiales; family Oxalobacteraceae; genus Janthinobacterium; species Janthinobacterium sp. B9-8. The sequence goes on from NZ_CP014222.1 coordinate 65,092, forward strand.
TGCCAGCCGTTATTTTTCCTGTTGCACTACTGCTAGGGATTGAAATTGTTTTGCTAGCGGTGGTGATTAAATCAGCATTGCCTGTTCCTGCATTAATTTCCAGCCCGTCAAAATCAATTGATCCTGAATTTTCTATTGATACATTGCCATTATTGGTAATGATGCCGCTTTGATTAATTGCCGAGTGATCACTGACCGTACTGAATTTTAAATCAGCATTGTTTTTGATAAGAATTCCAGCACCACTTGTGGTTGTTTGGGCGGTTACTTTACCAATGCTGTTACTACTGTTATTTAAGTTAATACTGCCGCTTTCTACTAGTAACAGTAATTCTCCCGGTTCGAAAGTAGGTGAAGGTGGGTCGGATATTCTTTTTTTAATGCTAATCGGGGCTGATTGGATAATATTACCTTTATTTTTAATCCAGCTATTGTCTCCCATTTCTGAGCTTGAGTTGCTGGCACTTGAGTCTGAAAAAGCAGCGATTTCCAGTGCATTATCATTTCTTAGCTTGAGCGTGCCTTCAGAATTAACACTTATTTTATTGATATAGTTTAATGCCTGCCCTAGGTCAATTGGGTTAATCGTGCCTGATGGGGCAGGGGTTAGGGTTGAAACAGTTAAATGATCTGCTTTGATATAGCCATAAGAGGGAGATGGGCTAAGAGTCGTTTGGTTGATGCCGGTTTTGCCATAAATACTCAGGTTTTTTCCACTGCGATCAACTTCTGCCTGAATGGAAACGCTGCCTTCACTTCTGAATTCAAGATTTTTACCGCTTATTTTTGCAAGCTCGGATGTTTTTATACCCATGCTTGATGAGCTATCATCATCAATTGATCCACCTAATTTAAGCGAACTTTTGGCTTTAATCAGCGTTTTTTTATCTGTGCCGGTACTGATTGCGCCATTTAATTCAAGTGCATAAGCTTCAAATGTGATATTGCCTTGGGTAGAGATTGCACCAGAATTAATTTTTTCATTATCAGCCTTAAGAATAATATCTCCTGTTCCCGAATTGCTAATTGCATAGCTGCTCATATCAATCGCTGCTGTTGGGGCCGGTGATGGGTATTGGGCATGAAGGGTGAGAGAGTTATTTGAGGTATAGCTATAGTTGGTGCTGACCGTAATGATTCCTTCTGATTGCACCGTCACATTATTATTTAGCAGCGCAGTTGAAATGGCGGTGGTCAGTAAATAGCTTTCTGCGTTTGCAGCCGTATTAGAAAAAACGCCACCACTTTCTGTTGGGGCAGGAGGACATGGGCTTGGGCCGGGGCTAGGGCAGGCGGAAATAATATTGATGCCATATGGATCTAGTAATAATGTGCCTGCTTTGCCTGCGGGGGCTGAAGTATCCACACGGGCATTAAAATCTAAATGTTTTTTGCCTGAAGTTTCAACCAGCCCGCCATCACCGCTTAAAGCGCCGCCCCTGGCGCTGATTTCCCCGTTTACTCTAGTTATATCGTCTGCCCATACAATCACTTTGCCACCATTGCCTTCAGTGATCGCGTCGGCGCGCAAAGTGCTTTCTGGGCTGGTGTAACTGGCGGTCGAGTTGGAAACTAAAGAGTTTCCCCCTTGATAGTCTCCACCCAATAAAATACTTCCACCTGCGTTTTGCCCGCTGGTATCTACGATGGCATGATCTAGCAGCCCCACGTGCTTGCCAAGTAGCTGCACATCGCCGCCTTTAAGGCCTGTTGCGCTGATCTGCCCGCTGGCGAGTAAGGTGCCTGTTGGGCCTGCATCCAGCGTTATTTGCCCGCCCACTGCGCCATTGGCTGTAATTTGGCTGCCTACGCTGGTCTCAATTATATCGCTGGCACGCAGTAAAACTTTGCCGCCGACTTGTTCGGCACGCACGGCACGGATTTCGCCGCTATGTTTTAAGGTGCCGGCAAACAGGCCAACGGCATCACCTTTGATCTGTCCTAGATTAATTACACTATCGCTTGGTGCTTGTAAGGTAAAGCGCAGGCCTTCCAGGCTTAGGCTGACGATCTCAACCGATTTGCCAGCAGCAAGCACCACATTGCCGTTGCTGGCTTCGATGAGTCCGCTGTTTTTAATATCAGGTGAAATCAGGAAAACATCGCCATCTTGGCTGCGTATCATTCCTTCAACGGCTATTTTTCCGCCATCGCCATCAAAGCGATAACGGCCATTTAGAAAGTCATCATTTTTAATATCGAGCGTGGAGGCCACAAAGCCAGCGGTATCAATTCGGGCGTCTTTGCCGACCAAAAGACCGTTGCGGTTAATCAGAAACACGCGGCCATTCGAGCTGAGCTGGCCCAGAATTTGGGATGGATCGATGCCGCTGACGCGATTTAGCACGATGCTTTTGGCGGATTCCTGCTGAAAACGCGTGGCCTCGTCATTGGCGATGTTGAATTTTTTCCACTCGATAATCGCGTTGGGTGTGTTCTTAATGATGAGCATTTTGCCCACCTGCTGGATATCCGCCGAGCCATGAATGATTCTTGCGTTTTCAGGATTAGCGTAGGCCGGCACACCCATCAGCAGTGGTAAGGCGCTTGCAATGGCGAGTACCAAGGGGTGTAAAGGAAATTGCGGCTTCATTTTAGCCTCCGCTATCACTGGGTAATGGGATCGCTTAATTCTAGTTTGTGATATGGCATTTACCAGTGGAGTCTGATGAAGTTAAAACGATAATATTGTTTTTCTTTCTACGGTCTTTTTGTTGTCTTTTGTAATAAGTCAGCAATATTGATAAGTAAAAACCCGCATTTATTTAATGTGTGCATATAAGGGATTTCCTGCTTGAAAACATTGCTCCCTTTTGGGTTTGGCATATAGAATCAAGGCCATTTCGCCGCAAATTGATATAAAAACTTCTGCTTCCCCTAAGGGTTTTGTGATGGATCGACAAGGCTGGTTAAAGGGCACGTTGTATAGCCCGACGTTCGAACAAGATAGCTGTGGCTTCGGCCTGATTGCTCAAATGGATGACAAGCCGTCGCATTGGCTGGTTTCTACCGCAATTAGCTCTCTTGCATGTCTAACACACCGTGGCGCTGTTGCCGCTGATGGAAAATCAGGCGATGGCTGTGGTCTGCTATTTCGAAAACCGGATGGTTTTTTGCGCGCTGTGGCCGCAGAAAATAATCTGACGGTGGCCGATGAATACGCTGTAGGGATTGTGTTTTATAGCGCAGAAGCAACATTAACAAAACTCTTCGCAGCGATGGAAGAGCAGGGCTTGTCGGTAGCGGGTGTGCGTAGCGTGCCGGTTAATGTGGATGCCTGTGGCGAGTACGCCTTACAAACACTGCCGCAAATTGGCCAATTGTTTGTGAACGCACCGGCTGGGATGACAAGCCAAGTTTTTGAAAGAAAGCTTTATCAGGCACGACGTGTGGCAGAAAAAGCCAACACTGATGATGTGGCTTTCTATATGCCAACATTAAACCCGCATGTGCTGTCTTATAAGGGCTTGGTTACGCCGGATAATTTGCCAGAATTTTATCTGGATCTGAAAGACCCACGCTTTGAGTCTTCACTGGCCGTGTATCACCAGCGCTTTTCGACCAATACCTGGCCGCAGTGGAAGCTGGCTCAGCCTTTCCGCTACCTAGCGCATAACGGCGAAATTAATACCCTGCACGGCAATCGTTTATGGGCCAAAGCCCGCGAAGCGATTATGGATAGCGAGCATCTGGATATGGACACGGTGCGTCCGATTGTTCAGACCAATGGCTCTGATTCGATGTCGATGGACAATATGCTCGAAGGCTTGCTAATGGGCGGCATGGATGTGTTCCGTGCTTTCCGCATGCTGGTGCCGCCTGCATGGCAAAACGTCGATAGCAATGATAGAGACTTACGTGCATTTTACGAATACAACTCCATGCATATGGAGCCGTGGGATGGCCCAGCCGGTATCGTTTGGACCAACGGCCGTTACGCAGGCTGTGCCTTGGATCGCAACGGCTTGCGCCCGGCGCGTTATGTGATTACCAAAGATCGTCACCTGACGATTGCTTCCGAGATTGGCGTGTGGGGCTACAAGCCCGAAGATGTAGTGAAGAAAGGTCGTGTTAAACCGGGACAGATTGTGGCTGTCGATTTAAGTAATGGTGAATTCTTAGATACCGAAACCATTGATAACCGCCTTAAAACCGCCCAGCCTTATCGCGCATGGGTGAAGAAACACGCCCAGCATTTAGAGCTGGCAGAAGATAACTCTCCGCTAGAAGCGATGAGCCGTGAGCAATTGCTGGCTTATCAGAAGCAATTTCAGCTGACTTTTGAAGAACGCGATCAAATCTTGCGCGTACTTGCTGCAGATGGCCAAGAAGCCATCGGCTCGATGGGTGACGACACGCCAATGGCGGTGTTATCTGAGAAAGTGCGCTCGCCTTATGATTATTTGCGCCAACAATTTGCGCAGGTGACCAATCCGCCGATCGATCCGATCCGCGAAGCGATCGTGATGTCGCTGAACACCTGTTTTGGGCCTGAGCGTAATCTGTTTAAAGAAACAGAATTTAACGCCAGCCGCTTAGAAGTGCGCTCGCCGGTATTGTCGTCAGATAAATTTGATTCGCTGACCACCATGCAGGACCCGGATTACAAGCCGGCTTTCTTTGATATTACGTTCGACCCAGCTCAAACCACTTTAAAAGCGGCCATCGAAGCCCTGCGCGCCAATGTGCTCGCTAGCGTTCGTGATGAAAAAACCGTGGTGGTGGTATTAAGCGATAAAAATATTCAAAAAGGCCGCTTGCCGATTCCAGCGCTGTTTGCTGTGGGTGCGGTTCACCATGAGCTGGTGAATGAAGGCTTACGTTGCCTGACGAATATTATTGTGGAAACCGCTACGACGCGCGATCCGCATCACTTTGCTTGCCTGATTGGCTATGGCGCAACCGCAGTATTCCCGTACCTCGCTTACCAAACGATTAAAGAATTGGTAGAAATCGGCCAGCTAGATTTGCCGCTCGAGAAAGCCGCCAATAATTTCCGTAAGGGGATTAATAAGGGGCTGTTGAAGATTCTCTCTAAAATGGGCATTTCAACCGTTGCTTCTTATCGCGGCTCGCAATTATTTGAAGCGGTTGGCGTGAATGAAGAAGTGGTTGATTTCTGCTTAAACGGCACGGTTTCACGGATTTCTGGCGCTAATTTTGCTGATTTCCAAGATGATCAGGGCAAGCTCAACAAGCTGGCTTTCAACACCATGCGCCCGATTGCTCAGGGCGGCTTGTTGAAATATGTGTTTGGCGAGGAATACCACGCTTACAACCCTGATGTGGTGATGCAGCTGCAAAAAGCCGTGCAAAACGGCGATTACAAGGAATACCGCAAGTACGCCGATCTGGTGAACAAGCGTCCTGTAGCTATGTTGCGCGATTTGATGGGCTTGAAGCTCGATGCTGCTAAGGCAATTTCGATTGATGAAGTCGAATCCGTTGAAGATATTCTGAAGCGTTTTGATTCCGCAGGCATGAGCCTGGGCGCACTCAGCCCAGAAGCGCACGAAGCCTTGGCTGAAGGGATGAACCGCTTAGGCGGAAGATCGAACTCGGGTGAGGGCGGTGAAGATCCGGCGCGTTATGGCACGATGAAAATGTCCAAGATCAAGCAAGTGGCCTCTGGCCGCTTCGGGGTGACGCCGCATTATCTGGTCAATGCCGAAGTCTTGCAGATCAAGGTGGCGCAAGGCGCTAAGCCAGGTGAAGGCGGCCAATTACCAGGGGATAAAGTCAGCCCGCTGATTGCTAAGCTGCGTTGCTCCAAGCCTGGGATTTCTTTGATTTCCCCGCCACCGCATCACGATATTTACTCGATTGAAGATTTGGCCCAGCTGATTTTTGACTTGAAACAGGTCAATCCGGAAGCCTTGGTCTCGGTGAAACTGGTGGCTGAACCGGGTGTGGGCACGATTGCTGCCGGTGTGGCTAAGGCTTACGCCGATCTGATTACCATTTCGGGTTACGACGGTGGTACGGGTGCATCGCCTTTGGCGTCTGTGAAATACGCCGGTACGCCGTTTGAGCTGGGCCTGACCGAAGCGCAGCAAGTCTTGCGTGCTAACGGCTTGCGTGGCCGTGTGCGCATGCAGGCTGATGGCGGTTTAAAAACCGGCCTAGACGTGGTGAAAGCCGCGATGATGGGCGCAGAAAGTTTTGGTTTCGGTACCGGGCCGATGGTAGCGCTGGGTTGTAAGTTCTTAAGAATTTGCCACTTAAACAACTGCGCAACCGGTGTAGCTACGCAAGAAATCAAGCTACGCTCCAAGTACTTTATTGGCCTGCCAGAAATGGTGGTGAATTACTTTACCTTTATTGCGCAAGAAACCCGTGAATGGATGGCGGCGCTTGGGGTTCGTCAATTATCCGATCTGATCGGCCATAGCGAAATGTTGGAGCTGGCTGCGGGCGCAACCGAAAGACAAGGTCGCCTAAAACTGGGCGTATTGCTAAGCCAAGGCACGATTCCGGAATCGCAACCGCGTTTCTGCGTGGAAGCGCGCAACCCATCTTTTGATAAGGGTGAGCTGGCCGAAGAAATGGTGAAAGACGCCATTGCTGGCATTAAGAGCCAAACGCCGCAAAAATTTGAATATGCAGTGCGTAATATTCATCGCTCCATCGGTGCGCGTTTGTCGGGTGAAATCGCCAAGGCACACGGCGCGGATGGCTTGCCTAATGAATGCCTGCATATCAAATTGCATGGCTCGGCAGGGCAATCTCTGGGCGTATGGAATGCCAAGGGCTTGACGATTGAGCTGGAAGGCGACGCCAACGATTACGTCGGCAAGGGTATGAGCGGCGGGCGCGTGGTGGTTTATCCGCCCAAAGCTTCGGAATTTGAATCGCATGCGGGCGTGATTGTGGGGAACACCTGCCTTTACGGTGCAACCGGCGGCGAGCTGTTTGCTGCTGGTACGGCGGGTGAGCGCTTTGCGGTGCGTAACTCGGGCGCAACGGCCATTGTGGAAGGCATTGGCGACCACGGTTGCGAATACATGACTGGCGGTTGTGTGATTGTGCTGGGTGAAACAGGCTATAACTTTGGGGCGGGGATGACCGGTGGTTTTGCGCTGGTTTACGATCCTAAAGAGCGTTTTGCTTACCGTATTAATAATGAGCTGGTTGATATTAATCTGATTAATGGCGAGTCTTACGGTGCAGTGCGGGCCTTCTTACGCGGAAAATTGCGTGATCACGCCAAGCTAACCGGATCGACCCGCGCCATTGATATTTTGGCCGATTTTGATGAAGCGCAGGATAACTTCTGGCTGGTGAAACCTAAGGCGGCCAAGTTGGATGATCTTTTAAAGGATTGATGAGGATAGCTTGGGCTAGCGATTGATCAGCCCAACATTTCGCCGACGATAGCGATGTTGGGCTAGCTTTAGCCCAACCTACACAATCCAACATCAAATTCAAATACCGAGGTTTAGATCATGTCAGATGTATTCCAGTTTATGAAGGTTGCGCGCAACCCGGGCGAGAAGGTTGACGCGGCTGCGCGCAAGATTGTATTTAAAGAAATTTACGCTCCACTGAATAAGCCTGATGCCGGAGAGCAAGCCGCTCGTTGCTTGGGCTGTGGTAATCCGTATTGCGAGTGGGAATGCCCCGTGCATAACTACATCCCCGATTGGCTTAAGCTCGTGGATGAGGGCCGTTTGTTTGAAGCGGCCGAGTTATCGCACAAAACCAATTCGCTGCCAGAAATCTGTGGCCGTGTCTGCCCGCAAGATCGTCTGTGCGAAGGTGCCTGTACGCTGAATCAAGGTGGCTTTGGTGCGGTATCGATCGGCTCGGTTGAAAAATACATTACTGATGAAGCATTCAAACAAGGCTGGCGTCCGGATATGTCGGGCGTGGTGAAAACCAGCAAGAAAGTTGCCGTGATTGGTGCTGGCCCTGCTGGCTTGGCGTGTGCCGATGTGCTGGTGCGTAATGGCGTGCAGCCGGTGGTGTTCGATCGCTACGAGCAAATTGGCGGCCTGCTCACCTACGGTATTCCAGAGTTCAAGCTGGAAAAATCAGTGATGCAAACCCGCCGTGAAATCATGGAAGGGATGGGCATCGAGTTCTGCCTGAATACCGAAATTGGCAAAGACATCACGATCGAAGAGCTGCTGCGTGACTACGACGCCGTGTTTATGGGTATGGGTGCTTACAAATACATGAAGGGCGGCTTTGAAGGTGAAGAGTTGCCCGGCGTAATGGAAGCGCTGCCATTTCTGATTAATAATGTCAGAAATAGCATGGATACCTTACCAGCGGGTGAAGATTACATCAGTATGGCCGGTAAGCGCGTCGTGGTTTTGGGTGGTGGCGATACGGCAATGGATTGCAATCGCACCTCGATTCGCCAGCAGGCACAATCGGTGATCTGCGCCTATCGCCGTGATGAAGTCAATATGCCAGGCTCCAAGCGTGAAGTATTAAATGCCAAGGAAGAAGGCGTTGAGTTTCTGTGGAATCGCCAGCCAGTGGGCATTATTCAAAACAGCGATGGCAGCCTTGGGCTAAAACTCGTGACCACCGAATTGGGCGCGCCGGACGCGAATGGTCGCCAAGTGGCGGTTGAAGTGGCAGGCTCTGAGCAAATCATAGAATGCGATCATGTGATCGTGGCCTTTGGTTTTCAGGCAGAAGCGGCATCCTGGTTTGAAGCTCAGGGAATTAAAGTAGACAGCCGTGGCCGTACCATTGCGCCAGAGAAGCAAGCCTTGAAACACCAAACCAGCAATCCAAAAGTGTTTGCCGGTGGCGATCAGGCGCGTGGTGCAGATTTGGTGGTACGTGCCGTATTTGAAGGCCGTCAGGCTGCAGAAGGGATGTTGGAGTTTATGGGCGTTTGGTAATGGATGCTTAATGGGTTTTGATAGATCGTAGAACGGGGAAGGCAAAGCCTTCCCCGTTTGCATTTTGGCGGGGTGAATACCCACCTTGCGCTCTTACTTTGCTTTACACGATGCCTCTTTCAACTCTCGCCTCTGCCCCGTGCTCACCCTCTCTAACCAGCAGCTTGTGCCAATCAGGCTTAGCCTGAAAATTTCTGGTTTTTCCAGGCTTAAACTTTGTAGCTTTGAGCGCTCGATGAGCAGCTGGCTGTCTTCCATCAAGGCCTTATTGGCCAGCCTTATTTCAGGTACGCCCAGCATTTTGGCAATCGTATGATGTATTTCTTCGCTCGGTTTTTGTAAAACAGCGGCAACGGGTGTTTGCGCAAAAGCTTGGCAGCCGCTTAAGAGCAGGCAGATAAGCAGACGTTTCATCGCTTGGCTTTCTCTAGCGTCATGATTTCCCGGGTGGCAGGGCGCAGTGGTTTGCTTTCGCCCAATGATTGAGCCTGCCCGTTGGCAGGGCATTGCCCTGTGCTGCGGTAGTTTAAAGCGGCGGCGATGAGCCGCTCGTCTTGATCGCCCAGTGGCAATTTAAAATCTTCGCTTACTTTGCAGGTGGGGGCAAAGCCATCGGCATAGTCGCCAAAGCCTTTATGATTTTCACCTTGAAACTGCACTGCATAATAAGTGGTGCCGCAATTGTCTTGCGGGATAAATCCATAAGGCTTACCGCAGGTTTGCCCGCCGATTAAATTGACTTTCACATCCACACCGCGCAAGCCATTAATAATCGCTTCGCTCGCTGAGCAAGTGCCGCTGCCGGCTAGGATGGTGATTTGCTTTAAGTTCAGTGTGGGTAATACTTGCGGTAAAAAGGCACTGGAAATACTCGATGTTTGATAAAAAGGCCAGGTGTTATTCGGGTCTACTGGGGTTTTATCGTTATATTTTAGTTTAAAAAACGTTTTTCCCTGAGTTTGTGCTGGCCCGGCAATCATATAGCTTAGCTCGTCGGCAATATAAAGTGCGCCGCCGCCGTTATAGCGTAAATCCAGAATCAAATCCGATACGTTATCGTTTTTTAGTTTGGTGACGGCATCAATTAATTTTTTTTCAGAAATGGCGTTATGGCTATTAAAAGTTAAATAGCCTACTTTCCCTGTGGATGTGTTAAAGCTGTTTACATTTTGTACTGGGTTTGTTTGAATATCAGCCGCGATTAATGTTTTATATAGTTTCTGTCCGTTTAAATCTTTTAATACAAAGCTGTGGCTTTGATTCGCTGCTGTTGGAAATAAACCTGAGTTCAGTGCATCTGTGTTGTTGCTATAGCTTAAAGCATAGCCATCTACGCTTTCAATTTCCATTCCCCGGCGTATACCGGCTTTTTCAGCCGGAGATCCTAGCTCGGTGTAGGCAACAATTAATTTACGAGGGAACTGGGTAGAAACAAATGCATATTCCATACCATAGCCCAGCTCAAGCCCTGATTGGCTTTGCTTATTAAATTCAGCGGTGCTCTGGCTAAAGTGATAATGATCTTTTTCTTTACCGGATGCTGTAAGTGCGGGTGTTTTGAGCGCATTAAAATAATCAACCGCAGTGCTGAAATGATCGGGATTAAGATTTTGCGGTACTTCTCTGTACCAGAGATAGGTTTCATCTATCCATGATCTTAGCCAGTTTTTCTCATTTTTTAATGCGCCTGCACGGTCGGTATATGGGAGGTTGTTATTATAAGGATCTGCACCTGTTCTTGGATTAGCACATAAATCTTTGTATGTACTAGAGGCCAGCAGAGGGTTGTTTGAGGAGAGATTTGTGTCTTCTTGCGAGCCGCCACAAGCGCTTAAGGCGCAGATTAGGCCTAGGTAACTGTATTTCAGGTGGTGTTTTAAAACGGTTGTTGGTTTGAAGCGCATGGTTTCTCTCTAAACAAGCATGGTTTTTTGAAATATTGTTTTAAGTTTTTGCCTTGATTCAAGAAAGTATTCTACATCGGCTAGTATGTAAACCATTGTCCTTACCTCAAAATATATTCTAGACGCATACCGTTTTAAATAGACTCAGGCAGGCTTGCAAGTGTTTGCTTATTCAATCACCGCACGTTGCGCTTTGATCATTTCACAGGCCAGTGTGGTGTAGGTGGCAGCCCAGGCTTTTTTTACATCATCAGTAAAGGCATCGGCCAAACCTTGTTCCAGCGTCCAGAGTAAGGCGTGGCCCACGGTGGTGTAGTGTTCTTCTTGTACTGCATACTTGGCGTGCCGTTCACCCAGTTTTTGGATGGTAGGTAGCAGCACTTCTGGCTTATTAATATTGTCCACAGCCAGCTTAATACTGCTCATCAGCATCGCGCCTTGTTTCTTTATATCGCCTTTAAAAAGCGGCCTTACTTCGGGGGCGATTTCAAACAAATGCTGATAAAACATTTCTGCTGCAGCATCGGCAATCGGCAGCACAAGGGCCAGTGTTTCTCTGACCAGTGCAATATCTTTATCAGTTAAAGCCATGATGTTTATCCACGGTAAGATTGGGTAAGGGACCGCAATGCGATGACTTGCAAGCAAGCGCGTAATTGCAGAAATTTAATCATGCTGCTTAAAGCACTATGGTCTGTCAGCTATTGTCATGCAGGGCGGGCCGACTAGTGGATTGCTGCTTGCCAGCGAGGCAAGTAAGCCACCCTGTTTTTCCCAATGTGTTTTTAATGCGGTACACGCTAGAATCAGGCTATGGAAACTTCTTCTTTTGCTTCGGCTTTTATTTTGCTGCTCCTTGTGACTGATCCACTGGGTGGCATTCCTTTATTTGTCTCCTTGTTAAAGCAAGTGCCCAAAGCCAGACGAACGCGCATGATTGTGCGTGAAGTGTCGGTGGCTTTTTGTGTACTGGTGATTTTTATGCTGTTTGGTCAGCAGTTTTTACAGCTGATGCATTTATCTGAAACATCATTGGGGATTGCGGGCGGGGTGATCTTGTTTCTGATTGCTTTGCGAATGGTTTTTCCGCACCCGGAAGGTGTCTTTGGCGATACGTCCGAGGGCGAGCCCTTTATTGTGCCTTTGGCTATTCCCCTGTTGGCAGGCCCGTCTGCATTGGCAACGGTGCTATTACTGGTATCACGTGAGCCAGCCAGGCTTTGGGAATGGGTAGGTGCATTAGCGCTAACGATGCTGGTGTGCGGTTTTACGCTGGCTTTTTCAGAAAAAATTAGTTTATTGCTTGGCGAGCGTGTAACCACGGCATTTGAGCGTTTAATGGGGCTGATATTAACGGCGATTGCGGTAGAAATGCTGCTTTCAGGAATTCGTCATTATTTGGCAACGCTGCCTTGACGCTGCACAAAAGCGCATAATTAGGGCGACTTATAATTAGATTTGATGATTTTCTACTTAAATAGGAATACACAATGAATCAAGATGAATTGAAACAAGCCGTTGGCCGTGCTGCACTTGAATATGTGCCGGACAATTGTATTGTTGGCGTGGGTACAGGTTCTACCGCTAATTATTTTATTGATGCATTAGCCACCATAAAAGGCCGTATTCAAGGTGCGGTTTCTTCATCAGAGGCGAGCGTAGCTCGTTTGAAATCACATGGCATACCGGTATTTGAGTTAAATACAGTTGATCATTTGCCCGTGTATGTTGATGGGGCGGATGAAATTAATCGCCAATTGCAAATGATTAAAGGCGGTGGTGCGGCTTTAACGCGTGAAAAAATTGTGGCAGCGGTGGCTGAGCAGTTTATTTGTATTGCCGATGAAAGCAAATTAGTGGATGTGTTGGGCAAGTTTCCTTTGCCAGTAGAAGTGATTCCAATGGCACGCTCTTATGTGGCGCGGCAATTAGTTAAATTGGGCGGCCACCCGGCTTATCGTGAAGGTGTGATCACCGATAATGGCAATATCATTTTGGATGTGCATGGGCTACAAATTAGTGAAGCAAATAAATTAGAAAGCCAGATTAATGAAATTGTGGGAGTTGTCACTAATGGCTTATTTGCTCATCGTCGTGCGGATGTACTGTTGTTAGGCACAAGCAAAGGGGTGCAAGTATTAAAATAGTACCAAAGCTGCTGGCTGTTTTTTAGATACTTGCAATAAAATAGTCATATAGATATGCTATTTTATAATAAGCTTAAACTGTAGGAGTATTTCTTTAATGGCTGAACATATTTCAAAACAATTTGATGCTGAACTAGAAGAAATTCGCTCCCAGGTGATGGGAATGGCTGGTTTGGTAGAAGAGCAAGTACGCCAATCGATGCAAGCTTTGGCATCTGGCGATATGAATATCATTAATCATGTGCTGGAAGAAGAAAACCGCGTTAATGAAATGCATGTGCTGCTTGATGATATGTGTATTCATATGATTGCGCGTCGCCAGCCAGCCGCATCTGATTTACGTATGGTGATGACGGTGATTAAAGCCGTAGAAGATTTAGAAAGAATCGGCGATAAAGCGACACGTATTTGCAAACGGGCAAAGAATATTTATGAAGCGGGTCGCTTACAAGTGCCTCGTTTTAATGAATTAAATCATATTGCTGAGCATGCATTGGATATGTTGTCTAAAGCATTAGATGCATTTGCTCGTATGGATGCGGTAACGGCAACTGATGTAAAGCGCGCCGATGAGCGTTTAGATGATGAATACCGTGCATTACAACGTCAATTAATTACTGTGATGATGGAAGATCCGCGCGCAATTACCATTACCTTAGAAATCCAATGGATTGCCAAGGCGATTGAGCGTATTGGTGATTTAGCGGTAAGCATTGCCGAGCAGGTTATTTACTTGGTAAAAGGTCAGGATGTTCGTCATAAAAACCAGGAAGAAGTCGATCGGGTAGCGCTGAGCTAAGCTGATTTCAATTCGGTTTATTGAAGTTTAAGGGCAAATACGTGCAAATCGTCTTTGCCCTTTTTAACGTGTGGGGATTTTCCTGTTTGCCAGCAAGGCGGGGGCACGTTATCGTTACGCCCATGCTCTCATCTCGGTATTTACATGCCTGATTATCCTATCATTGCCGCAGTCGATCTTGGCTCTAACAGCTTTCGCTTGCAAATCGCTCGTGTGGTTGAAGGTGCGCTGTTTCCCTTAGATTCTTTGAAAGAAACCGTAAGGCTGGGGGCAGGGCTGGATGCCTCTGGCTCGCTCACGCCTGAAGCTCAGCAACAAGCGCTGGAGGCTCTTTCCCGCTTTGGCGAGCGCTTGCGGGGCTTGCCTGTGGAATGCGTGCGTGCGGTTGCAACCAATACATTTCGGGTTGCCAAAAATGCCAGTGTTTTTCTTCCCCAAGCAGAAGCGGCTTTGGGTTTCCCCATTGAAGTGATTGCAGGGCGTGAAGAAGCGCGGCTGATTTATATTGGCGCGGCGCACAGCTTGCCTGCTACGCGTGATAAGCGTTTGGTGGTCGATATCGGCGGTGGTTCTACCGAGTTGATTACCGGTAGTCATTTCAGAATTTTCCGTACCGAAAGCGTGCCGATGGGCTGCGTGAGCTGGAGCTTACGTTTTTTCCCAGATGGAATCATTACTGCCGAGCGTTTGGCTGAGGCCGAGCTTGCTGCGCGCGGCATGTTGCTTTCACTGGTGCCCGATTTTAATCATGAGCAATGGCAGCGTGCAGTAGGCACTTCGGGCACGGCCCGCTCGATTGCCGATATTTTAGAGCTAAATGATTTTTCTGCGCTGGGCATTACCCGCGAGGGGATGGATAAGTTGCGTCAGCATATTCTGGCCGCAGGGCATGTTGATAAAGTGCAGCTTAATGGCCTGCGCTCAGATCGCCGCCCCGTCTTGCCGGGTGGCTTTGCCATTATGATGGCCGTGTTTGATATGCTGGCCGTGGAGCGCATGGGCGTGACCTTTGGCGCGCTACGTGATGGTGTTTTATACGATTTGGTTGGGCGTCAATCCGAGCATGATATCCGTCATCGCTCGGTAGAGCAGTTTCAGCGCCGCTATCATGTTGATCCTTACCAGGCAGAGCGTGTAGGGCTATTGGCGGGTAAATTATTTAACCGCATGGTGGCGGACGATACGGTAGGAGCGCATCGCCTGAATATGGCGGCTTCATTGCATGAAGTAGGCCGCTCGATTGCGCATGCCAGTTATCACAAACATTCTGCGTATATTTTATTGCATGCGGATATGCCGGGCTTTTCTAAGCGCGAACAAGCATTGCTGGCGCGCTTGGTTTTAGCACACCGTGGTGGCTTAAGTAAGCTGAATGATGAAACGATCGATTTAGTTGAATGGTCAGCGATTCTGGCACTGAGGCTGGCGACTATTTTCTGCCGCTCCCGCACAGATATTGATCTGCCCTTGCTGCGCTGTGAAGCCAATAGTAAGCAATTTTTGCTGGAATTAGACAATACTTGGCTGGAAGCTAATCCGCTGACTGCTTATGCACTGACAGAGGAGGTGCACGCGTGGCAAAACATCGGCATGAAGCTGCTCGTCGTAAGCTAAGAACGGTCCCTACCGCCACCAAAGTCGGCATGGCACCAGGTAGCCTGCATTATGTTGGCCCGCGTGTAGCAGACCCAACACTGGCTACTTTGATCGAGTACGGGCAGGGTGCGGATGATTTTCAAGAAACGCATTTTACTTCTTTGGCAGAAGGGGCTGATTACCAACCGCAGTTTCCCTTGCTTTGGCTTAATTTGCACGGCCTTGCCAAT
This sequence comes from Janthinobacterium sp. B9-8, assembly GCF_000969645.2. NCBI lineage: Bacteria > Pseudomonadati > Pseudomonadota > Betaproteobacteria > Burkholderiales > Oxalobacteraceae > Janthinobacterium > Janthinobacterium sp. B9-8. The sequence continues at coordinate 80,629 of NZ_CP014222.1, forward strand.
ATTGATTTATTAAAGGTGGTGGGCCGCCGTTTTGGCCTGCACCCCTTGGTGCTGGAGGATATCCTCAATACCGAGCAAAGACCCAAAGTTGAAGTATTTAATGGCTATGTGTTTATTTGTGTGCGCTTGGTCAGTGTGAACGATGCGGGTGAGATCAGTAGCGAGCATGTCAGCATTGTGCTGGGGCGTAATTATGTGCTGACCTTTCAAGAGCAGCCCAGCGGCACCTTTAATCAAATCCGTGATGGGCTTAAATCAAATCAATCGCAGCTTAGGCGGTTTGGCACAGATTATCTGGTGTATACCCTGCTGGATAAATTGGTTGATCGTTACTTTGTGGTATTGGAAGCGATTAGTGACCGTTGTGAAGATTTGGACGATGCGATTTCCAGCGGCCCTCATCCATCCCAACTGCAAGAAATTCAAGCTTTGCGCCGCACCATGCAATATCTAAAACGCGGCTTATGGCCGCTGCGTGAAGTGATGAATACTTTACAGCGGGATGAAGCCGATTTCTTTCGCGATGAAACCCAGCTCTATTTGCGTGATGTATACGATCATGTGGTGCAAATGATAGAAAGTGGCGAAGCGTTGCGGGATTTAGTCAACTCTTTGCAAGATAATTACATGTCTTTGCAAGCAAATCGCATGAATATTGAAATGCGCCGCTTGAGTGTGCTGACCACCATCTTTATGCCGCTCACTTTAATTGCCGGGATTTATGGCATGAATTTTGAAGTGATGCCGGAGCTAAAATGGCAATGGGGATATTTTATGGTTTTAGGAGGAATGGCGGCGATCGGTATTGGCCTAACGCTGTATTTCAGATCAAAGCGCTGGTTTTAGTGGGGGTAAGTAAGCCCAAACCTTAAACCACGGAGGAAAGGAGGACACGGAGTTTCACGGAGAAAAACATAAATAGAACATGGCTCGAAATAAGCCTCCGAAATTGCAGACTGGATAAAATCGCCATCCCCGATAAATGTATTCAGAGATGACGACCGTGTCATTGCAGAAAGCTAATATGAAGCCAATTCTTAGTAAGGTTTTCTCCGTGAAACTCCGTGTTCTCAGTGGTCTCCGTGTTTCAAGATTTGGGTTTTATTGATGTAGGGCATACTAAACCCACCAAGCAAAGGCAAATACGGCAAACATGGATAAGCCGATCGCAATCTTGGCTACCGCTCCGACCAACATGCCAATAAAGGTGGCGATGCCTACTTTTCCAGCCTGCATTACATCTTTCTTTGCCCAGAATTCACCCACTGCTGCACCAATAAATGGCCCTAGCAACAGGCCAGCTAGGCCAGCGAAAATACCTAAAATGCCCCCGATTAAAGCGCCCCAAACCGCAGCAGGACTAGCCCCCGCTTTTTTTGCCCCTAATGCCCCAGCAATATAATCCAGCGCCATCGATAAAATCAGCAGCAAGCCCAGCACGGTTAGCCAGCCATAGCCCACCCGCACAAATTGATCCAAATATGCCGCTAGCAACATGCCGCCAAAGATAAACGGGGTAGAAGGTAAAAACGGCAGTAGCGTGCCTAAAAGCCCTGAAATCATCAAGACCCAAGCCAGCACCCACCAGCCAATATCTGCAGTTAAAAATTCGGGCATGTTTTTCCTGATGTAAGAATCTAAGTGAGTCAGAGTATGAAATGGCACGAAGGTTCTTGGTTTTTTGCTGTGAAAAATCGGGGTTCTGCCACACACGATATTACCTAGCCTAGTCTCTTCCTTAAAAACAGACTGAGCTGCTCTACTAGCCAAGACAGCCCCAGCATGGCGATGATGATGGTGACGGCTTGTTGTTGCTGGAATAAAGAAAGGGTGAAGTAAAGCTGCTGCCCTAAACCCCCTGCGCCCACCAAGCCTAAAACGGTGGCCATACGGATATTGTTTTCCCAGCGGTAGAGTGTATAGGCAATCCATTGCGCGATGACTTGCGGCATCAGGGCGTAGCAAAAGGCATTTAGACGGCTGCTGCCTGAGCAAACTAGCGCGTTAAATGGCTGGGGATCGGCGTTTTCTAGCGTTTCGGTAAACAGCCTGCCCAGCACGCCGCAAGTATGCAGCGCCAGTGCTAAGGTTCCGGCAAAGGGGCCAAGGCCTACGGCCAGCACCATGATCGCAGCCCAGAGTAAATCAGGCACACCACGCAGTAAATTCAGCCATAGCCTTGCGGCTGTTTTTGCCCCTTGTCCCCAGCGGCCAGCAGCAGGCAGGGCGAGCAAGGCTGCACCAAACAGCGCGAGTAGCGTGCCAACTGCAGAAATCGCCAGTGTTTCTAAAGCGCCCTGCGCCACCAGCGATAGGTGATCGGCGCTGAAATCGGCAGGGAAAAAATCGTAAAGATAGGCGAAGAGTTGGCTGCTGGTGCTAAAGGCCTGTTGCCAATCGCTCCATAGCCAGTAGCAGGAAAAGGCCACCATGCCAATCGCCGCCAGCAGCATTTTGCTGATGCTACTTTCGAGTGCTTTACGGGCCGCTTGGCTGATGGCCTCGGTGCAGGTAACGAGCAGTAAAAATACAATCAGCAAGCTGCCTACTTCGCCGCCATTCATCATCTTGATCGAAGTATCAAGCAATTGCCCTAGCCCACCAGCGCCGACAAAACCCATCACCGCCGAAGCACGGATCGCGCATTCCCAGCGATAAACCGAGTAGGAAAGCAGCTCGGGCAGGGCTTGCGGTAGCAGGGCGTGGGTGAAAATCTGCCAACGCGAAGCACCGCTGGCTGCGAGTGCCGCAGCGGCTTCTTTGGGCTGCGATTCTAAAATCTCTGAATACACTTTCCCAAGCATGCCGCCATAAGCCAGCCCAAGCGCCAGAACTGCTGCTGTAGAGCCTAGGCCAAAGGCGCGAACAAACAGCAGCGCCCAAACGATTTCCGGTATCCCACGCAGCAGGACTAAAGCGCTTCTTAGTAGCGGCACACCTAGCCAGCGGGCAGCGCGATTACGGCCAGCGGTGAGTAGCGGAACCGATAGCGCCTGCGTGCTGAGTAGGGCGGCGGGAAAGCCAATCAGCATCGCCAGCAGCGATCCGGTCGTGGCCACGGCCAAAGTCTGGATGGTGGCTAAACCCATCTCTTGCAAAAAATCGGCGGAATGCGCGGGCGGAAAAAAGCTGCCTAAAAAAACAAAAAGATGGCTTAGCGTACCGCTTTCCCAAAGCTTCCAAGGAGCAAAACCACTGAGCTGGAAGGCGGGTGCGAACAGCAGAATAACGATTAGCGTAATCGTTAGGCGCAAGCGTGCAGCGGGATCTTTCTCCCGAACTAGCATCGAGCGCCCCGAGGCAGGCTGGCTGCTGGCGGAGTACTTGGATCATTACTTTCCCCCGCATACAGCGTATCGAGCAGGGTGGGGCTGACTTCCGCGCTCGGTAAATCAAATTGAATCTGCCCTTGGCGGATGCCCACAATGCGCGGGAAGAATTTGAGTGCCAGATCAACTGAATGCAAGCTGGTGAGCAGTGTGGCTTGGCGAGCCTGTGCCGCAGAGGTGAGCAGGTCTATGGTTTTATCTGCTAAGACTGGGTCAAGCGCGGAAACGGGCTCGTCGGCAAGGATAAGATCAGGCGCTTGATACAGCACGCGTGCCAAGCCCACCCGCTGTAATTGCCCGCCAGAGAGGGTATCGCAAGCTACAAATAATTTATCAGCCAGCTGCACCTGTTCTAGTACCGCGCGTATCCCTGCAATATCTTGCGGATAAGCCAGCGCCAGTAAAGATTGAGCAAAGGATTGTCGCCCTAATCGCCCAGCTGCCACGGCTGTAATCACACGGCTTTTGCCAGGCAGCGGCGGTGCTTGATACGCCATGCCGATGCGGCTGCGTAATTGCTGCAGACGGCGACGATCGAGCAGCCACGGATTTTGATCTAGTAAACGCAGCTCACCGCTATTGGGCGCATGGTGCGTACCCAGCAGCCGAAGTAAAGAAGACTTACCCGCGCCAGAAGGCCCAATCAGCGCAATCTGCTCGCCCTGAGTGGCGGCAAGCGTGATGTTATTTAATACGCAAGTAGCGCCAAGCGTGAGGGAGAGCTGTTGCAGTTGGAACATGGTGTACTTATGTAAGGGAGATGGAGAGCAAAAAATCTGTAGGCACAGAGATCGGGGAGAACACAGAGCACACGGAGGAAAAGCGTCTTTGAGCTGGCTTATGTCTACCGTAGGAGCGACATAAGCTGCGAATAGTTTTGAATAAACGCTGCTTTTGCGGCTAAAGCCACTCCTACGAATAGCAACTCATGATTTCTCTGTGTTCTGCTTTTAAGCTCGGTGTGTGTCTACAGACCTTAGGTTCTTACTTAATCAAATCCACTTTCTTGGCTGATTCTTCAATCGCTTTGTAATTCTCGGCCGATGTTGGGATAAAGCGGCTGGCGCGTTGTAGATCGAGCACTTCTTTATGCGCTGGGTTTTTAGCATCCAGCTTTAAGAAGGCCGCTTTTAGCTTGGCGGCGATGCCAGCATCCAGATCAGAGCGGATCGTCCAGTTGTAATCAAAGAACGGTGGCGTGGTGTAGAACACGCGCACTTTGCTTGGATCAACTTTCTTTTGTTCGACCAATTTATCCCAAACCGAAGCATTCAACGCACCCGCGTCTACCTTGCCCGAAGCCACCCAAGCCACGGTGGCATCGTGTGTGCCGGAATAAGCAGGCAAACCTTTGAAATCCTTATCCGGATCAATGCCTTTTTGCTCAATAAAGTAGCGCGGCATTAAATGGCCGGAGGTGCTGGATGCCGAGCCAAAGGCAAAGGTCTTGCCTTTTAGATCGTTCAGGCTGTTGATGTCGCTACGGGCGGTAATAAATTTGCTGGTGAAACGCGCGTCTTCTTCGCGTTGTACTAGTGGCGTAACCTTGCCGCGTTTATTAGCTTGTACAAAAGTAAAGCCGCCCAACCAAGCCAAATCAATGCGCTTGCCAGCCAGTGCTTCCACTACGGCAGCGTAATCAGTCACCGGTACAAACTGCACTTTCATGCCTAGCTCGGCTTCCAGATATTTGCCCAGAGGGGTGAATTTGCGCTGTAGCTCAGTAGGCGATTCATCAGGAATGGCTGAGACTCTTAATACTTCCTCAGCCTGGCAAAAGCCAGCGGCGAGCAAAGAGGCCACAAGGGCGATGGAGCGTAGTTTCATGGTGGTTTCTCTATGATTAAGATGTCATTGTAGGATGGGTGGAGCCGTGTTTTGGCGATACTCATCGGAGCCGCAGCGTTGATGGGTATCGCTCTACGTGCGTAGTCTTTTTTCGCGTAGAGAACGCTCCGCCTATCCTACGAGTTAAGCATTGCGTGGTTTTTTGCTGCTCCACCAAAACAAATGTGCGCCAATCAGGATCATCGGCAGGCTGAGCAATTGTCCCATCGAAAGATGCAGGGCTAAGTAGCCAAGAAAATCATCGGGCTCGCGGGCAAATTCGGCGATAAAGCGAAATACGCCGTAACCTAATAAAAATAGCGCAGAAACTTGGCCAGTGCGGCGTGGCTTGGCAGAATAAAACCAAAGCATCATAAATAAGACGATGCCTTCTAATGCAAACTGATACAGCTGCGAAGGGTGGCGTGGCAGCCCGTCTCTTGCCTGCGGGAAAATCATCGCAAAAGGCATATCTGCCGAAGTCACTCTGCCCCACAGTTCGCCATTAATAAAGTTACCTAAGCGACCAGCGGCTAGGCCAAGCGGCACGAGTGGGGCAATAAAGTCGGTTACTTGAAAAAAGCTGCGGCCCGTTTTGCGCCCAAATACCCACATTGCCACCAATACGCCAAGGAAGCCGCCATGAAACGCCATGCCGCCTTCCCAAACTTTGAGGATATCCAGCGGGTTTGAGAAGTAAAAGTCTGGCTTATAAAACAGCACATAACCCAGCCGCCCGCCGAGAATCACCCCTAGCACGCCATAGAATAAGAGATCGTCCAGCTCTTCTGGCTTCCATAGATTGGATTGCTTGGCGCGCATACGGCCCATAAACAAAAACAGCATAAAGCCGATCAGATACATCAGCCCGTACCAGTGAATGCCTATTGGGCCAATTTGGATGGCGATCGGGTTAAATTGCGGATGAATTAGCATGCAAACCAGCCTTCCGATAAAATGGTTCGATTATACCCTAGGCTATGTTGACATTTGATTCGCAGAACGCGAAACAGTGGCTAACTAAGCCGTACTTAGCCTGAATATTTCCTTTGGGCCGCCAGCACTGCATGTTGGAGTGACAAAATTACTTTTACTACGCAGAGTCGATCAGCCGTTTTCTGACTAGCCTCCTGCTTTACCCAAGTGGTTGATGCGCTCTTTATAAATACGGCTATTCAGATATTTGAAGTCTTTTTCTTGATTGATTTACCTCGTAGCAAGGAATGATTATGCCCGTCTACCGCTCCCGCACTACCACGCATGGCCGCAATATGGCCGGTGCCCGCGCCCTGTGGCGTGCAACAGGCATGAAAGATGGTGATTTCGATAAGCCCATCATCGCCATTGCCAACTCGTTTACCCAATTTGTGCCGGGCCATGTTCACCTGCATAACTTAGGCCAGCTGGTCGCCAGAGAGATCGAAAAAGCCGGCGGCATCGCCAAAGAATTCAACACCATTGCCGTAGATGACGGCATTGCTATGGGGCATTCGGGCATGCTGTACAGCCTGCCCAGCCGTGATCTGATTGCCGATTCGGTTGAATATATGGTCAACGCGCATTGTGCCGACGCGATTGTGTGTATCTCCAATTGCGACAAAATCACTCCCGGCATGCTGATGGCTGCGCTGCGCCTGAATATTCCGGTGATTTTTGTTTCTGGCGGGCCGATGGAAGCGGGTAAGGTGGATTGGAAAGGCGGCGTACGTAAGCTAGATCTGGTTGATGCCATGGTTGAAGCCGCGGACAGCCGTGTGAGCGATGAAGAAGTCGCCGCCGTAGAGCGCTCTGCCTGCCCAACCTGTGGCTCTTGCTCTGGCATGTTTACCGCAAATTCGATGAATTGCTTAACCGAAGCTTTGGGTTTGTCCTTGCCGGGTAATGGCTCGATGTTGGCTACGCACGGCGATCGCAAGCAATTATTCTTGCAAGCGGGCCGCACCATTGTTGAAATTGCCAAGCGCTATTATGAGCAAGATGATGATTCAGTCTTGCCGCGCAGCATCGCCACCAAGGCCGCATTTGAAAACGCCATGAGCTTAGATGTGGCGATGGGCGGCTCGACCAATACCGTCTTGCACCTGCTGGCTGCCGCGTTTGAGGCTGAAGTTGATTTCACCATGCAAGATATCGATCGGGTTTCCCGTGGTGTGCCGTGCTTGGCTAAAGTCGCACCGGCTACGCAAAAATATCATATGGAAGACGTGCACCGCGCTGGTGGTGTGATGGCGCTCTTGGGCGAGCTAAACCGTGCTGGGCTGATCCATTCTGACGCCAAAACAGTGCACGCACCGACCATGGGTGAAGCGTTGGCGAAGTGGGATATTAGCGTCAACGACAAAGACAGCGAAGCGCATCGCTTCTTTAGTGCAGCACCGGGCGGGGTGGCGACCACCATCGCGTTTAGCCAGTCCATGCGCTGGCCAGAGCTGGATCTAGACCGTGAAAATGGCTGCATCCGTAGTAAAGAGCACGCATACAGTCAAGACGGTGGCCTCGCCGTGTTATCCGGCAATATCGCCCCACTAGGCTGTATTGTTAAAACTGCTGGTGTGGATGATTCCATTCTTAAATACACCGGCCGTGCCCGTGTGTTTGAATCCCAAGACGATGCGGTAGCTAGTATTCTGGCCGACCAAATCGTAGCCGGCGATATTGTGGTGATTCGCTATGAAGGTCCGAAAGGCGGCCCCGGCATGCAAGAAATGCTTTATCCAACCAGCTATTTAAAATCTAAAGGCTTGGGCAAAGCGTGCGCGCTGCTAACCGACGGGCGATTCTCTGGCGGCACTTCCGGCTTATCCATTGGCCACGTCAGCCCAGAAGCGGCCGATGGCGGCTTGATTGGTTTGGTGCATGAAGGTGACACCATAGAAATCGACATCCCCCAGCGCAGCATTCGCCTTGCCGTGGATGACGCAACGCTGGAAGAGCGCCGAGTAGAAATGGAAGCCCGTGGCAAAAACGCGTGGAAACCTGTTGATCGTCAACGCTATATCTCACCAGCACTTAGAGCCTACGCCGCCATGACCACCTCCGCCCACACTGGAGCCGTGCGTGATGTAAGCCAGGTTGAGCGTAAGGGTTAAAACCCAAGATCTGTAGACACAGAGGGCACGGAGAAAGACGAGGAGAACAAGGAGAAAACCAAACAAAACAGGGTTTGGGTTTTCTCCGTGAAACTCCATGCTCTCTGTGTCCTCCGTGGTTCAAGATTTGGGTTTGTACTCCTCCATTTAATAGAATTTTTTGCATTGGTCACCCCCGAGTGGTTTTGTTGGGGGCCAGAATTACCTCTGGATTCCCGATACAAGCATTCGGGAATGACGCGTTCAGTGTTGGTATTAACTCGTTTTTCTCAGCGAGCTCTGTGTTCTCCCCGCCCTTTGTGTCTACAGAACTTTTGCTGAAAGGTCCGCTATGAGCGCCATCGCAACAGCCATCCGCCGCGTCGTTACCCGCATCCCCTACGGCAAAGTCGCTACCTACGGCCAGATCGCCAAGTTGGCTGGCTACCCCAACCACTCCCGCTTCGTCGGCCGCTGCCTGCATGATAAAGAAACCCCAGTACCGTGGCAGCGCGTGATCAACGGCCAAGGCAAAGTCAGCCCTAGAGGGCTAGATGGCAATGATGATGAACAGCGTTTTTTATTACAGTGCGAAGGTGTGGAGTTTGGGGAAGGTGGGAAGATTGATTTGAAGGTTTATTTGTGGGATGGGGAATAAAAACAGCCGCTTGATTAAGCGGCTGTTTTGTTGATGCGATATCAAAAATTAAGGCACGATGGCGTTATATTTTGAATCTGAAATAAAGCAGGTTTTAGGTAAATCCACGTCTTCTTTGGTTGGAGACAGGCGGAAAATACTTTCAGAAACAGTTTCAGTACCTTGTACTTTAGTGCTTGCCCGCATACGTACGACAGTCCAGATTGAATCAGACTTATTGTATGTAAAGACAAATGGTGCGCTGCCGTCTGCTTCGGTCTTAACTTTTACAGGAACAGTACCTGCAGCAGCTGGTGGTGGGTCCAATTTGCCATTTTTGCTATTGATACTTGGTTTTGGTACATAAGGCGTACTTGAGCTGGTAAGGGGAAGTTGGAAGGTAATGTTATCTACTTGGCTAATAACACCATCTTCACCCGCATCCAGAGTCAAGTTCTCATTGGTATCTTCAGCTTTAAAGGTTTTATCGTAAACGCAGCCGCTACCGGTTGAGAAATAAAGTGGCCATACCGAAATATTCACTTCTGTGCCTACCGGTGGTGGGTTACCGGCAGCATCTGCAACAATTGCTGACATAGATAACTGATAACGCGTGTTATCTGTGGATGAGCCAATTTTGCTGGCTTGGCCAATCGAGATTGATCCTGCTCCGCCTGCAATAGTGATTTGCGCAGATGCAATTGAAGGCTGAGTAGCGCCATTGGCTAATAGGGCGGTGGCACGTACGCCAACGGACTTGCTGCTTTGTCCGCTAGGCAGTGAGCCGGAAGTAAAGGTGGTTTCTGCAACGCCGAGTGGTTTGTTAGGGTCTGTACCATCGCTGGTTAATACTACGACAGGAGAAACTGTTTCACCGCCCCCTGTTGATTGTGAAATATCAAAAGCGACTGGAATATTGCCAACAGGCTGCCCAGCTTTATCTGTAACTTTTGCAGTAATTAAAGTCGTGTTTTGTTGTGTGCCTGCGCTAGGGGCCAGGATAGATGCTTTGCTTTGTACTGAAACATCTACAGCACTTACATTGGCAACATCGGCGGTGAGCGCAACAGACATAGAGCTGGATTGCGATGGCTTGGTTTTATCGTAAGCACTCACTGTAGCAATGCCTGTGCTGGACGAGCTAAAGGTTGCACTTGCCGCGCCATTTACAACGGGCACTTCCAGTGTGGTTTTTCCATTGGACCAAGTGCCCAGTGTGGCTGCAAACACAACGGTGCTGCTGCCTGGTGCATTTACCGTAATTGGCAAGGCAGTATTTGTGCTCAGAGCATAACGAGACGCAGCCGGAGAGCTGATTCGGAAGCTGGATGCACTGGTGCCAGTAATGGTTAAATCTTGAGTTTTGGTGTTTCCGAGTGCCGTTGCTGTGATGGTGGTCAGCCCTGCTGTTGCTCCAGTCACTTTGACTGTTGCTTTGCCGCCATTAACCGTTGTTACTTCAGGAGCAGAAAAGGTCACACTGCCGCTTCCGGAATTACTAAAGCTAACTTTTGCCCCATCAATCAATTGCTCATTACCATCTTTCACTAAGACTTCCAGCTGAGTCTCTGTGCCTGAAACCAAGCTGTTTGCTGATGCCGTGATGGTTACTGTGCTGCCAATCACTTTTACTGGAAATGCAGTGGTGAATAGATTATTGGTGGCAGCAGTGCCGCTACTTAAAGTAATACTTTCAACCCGGTTGTTTTTATCATCGCCAGCATTAAATTTAACCGTTGCTTTGCCGTCAGCCCCTGTGGTTACCCCTGATGAGCTTAATACACCCGTAGTGGTTGAGAGATCAATTAACGCGCCGTTAATTGCACCGCCATTTTTATCAATTGCTTGAATAGTTAGAGTTGCTTCATCGGTGCCACCTGTTTTGACTCCGGTAGATTTATCTGTGGATACCAAGATTTTTGTTGCCACTGCAGATGCATTGGGAACAGGTGTCGGTGTCGGTGTTGTGGATGAACTATCCCCACCAGATGATCCATTACAAGCCGTCAACATAATTGTTGCTAGCAGCAGCAGTCCACCAGCGACTTTCCGCGCGGCTTTGCCGTTGAAGTTGATTCGTTCCACTGCATACTCCTTTACTTTTTTTAAGGGCTGTTTTGCCCAATAGATTGAAACTTTTAAACCAATATAGGCAGATTAAACGATATTGATTGCAATATAGCAATCTTCGACACAAATTTTATTTTTAGTGTGTAATTTAATTTTTCGCTTAACGGTATGATTTTTTGTTTATGAAAGGATTTATCGTTTTTTTAGGCTTTAGTGTGTGCTGTTGGAGTACAAGGCTAGATAAAAAAGCAATTGGGTCTAAGGCTTAGTAGATTCTCTCGGTTTGTATCAGGGTTTGGGCTTATTTAAATTTATCTTTGATCGAAGATTGTTTGATTATAGTTTGTAAAAAAACATTGTTGTTTTTGAGTTGAAAAGTGGTGTGCAAGGCGTGCACACCACTTTAGGTTTTAAGTCTTTAGTTCACAATCTCTGTCCAAGCCGAGCGGCGGCCTTTTAATTGCGGTCTGAGGAGTGCCTGCCCTTTTTTTGGGTCCCCTTCTGAACCAATATCGAGGCTGTCACCATCCTTATTGCCGCCGTCACTAGGAGTTGTCACTGATGGAATCTGTTTTGGATCTTCATGCGCTTTGCCAAATGCATCCTCGCCTGCGGTGATGGATTGAGTGATTTTGGGATTAGAGCACATCCAATTGCTGCTGATTTCCATTGGCAATGAATACTGTCTGCTTTTACCGTCTGGTGTGCAGGCATCTCCATCTGGAACTGTGGTGAAAAAGCGCGCTTTTTCTCCTCGCTGCATTGGGTCGTTCGAAAGGCGTTCTTTGTTGATAAACATATTGGCCCGCCAGCCTCTGATTTTTTCACGGCATGCCAATAGTGCTGCTGGAGTGTCAACCGCGCTGGCATCTCCGTTGCGAGTTAGTTCGATGTCACCACCATTCTTTTTGAACTGTAGCTCGGTTAATGCTGTTGAGCTGCCTAATGCTGTAAAAGCAGAGTCTATAGTGCTGGCGCTAGGGTCCACTAATAAACCATAAAAAGTGTGGGTATCGCTGCTGGAAAGGTCGGCTTGGTTTAAATAGCGGCCGGTTCCAAAGGTCACATAATGCATGGCTTCATTAGCGCTGTTTTTATGTGCGGTGGCTTTAACCATAGGGGCCGTGGTGATGGCCTGTGGCAATAGATCCGTACCCGTTTTGGCAACCAAGGCGCCACTGCCATCTTTGGGATTAAAACGCCATAAATTGCCCGCCAAATCACCGGCATAGGTCATTAAAATGGTGTCATCAACGTTTCTATTTTCAAATAAGACACCAATTTTTGATAAGCCGCATAGGCCTGTATTGTTGCTGCAGCTGCTGGTGAAGGTGTTATCAACAACACCAGTCGCTGCATTCAGGGCAAAAATATAGCCTTTATTATCTGCATTGTCGTAGCCGCTGCTAAGTAAGACTTTCCAAGTGCCGTTTACCTTTCCTACAACAGGAAAGCCATAAGTATTGCCTAGACGTGAGTCGCTGAAGCTCCATAAAAGGACAGGTGGTGAGGCTGGGTTGGTGATATCCAGTGCATAGTATTCACCGCCACCACCACGTAAGCCGCCTACAAGGATGGTTTTCCAAGTATTGCCCACTTTAATATCGGCAATGGTTGGTGCACCATCAACAAAGTATTTGAAATCGTTGGTATAAGCACGTTCTGCCTGTTGCCATAGGCGAGGAATAACTGTGGGAGGAACAAAAGCCCATTTTTCCTCTCCAGTGATGGCATCAAAGGCGTGCAGCATCCCGTCATTCGCCGGGGCGTAAACCATTGCTTTTCTACCTGCATTGCTACGTACAAAAGTGTCATAACCCACATCGCTATAGGCTTTATTCGGTTTTTTTACATAGCTAACGCCGCCATGAATCACAGATCCTAGGTAGCCTATGCGCACACGATATAAGGAGTCTGCTGCTTTTGCATCTGGCTTGATTTCATTGCTTTTATCGCCCCGTAAATAATTAATCAGAGCGCTGGCTGTATTTTTGGCAAGCTGTGTAGAGCTAAGTGTGCCATTACTGGTTTTGAGTGCTGTGACACCTGCGGCCATCGCACTGATAAGGGTGGTGTTTTGGTCGTTGAAATCAACCAAACTGGTGCACGCTCCGGGTGTGCAGGTATAAATTTTTCGGTTTGCATGACCTAACTCTCCTAGCTTAGTGTTTGCAGACCAAGTAACGCCCTCTAATGCACTGGTCTCCAAGTTGAGGGTGCGGGCCTGCACCTCCCCTGTCCAACTGATGGTTTTAAACGAGCTTGAGAAAATCGAGCGATCATCAGGGCTCATAAACGAGCTGGATACATCGGCAGACCCAACTGAGGCTGTTTTTGATTCAATATCGCTGAGGGCTTTGGAAATCCCTGCTGCTACGGCATTGGGGTCTTTTGCACTGAAATATTCACCCCCACCATTAACGGCAGCGTGCCATAAATCATCGATGGTGGTTTTGGAGTCTCCTTCCACCTTGGGCCAGGGCACGCGTTTATTAGATAGCGGCTCGTAATCACTTCTTTTAAGCTCACCATCCATGCCTAAGCCTAGTGTATAGGTACGCATTATCTGACGCCCTTTTTCGGCCCCAGCAAAGGCCTCGACTCCTGGCACGTTATTGGTCATTGTGGAGCGAATATCATTTTTAAAGTAATACATGGCCACATCTGCAAGTGTTTCACTTGTATTAGTGTCATCTTTCATCGGATAAGGGATGTTGCTGGCGTTATCCTGTTTGCCAATGCCTGCATTATTGCCCCTGTTCCAGTAGCCATCAGTAGTGAGAATGGTGAAATTCTGCTGGCAGGTGTACTGCATGGGGTCTGTTACATCTCGGGTAGGGAGCTGGCCGGAATAAATTTTTCCTACGGCATTAAGCGCGGTTTTAAGTGGCGTTCCACCGCCCGGATATGTGCCATAGAGCATGGCATACCAAGCCGATTTTTGAGTATTGGCATAGTTCTCAATATTGAGATAGCGATCTTTGCTGTAGTGACCACCGGTTAGATTATTGATAGAAGAAAAGCCCACGCGATAGCGGTCACCAATGCTGGAAAAAGCCGCACCAGCACTGGATTTCATCATCAAAATACGTGTGCGGTAATAGCTAAACCAGTTGGCAAAATTTTGTCTTTCTGCTGCAGATTTTGCACTATTGTCTTGTGGGATAAGTACTTTTTCCCAACTAGAGCCAGGCCGGTTCAAAGCTAAACCGCACTGCTCTTCTGATGGCAATGTAGTGGATTTGAATTGCCAATAAAATGCAGGTTCTTTGTACGAGTTGCCATTGTTTGCACTGCCTACACTATCGTAGGAAAAAAAACCGTTGCTAAGGTTGTGGGTTGCTGTGCTGCCGCTGCTAAAGCCGTCATACCAGGCAGCAGTAAAGCTGGCATTCGGCATATCGGTGCCGTTGGCATTTTTGGGGGCGAGGTAACTGGTCTTAGGGTTGTAATACACGCCGTTGCAATATGAATTATGGTAGCCAACGCTATTACGCCAATGAACAACGCTGTCTGGCATAAAGCTCCATGCCATCGAACCGGAATCATCAATGATAAACATCACATTGGGTTTGATATCGCCTGAGCTTAAAGTTGATAAAGGCTTATCTGCCGTTTGGGCGGCAAAGCTATTTAGGCTAATACTCAGAATACTGAGTGCAATTATTTTCATTGTGTACCTCTGTCGCTTTAATACAGTGTGCTTTGATAAAAACTAACCGTGTTTTTGGGGCCTTCAATTCGCACGGTGATTTTGTAAATCATTTGATACTCAGAATTACCTTCTGGCTCATTAGGTGACATCTTTTGTAAGTCGCACGCGCTTCTGTTTGGTGTTTTTTGCCCTGCTGTGGCGCAGCTACGCTGAATAAAATAGGCGGCTCTATACCCATTCTCATTAAGTGCTTCATTGGCTTTTGCTTGTGGCAGAGGGGCATTCCCTGCATTAGGGTTGGCCCATACCCAGTTCACATTTGCACGCCATGCATTGCCATTTATGGGGTTGATTGCATTCGTTGGGCTATAGCCATTCGCATTGGATGCATTATTGAGCTCGGCAGGCGCTTGCAATGATCGATCCACCAACCAAAATCGTGCTTTTTCAAGAGCGGCATCGGCGGCTGCCGTGGTGCCTTGGCGCAGGGCTAGATTATTGGCAACCTGGTTGCTAGTCATCATGGATCTGACTAAGGCAATGGCGGCTAAGGTCATGACCACTAATACGATCAATGAAATCAGCAGCACTAGCCCTTTTTGCTTGTGTTTTAGGGCTTTAGGGGGCATTGGAGCTCGTTTATACAATGGATTATTGGGCATATGCTTTACGGCGCAGATGTACTGATTAAATTAGGCTGATTGATGAGCCGCTGATTACGTAGTGGCACTACGGTTTCATGCACGGAATAGCGGTAACACTGCCAGCTGGTGTCGCTGGGTTGTGCATTAGTTGGCTGATTGAAATCGCCACCAGCCCAGGTAAATTTGGCATCAGCAGCCGTGGCATTGCAGCTACCATCTCGTTTAGGTTTTTCGGGGTAGTTGCCCCGTACTAGCACGGCATAGCGAATTGCAATCAGCCGTTGCCATCCTTGGAGATTGGCGGGGGTTGTGTTGGTCCAGCTGCTGACGTTATTGGGTATATTGTCGCCGTCCGTATTGGTGTCCAGGCCATATTGCGCTTTGAGCTGGATTACATTTTCTGTCGTGTTGGTCCAGCTGCTCTCATCAACGGCCTTATCTTTGGGGGCATCCATACTGAGCAAACTACCATCCGTTTTATTACCTACTTGATTACATTGATTAGGGTTGCCTGCTAAATACACGCAGTAGGTGCGGCGAACCATCGTGCCAAAGTTAAATAAGCGCGTGGTGTTCATTGGCAGTGAGGCCGGGAAAGGCTGATTTACTGCCGTGCCATTCCAAAGTGCATTTGCGGTATGGCGCAGCAAAAAGTCTTTGCCTGCAGCGGGTGTACCTGCGCCTACACAATCAGCACTGGTGCAGGTAATTTGAAACAAGGGGCAGGCCGTTTGTGCCTGTTTACCTGGGTCTGGCCAAACCACGACTAAATCGCCGGTCTGGAACTGACTTGCCAATAAGATATTAACGAATTGATTGTCATTATTGGTGTGTGTAGTCCCCTCGCCAAACAGGGCTGGCATACCACCTGCTGGCGATGTGCTGTACATTAGTGAAATCTGATCAGAGCCACCCGCCACAGTCGTGATGCGTACAGGCACAAGAGGGAAGTTTGTGTAGTTTGCATTTTGCGAAACCACATTGCAGTTCAGTGCGCGGCTTGAGCCTATGCCATAGCCAGAACGCTCCAGATCTTTTTGGATTTGCATAATGGCAATCCCGCCACTGCTTTGCGCATTGCCACTGCCTAAGGTTGATCTTCGAAAGCCTTCGCTGGTGCTGAAGGTTTGGTAAATAGCAAGAGAGGCCAGTAGCGAAATCACAATGGCTACCATGATTTCGATCAGGCCAAAGCCATAAGAAGGGCGCATTTTATAATCCACAGCGTAAATGCCTTGTTTCCAAAGGATCGTTGGTTTCTAAAATTGTCGGGATATCTATCGTGGTGACCGCTTGATTGAGCCCCTTATTTGCGCCCGTAGCTGCTGCTGTTTTTGCGCCATTGTGTACTGGCCAGCTGATGGATACGGTGGCCCTGCGGGAGCAGGGGGTGCTGGTTGCATCGTTTGCCTGAATAGCAACAGAACAAGTGGCATCGCTAAGGTTTGCTGATACGGCCTGAGCCCACTTTTTTGCGGCATCTGAGCTGGGCGCTACATCTTTGCATTTCGCTTTTGTTATTTGAAAGTCGCTTAAATTTGTGATGTTGCTGCGCATTTCACCATCTAGCCTCTGAATTAACTGGGTGGCCGTTGTCCGGGAGCTGCTGCTCACCGAGTGGCGCATGGCATTAGCCTGTAGTGCACTAAGAGCCAGCACGCCAAAGGAAAAAATACTGATGCCAACTAAACATTCAAGCAGCATCGATCCACGTTGAGAATGAAGCGTGCTCATTTGGCTGTCCTCATACAACTTGCAGGGTTTTTTGCAGGCGCGTCAGGCAGGCAAAGCTGCGTATTGCCGCCTTCATCAGCGAGTAAGCAAATTCTTGCCGGGCTTTGAATGGTGTTGCTCTCGGCAGTGGCTTTACGGCAATCTGCTACCTCGGATTCATTTGCACTGACGATAATGCTGAGCGAGCGATTGGCGCGACCTAGCGCATCAAATCGCAGTAGCGATTGGTCTGCTACCAGCTTAAATTGAGCGGAGTTACCTTCAGTCACGGTTTTCCCTTCAATAAAGGGGTAGCTTGGGTTTGCTACAGTGGGTGCATTGCCTAAGTTGATACAATCCGGGCAGGCACGGATGAGCCATGCTGTGCCTTTGTTGTTTGCTGAGACGCTGGCGGAAATGGCCGGTGAAACGGCATCATTTGTCAGCACCAGCTCCACATAGCCATTACGCTTAATTGCCTCTGCCCGTGCGAGTTGCACGGCGCTTTGGAATGATTCGGCGTAGGTTCTGAGCTGAGTACCACGTACCCATGCTTGAAATGGTGGCCCGGCCAATGATAATAAAACGCCAAAAATAAGTAGCGTGATCATCAGCTCGATCAGGGTAAAGCCCTGCTGGCAGCTTTGAGGAAGGCGTAGTTCCATGATTAGCAGCCAGACTTTTTGCTAACCCAGCAGCTATCTGATGTTGTCCACCCTTTGCTGGTTGGGGCTGCTGTGGTGGCTTTGATGCCCTGATCGTTGAGTGTGAAAGTAAAGCCGCTTGCTTTATTTGTGCCCGTAGCGACGATGGTATAGGCATTTGCAGTTTTGTCTTTGCAGGTGATATTGAAGCCTTCTGCTGCGGTTGCATCTCTTTTGCAGTCGAAGTTTTCATAGCTGCGGTTATTCATAAAAAACTGCTCAAGCTGCACTCGTGTTTCGCTTAGCTTACTTTGTGCCTCTACCAGCCGACTGCGGATGACGTAGTCTTGATAGCTAGGCACGGCAATCGACGCCAAAATGCCGATAATCGCCACGGTGATCATTATTTCTATAAGGGTAAAACCAGCTGAAAGTCGCATTATCGTTTCCTAACATATTGGATCGGCATAATGCTTACATAGGCGGCATTTATCTAGTCGGTTGAAGTTCTTATAGCATTTTATCGGCGGCCGTTTTTTTCTGATGAGCGGTAATTTTTATTTAGAAATGTCAGTTTTAAACAGTTGCTTGATTGTTGGAGGGAGAAAGAAGGGGAAATACGGGGAGGAAGAGCGGCGGGGGATTGGGTAGATTTAAAATAACATTGTTAATATCTAATACTTGTTGCTAAAACGCTACGTCAAATCTGGTACTTTTACCGTCATTACGTGGCAGTTAATGACATTGGCAACCCATCTGTAATGGGCTGCCAATGTTTTCTTAGCGAACGATTTCACTCCAGGAAGAGCGTTTTCCTTTAACTTTTAGGTCTAGTCTCGCTGCATCCACAGAGCCAGTGCCATCTGCATTCACTTTAATACTGTCGAATTTAGAGGTGGTAACTGAGACTCGGCGCGATGGGTCGTCTGAAAGCACGCCGTCTTTATTCTTACCCACACTGATAAATACATTGGTTGATGGGTTGGCGCACAACCAGTCTTTACTTAAATTAAGCGGCATTTTGTATTCACGGCTAACGCCGCCTGGCGTGCAGGAGTCGCCTCCCGGCACAATGGAGCTAAATACACCATAGGTATCAAAAGGAAAGGGGTCGTTAGGAATACGCTCTTTAGCAATCGGCAAATTAGTCCGCCAGCCTTTGGTGCTGTTTTTACAAGTTGTTAAATCACTGCCTAAGGCAGAGTTAGCCGCTCTTTTTAAGGTAATGGTGTCAAAGTTGCCGTCGCCGTTACTAAAGTCTCCTGCTACAGAATTCGGGCAGTTATTCGATAAGCTCGCTCCATCAATTCCATCCAAAGAAGTAACCGATCCATTTAGATTGTCTTTAATGGTTTTATCGCAGGTTTTATCAAGAACTAGCTCAATTAAAGAGCCCGATGAGCGCAAGTTATTAAAGCTTGAATCGATTGATCCTAAGCTTGGATCAATTAATAAGCCATATATCGTTTGCGTATCGCTGGTGCTCATATCATTTTGATTTAAAAAGCGCCCTGTTCCAAAGTTCACATAATGAGAAGCAATGCCGCTGCTGTTTTTATAAGCGGTCATTTCTTTAATCAGCGGGGCCGAGCTGATGGGTTGGCGGAGTGCGCTGGTGCCTGTTGTGGCCGCAAGCACCGCATTACCCTGTGCGCCCGCCACATCAAAGCGCCATAAATTGCCTGCTAAATCACCTGCGTAAGCCATTTTAATTGTGTCGTCGATATCGGGTTCAGTAAAGAGCACTCCGATTTTTGATACGCCGCAGGTGCCATCTGTGGCGGTGCACGCGGTGGTGAAGGTTTTTTCCAGCGCACCTGTTGTAGCATTTAGAACAAAAACATAACCTTTGCCATCACTGTTATCGTAGCCGGAGCTAAGCAATACTTTCCATTGTCCCGCTATTTTGCCAACCACAGGAAAGCCATAGGTTTTGCCAAGCCGGCTATCTTTAAAGCTCCATAAAGGCGCAGCGGGGGCGGTGGCAGATGGATTGGTGATATCGATTGCGTAGAACTCGCCGCCACCACCTCGTAAGCCGCCTACCAGAATGGTTTTCCATGCGCTTCCTGTATAGATATCGGCAATGGTCGGGGATCCATCTACAAAATACTGAAAATTACTATCGTAATTTCTATCGGCTTGCTTCCACAGGCTAGGCAGTAGGCTTGGGGGAATAAATGCCCAGACCTCTTCTCCTGTGCTGGCATCAAAGGCATGCACCATGCCATCGTTGGCGGGCGAATAAAGCATGGCACGACGCGTTAAATTAGTGCGCGAAAACTCACCATATCCAGCGTCTGCATATGCTTTATCAGATTTTTTAACGTAGCTCACTCCGCCATGAATAATCGAGCCAAGAATTTTGGTGCGCTGGCGAAAAAGTGCGGTTACAGCTGTTGTGTTTGGATTGGCGGTGTTGGGCTCATTGCTTTGATCGCCTCGCAGATAGTTCACGAGCTTGGTGCCATCAATGGCAGCCTGCTGGGCTGTATTGAGCGAATTGGCTGTTTTTAAGCTGGTAACACCAGCAGTAATAGAGGCATTGCTGGCGTAAGTGGCCGCATCAAAATTGGTGAAACTGGTGCATGTGCTCGCGCAGGAATAGATTTTGCGGGGGTTACTGACCATATTGCGCGCGGCGAGCAAATCCTGTGCTGACCAGAGCGCAGTAGTGGTAAAGGTTGCGTTGCTCACATCAACACTTCTGGCGGATACATCGCCAGTCCAATCTCGTGTTTTATAGCTGCTGTTGTAAACCTTATTGTCAGCCGCGGTCATAAACGCATTGGATACATCGGGGGCACCCGCTGATCCTAGCCGGGAGCTGATATCGTTCAGTGCACTTTTCAGGCTGGCAGCAACGGCATTCGGGTCTTTGGCGCTAAAGAATTTTCCACCGCCATTGACGCCTGCATGCCATAAATCATCAATGGTGGTTAATTGATCCCCCACCACGGTTGGCCAGTTTTTTGTGCCATTTTTGATGCCTACAAAATCATTAACACTGGCATTGCTGTTGGTTTCGTAGTCGTCCACATAATTAAGAGTGCCATCCATTCCCAGGCCTAGGGTATAGGTACGCATCATTTGCCTGCCTTCAGGGCCCGTATCAAAAGCAGGGATGCCCGGTGCATTATTGGCCATGCTGGTGCGTAAATCGGTTTTAAAGTATTTCATTGCCACATCGGCAAGATTATTGGATTGATTCGCTCCGTCGAGCATTGGTCTTGGTACGCCGGAGCCGGTGTCCTGATTGCCTACTGATACACCGTCCCCGCTGGCATTCCAGTAACCATCAGTCGTTAAAATTTCAAAATTTTGCTGGCAGGTGTATTGGATAGGGTCGGTTACACCGCTTTTATTCCCTGAATAGATCTCCCCAACTGCCTGTAATGCCGTTTTTAAAGGCGTACCACCACTTGCTGGGACGCCGAAAAGCATGGTGTACCAAGCACTTTTTTGCGTGCCGTCAAAATCTTTAATATTTAAAAAACCGGAGCTAGCAAAGTTGTTGGCTGATAAACGCCCAATACGTGAAAATCCGATGCGGTAGCGGCTATCCATATCTGCAAAAGCCAAGCTTGCGCTGGATTTCATCATCAGCATGCGGGTGCGGTAATAGCTAAACCAGTTGGCAAAGTTTTGCCGTGCAGCGACCGAGGCGGCACTGCCATCACTAGGGATTTTTGTTTTTGTCCAAGATCCGGTAGTCAGTGTGTTGATTGAAGAGGGCAGCGAGGTATCGCATTGCGAGTCGGATGGCGTACTGCTGGAATAGGTCCAGTAAAACGCGGTTTGTTGTGGCCCATTGGCCCCGCCGGTTACGTTGTCATATGCAAAAAAATTGTTAGATAAATTATAGGTGCTGCTGTTGCTCGGCCCGCCTGAGGTGCCTGTATTAAACCCGTCATACCATGCCGCGGTGTAGCTGGCATTAGGCTTACTTGTGCCATCGGCATTTTTTGGTGGAAGGTAAGTGGTGGCCGGGTTGTAATACACACCATTGCAATAGGAATTGTGATAACCCACTCTGGTGCGCCAATTGCTCACGCTATCAGGCATATGGCTCCATGCCATTGACCCTGAATCATCAATCGTAAACATGATATTGGGCTTTACATCGCCCGAGGTTAAAGTCGAAAGCGGTTTATCGGCGGTTTGAGTTGCAGCTAGGGAGCTGACACTAAGGCCAAGCCATCCTAAGGCAATAAGACTGAGTTTCATGATGCTTGGTCCTTAATGAAAATACCAAAGGTGCTGAGTAAACAGCATCTATATCGGGGGCCGGCTTCGCTTTAATAAATGGAAGCCTGGTAAAAGCTAACTGTGTTTTTTGGCCCCTGTACCCTGACCGTAATAAGGTAGCTCACATTAAAAGATGTTTTTTCTTTTAAGCAGCTTGGACAGGCCTTAATTAGATTGCAGGGATTGCCTGTGCCTGCAGCCGTGTCAATGACTAAGGAAGGGGCTGCATTATTGCTGCAACTGCGCTGAATTAAATAAGCAGCGCTAAAGCCATTTGCATTGGCAATAGTGGCGGCACTGGTGGCTTGTACCATTGGTGCTGGAGTACAGGGCCGGGGGGTGCACGTATTACTTACCCAAACCCATGCGCTGCCCGCCCGCCACTGCGTATTATCTGTAGGACTGATCGGGTTGGTGGTATTGGTGGCGCTATAGCCGTTCGCTGCAGAATCTGCATTCAGTGTGGCTGGGTTGGTGCTTGATATATTGAGCAGCCATTGGCGGGCAGATTCCAGCGCGATATCTGCAGCAGCTGTAGTGCCTTGGCGGAGTGACAGATTATTGGCAACCTGAGTGCTGGTGGTGATCGATCTGACCATGGCAATGCCTGCCAGGGTCATAATCACCAGCACGATCAGTGAGATAAAGAGCACCAGACCTTGCTGGCGTGGGGGGGAAGGAATACGTGCCGTGTTCATGCGATCGTCTTCCTTAAAAGCCCGTGATGGGTTGGTTTAAGATAATTTGATTGCGCAGCGGCACCACGGTTTCATGCACGCTGTAGCGATAGCATTGCCAGTCTGCATTAACGGGTGCAGTGAGCGCATCTGCGCCGGACCAGCCAAGGTAGTAGGCCGCAGTGGTTAGCGTAAATGCATCACTTGGGGTGGCTGCGGTGTAGTTATTGGCACTGTCGTTTACGCAAGTGCCGGCACGGTTGGGTTTTTGCGGATTGCTCGCCCTGACCAACACGGCATAACGCACGGCTAATACTTGCGCCCACTGGGCTGGTGCGGCTCTTTGCCAGATATCGACGTTATTAATGATATTGTCGCCGTCGGTATTGGTGTCTAAACCATATTCGGCCTTCATCTGGATGACGTTTTCTGTAACCACTTGCCATACGCCATCGACCGCTGCTGTGGCATCGAGCGCGTCTAGGCTTAGCAGCGAGCCATGAATTTGGGTACCTGCTCCTGCGCAGACATTGGTGTTGCCGCTAAGGTACACACAGTAGGTGCGGCGGTTTAGACGGCCAAAGTTATACAGCCGGGTAATTTTGCTCAGTGAGGCGGGAAAGGGCGAGTTTACGGTGGCTGAATTCCATGTATTTGCGGCATGGCCAAGTGCAAAGCCATCTGTTGAAGGGGGCGTGCCTGCCGGGCAAGGCGTTGCATTGGTGCAGGTCACCTGAAACAGTGGGCAATTGGCTAAGCCAGATTGCCATGCAATCACCAGATCGTTGGTGGCAATGCTTTGGGCACCTAATATATTGGCAAATTGGGTGTCTGTGTTTACATGCTCGATATCTGCAAGCTGGGCAACCTGCCCTCCGCCCACAATGCTGCTGCCGTAAAGAAAAGTAAGGCTGTCGGATGTGCCTGCCGTTTGAATTAACACGGGGAGAAGCGGAAAGTTAGTTGCGCCGGCGACTCTGGAAACTACATTGCAGTTAAGCGCCCCAACATCGCCAATCCCCATCCCTGATCGTTCGGCATCTTTTTGTATTTGCATTACGGCAATGCCGCCATTGATTTGCGCGCCCGAGCCGCCCACGCTGCTGCGGCGGTAGCCTTCATTGACCCCAAAAATTTGATAAATTGAAATGAGAGAAACCAAGGCTACAACCACGGAAACCATGAGTTCTACCAAGCCAAAGCCATGAGATTGGCGCATCGTCTGCCTCTTTAGGTATTGCACAGTGTGCCGTTGGTGGTGTCATTCCACACTGTCTGGATATCCGCTACATTGGTGGCTCTATTAAGCTGGCCGCCACTGGCATCTGCAAGACCGTTGGCCCCTGTGACTTCACCGCGTCTTACCGGCCAAGTGATGGTGACGATGGCGCGGCGAAAGCAGCGAATGGTGCGCCCGGCGGCATTATCATTATCGATTGCAATAGAGCATATTGCCCCTGGCAACTGTGCAGCCACGGCTCTGGACCAGATTCCGGCGGCGGATGTGGCTGCTGCTGAAGTGCACGTAGTCATTCGAAAACTATCCAGATTGGCGGTGCGTGGATTAACGCGCATTAATCCATCCACACGCTGGATAAGCTGCATGGCCGAAGTGCGGGTTGAGGTGCTGGAAACATGCCGCATGGCATTACCTTGCAAGGCAAGGATCGATAACACACCAAACGAAAAAATAGTGATGCCAACCATGGCTTCCAGCAGCATGGAGCCGCCTTGCTTGGTGTGAATATGCTTGTTAATCATGGCCTCTAGCTCCTAGCGCAAGAACTGGGGTGGGTTGCCGGTGCGTCGGGCAGACACATGCGTGCGCCGCCGCCCCGATCTACAACAACGCAGACTCTGGCTGGGTCTGTAATCGGGCCGGTGCCTGCCAGGGTACAGCTGGCAGGGGTTGCGGCGGCCGAGGTATCCGCCACAATTAAATTGAATGCGGCATTAGCCCTGCCCAAGCCATCAAAACGGATTAAAGACGCGCTGGCATTGAGTTGAGGAGGATTCGTACTTCCGCCTTCGGCCAAAACTTTGCCGTCAATATAGGGATAGGTATTGCCTGCTGGCGCCGCTGTACCAATATTGGGGCAAGCGGTGCATTCACGAATCAGCCATGCCGTGCCTGTTGTCACTGCCGTAACTGCATTGGCATCCCGGTTGCCATCCGCTCCGACTGCGCTATTGGTTAAAACCAGCTCTACATAGGCGTTTCGATTAATCGCTTCGGCCCTTGCTGTTTGTACTGCTGTTTGAAATGATTCGGCAAAGCTGCGCAATTTAGTGCTACGCACCCAGCCTTGAAATCCGGGCATGGCGATGGCGACCAGCACGCCAAAGATCACCAGTACGATCATGATTTCTACAAGGCTAAAGCCCTTGTGTATTTGCAGGGAGGAAGTCATTTTCGCTGGCCTAGCAAATATTCGGTTTTTTGCTGACCCAGCAATTATTGGGCGAAGGATTAGACCAACCTGATGCGGTAATGGCTGAAGTGCGTTGATTAAGATCATCGAGGGTAAAGCCAAATCCGGTCATTTTATTGGTGCCTGTTGCCGAAATTGTGAAGGTATTTGCTGTTTGAGTAGGGCATGTAATACCGAAGTTTTCACTGCCTACGGCTGCCTGAGTGCAGGTAAATCCGACGTAAGTGCGGTTATTTACAAAGAACTGCTCTAAGCGCACACGCGTATCGCTGAGCTTGCTTTGTGCTTCTACTAAGCGGCTGCGGGTTACATAGTCTGAATATTGCGGTACTGCGATCGAGGCTAGAATGCCGACGATGGCAACGGTAATCATGATTTCTATTAATGAAAATCCGAGCTGATTTTTCATGGCAACCTCGAGGGCTTTAGCGTTATGTGCTTGTGTTTATCTATATGGAATACTAATCAGCATTTAATGATTTAGCTAAAGCACGCGAGTAACGGGGGATTTGTGAGTGTGAACGGTAACTTATGCCGTTGATCGAGGATTAATGGTTAAAAAAAAGCCCCTTGCAGGGGAAGGCAAGGGGCTTGTGATGGCAAAAATTAAAACGAATGGCTGCTTATAAAATTGTTTTTCTTTAGGAGAATGTTTTTTATAAGAAACAAAACACTTGCAGGGTGGGCCCACTGCTTTATCGTACTCACGTGGCAACGTAAGGATAGGGGCATATACATGGTGTTGCCTAAGGCAAAAACCGCTCCAGCAGCGTATTTAAAAACCGCTGCCCGCGTAAAGTGGGCTGGATATGATTAAGCTGGCGCTCGAGTAAGCCATCAGCAACTGCTTTTTCAATCTGGTGAATTGCTTTAGTCAGCGGCAAGCCGGTGCGCTCTTCAAATAGGCTTAAATCAAAGCCCCCGGTTAGGCGCAGGGCGTTGAGCATAAATTCAAATGGCAGCTGCTCTAAAGTAATTTGCTCTTCGGTCTGGATGGCCGAGCCCGCCGCCATCTTTTGTAAATATTCAGTTGGCTGCTTGTAGCGCATCTGCCGGATTATTTTATCCGGGAAGCTGATCTTGGCGTGCGCGCCCGCCCCAATCCCTAGGTAATCGCCAAACTGCCAGTAATTTAAATTGTGCTTAGCCTGACGCTTAGGCTGGGCAAAGGCACTGGTTTCGTAATGTTCAAAGCCAGCGGCGGCCAGCTCCGCTTCAATCGCATCTGACATATCCGCGCTGCAATCTTCATCCGGCAAGGCAGGCGGGTAGCGGTGGAACAGGGTATTGGGCTCTAAGGTCAAGTGATAGGCCGAAAGATGAGTGGATTTACAAGCAATGGCGGTGCGAATATCCAGCAGCGCTTCGGCCAGTGTTTGCTTAGGCAGGGCATACATAATATCGAGATTGAAATTATCAAAGTGCTGATGGGCAATCTCAATGGCGCGATGGGCTTCTTTATCATCGTGCACACGGCCTAGCGCTTTAAGGTGCTCGGCATTAAAGCTCTGAATACCAATCGATAAACGGGTAATGCCTGCGGCGCGGTAGCCTGCAAATTTCTCGCTCTCAAAGGTACCCGGATTGGCTTCCAGCGTGATCTCGGCATCGGGGTGCAAACGCACTCTGGCCCGAATCCCTTCCAGCAATTGATTAATCGCCTCAGCAGAGAACAAACTCGGCGTGCCGCCGCCCATAAAAATACTGGTAATCGGCCTGCCCCACATCAGCGGCAAACAGGATTCTAAATCGGCCAGCAGGGCGGCAATATACTGCTGCTCCGGCAGCGCGCCTTTTTGCGCATGCGAGTTGAAATCACAGTAAGGGCATTTTTTAATGCACCAGGGAAAGTGAATATACAGCGCCAAAGGCGGTAAGGCAGAAAGCGCCCAGTTAGCTTTGCCGATGGGCATGGAAATCGATTGCATGGTGTTCACTTCTTATGGGTATTGCGGGCTTTAAAGCAAAAGGTCTGTAGACACAGAGATAAATGAGAACACAGAGTACACAGAGGAAAACTTTAGGTATGGGGCATTCTGTTGCTGCTATAAACATCCCATCATTCGTAGGGTGGGTGAAACCCGCGAGCAATAAATACGAAATACGCGGGTTTCACCCGCCCTACGCGAAAAACTGTTGAGCAATGTTTTCGTGGCAAGGCTATTAAGTTTTTCTTCGTGCGCTCTGTGTTCTTCCCGTTCTCTGTGTTTACAGAACTTTGGGTTTCAAATTGCTATTTCTGATACGGGTTATGCAGCTCATCTACCAGCCTGTGCAGCACGGCTTTGATCTGGGCTTCTGATACTTCCATCAGCAGCCCGTCTTCTAGTAAATCCTGAGCCATTTGTTTTAGCTCATCCAGATTCTCATTCATGACTTTTACTTTTTCGGTGCAAGACACTACCGATTCATCGTCTCTTAGCCATGTGGCCCAGCGGGTTTCGCCTTGATTGACTGCCGTGCTCATAAGCCTGTTTCCTGTAATTTAGCGATCAGTTCACGCAAGGCTTTGCCGCGATGCGAGATTTGGCTTTTTTCGTCTGCGCTGATTTCGGCTGCGGTTTTTCCAAACTGCGGCAGCAAAAACAGCGGGTCATAGCCAAAACCCCCCTCACCTCGGCTAGTTTTAAGGATTTCCCCTTGGCAAATACCATCGCTAATCAGCGGCTGAGGGTCATCCGCATGGCGCACCAAGACCAGCGCGGCATAGTAATAAGCGCTGCGATCCGCTTGCCCAGCAAGGCTCTCGACCAATTTTATATTATTGCGCGCATCCGATTTTGGCTCACCCGCAAATCGGGCCGAGTACACACCCGGCGCACCGCCCAGTGCATGAACGCAAAGGCCAGAATCATCGGCCAGCGCAGGCAGGCCGGTAATCCGGCTGGCGTGGCGGGCTTTTTCCAAGGCATTTTCAATGAAAGTATGGTGAGGCTCTTCGCACTCGGCCACGCCCAGCTCGCCCTGCGGAACAATCTGGATATCCAGTGCGGCAAACAGGCGGTTAAATTCTTTTACCTTACCGGCGTTATTACTGGCTAAAACGATGCGTTTCGTCATTGGTAATTCTTCTTTTGTAAGATAAGCAGCTCTTGTTCGCGTTTCATTTGAAAGCGATTCAAAACACTATTGCCAATTAATAAAGGCCCATTGTCCTGATCGCGCACGCTGGCTTGTACATTATTAAGTAGCAAGGAGCCGATGCGAATCTGCGCAATCGTCACCTGCCAAGATTTAATCGTGCCATTGGCCGTTTGCGTGCGGCTTTCCTCGCCCTGCTTATAATCCACGCCCATATTGCTGGCTAGATTACGCGGCATAGATAAAAAGCTGGCGCCGGTATCAATAATGCCGCGCTGGCTGATGCCACGCACGGCAATATCGGCAAAATAATGGCCTTGCGCATCCGGGCTAAGCGTTAAGCTGCCGGCGCTGTCATTCTCTGCCTTGCTACTGGCGATATAACCTTGCCCCAATAAAAGCTGACGCTGGCGTGCGCCTATCATGACAGTCGCTTGCTCGCTGCTCACCGCCAGTAACTTGACCTCGCCTACTTGCTGACCAATGGCCAAAGTCTTTTTTTGCCCATCAATCAGCAAAATACCCTTATTGCCCATCGCCGCCAGCAGCGTCACTTCGGTGGCGAATGCTGGCGGGATCATCAATGTCAGTAAAAGGGCGAGTCGCTTCATTTAAGGATGGCCTTTGGTTACTTCACGTAGAGCGTTTTCAATCAGCTGGAAGTCAGCATCTTTAAGCAATTTGGAATCAGACAACATCCGTCGCCAAGTTCTAGCGCCCGGCTGATGCTGAAATAAGCCCAGAATATGTCGGGTCATTAGGCGAATCGGTAAGCCCTGCGCCATTTCTGCCTCAATAAAGCGCCGCATTGCGTGCATCACTTGCACTCGGGAGGCAGTATGGGCTGCGCCGCCGTAAAATAACTCATCCACCTGCGTCAGTATCCAAGGATTATGGTAAGCCTCGCGCCCCACCATTACGCCATCCAGATGCTTTAAATGCTCCGCCGCCTGCTCATGCGTGGTAATGCCGCCATTTACAATGATTTCTAAATGCGGGAAATCTTGTTTTAACTGATAAGCATAATGATATTTAAGCGGTGGAATCTCGCGGTTTTCTTTAGGCGACAAGCCTTTTAAAATCGCATTACGCGCATGCACAATAAAAGTATTACAGCCTTCATCAGCTACCGTACCCACAAAATCGCGCACAAAGTCGTAGCTTTCTTCATTATCAATACCGATACGATGCTTGATGGTGACATCAATATCCACCACATCTTTCATGGCCTTTACACAATCCGCCACCAAACGCGGCTCCGCCATCAGGCAAGCGCCAAACGCCCCATTTTGCACCCGCTCGGAAGGGCAACCCACATTCAGATTAATCTCGTCATAACCCCAGCCCTCGCCCAGCTTGGCGCAAGTCGCCAAAGCCATCGGATCAGATCCACCCAGCTGCAAAGCAATCGGGTTTTCAATCTCATCAAAATTAAGATGCCGCTGCTTATCCCCATGAATAATCGCCCCGGTTGTAACCATCTCGGTGTACAGCCAGGTGTGCTTGCTCAGCAGTCTTGCGAAATAACGATAATGGCGGTCAGTCCAATCGAGCATAGGTGCAATGCTGTAGCGGCGTGAGGGCTGAAGTGGCGTATTTGCTGGCGTAAAGGCTGGTTCTGCTTGGTTTTCTATATTCGACATGGCTACAGTGTTATGCGGGTTTGAGGGGTATTCAAGGGCTGAAAATCCTATTCGAGTGCTATTTTATGGGGTGAAAAAGCTCAAATAGGATGACTCAATTTTACGCATATTGATCAATGACGGTTTGGTTTCTTTTAGCTCGGATGTGCTGTACGGGTAAGAGATGTAAATTTTTATTTTTTTTGATATGTTTTTTGGGGAGGGCTTGGTGATTGTTACTTGGGGAGGCCGAGCTTTTTCCGGTACGGTCCAGTTTCCTATTTCTTGTTAATCGGACTTGTATGAAGGCTTACCAAGTATTGGCCATGCTGTTGGCCTTTGTTTCATCCTCGGCCCTAGCTGCCCATTATCAAATTACGGTATCTCCAGCTAATCCCATGCAATTACATGCCACTTTGACTGATTTTCCTGCAACTCTTCAGGATAGGGTGTTGCGTTTGCATGGGGTGAGCAGGGGCTTGGCTTCACAGCTTGTTGCGCCGCATTGCGATAAGCAGACTCTGGTTTTATCCGGGCCGGGCGAGTGGGTGTTACCTGCTGGCTGTGGTCAGGTGAGTTGGGATATTCATGCACAATCCGTGCTTAGTGGCGAGGTGGATTCTTCAGAGCAAAAGAGTGTTTATTTTCAGAATAAAAAATGGTGGCTTTTATCCGAGCCCACTTCTTTATTGCGGCTGGATGGCGATGCTGAAGATTCGCTGACTATTTTGGGTATGGATACGCAGCAGCAGGTGGGGGCGATGGCGCGGTCTTACGGGCAATGGCTGGTTCCGTCAGCAGGCGCACCAGAATTTTATGCTTTTGGAAATTTAGCCTTAATTCGCCAGCAAATTGGCCCGTTTAGTGTCGATTATGTGGCGGATGATGCGGCCGAAGTTGCCCGGTTACAGTTGCCTGCACTGCATGCGGATGCTTTAAGTTATTTAGCTAAAATCCTCCCTCCGGCTAAAAATACTGTGGCTAAAGATCGTCATCTTTTGGTGGTGTGGCTGGGGATTGATGAAAAACAGGGGCGCTCTGGTGGTGCAGCGGGGAAGCGTTCTTTTTTGGCAAATTATATAAAGGGGGCTGAAAAAAATACCGCTGCAAGTACTGCGCTCACCCTGATGATTCTTGCACATGAGCAATTTCATCAGCTTGCGGCCATGTCGGTTGAGCATGAGGTTAAATCGCCAACCTGGGCTGGCGAGGGGCTGGCGCATTACTATGGTTTAAAAACACTGGCACAGAGTAAGCTGCCTGCCGATGAGATTGCAAAACTTCGTGCTCATTTTATCCAGCCAGAGCAAGTGCCTAAAAATGGATTGCTGGCTTTAGAGCGCAAATACAAGCAGGGCGATCGATCGGTATATCCGCTGTTTTATGCTCAGGGTGCTACGTTTTGGTCAGAAGTAGACAGGCTTTTGCAATCGGCCAGCCAGAATAAGCGCAGTCTGGATGATTTTTTACCCTTGCTGCTGGCTGATGATTTTGCGCAGGCAGGCCAGTTGCCTCCTCGTTTCTTGTATGCTATTCGCCCCTTAAGCGGCCCGGATTTGGATACTTTGCTGGCGAAATATTTGGGTCAATAAAGTCAGGCTTCATTATTTAATACCGGTATTGATTCAGGAGGCGTGAATTGCTGCGATCTTTGTGTTTTTTATGTTTCCCAATCTTATCGTATGCAGCCTCTGCATCCTTAACCCCCGTTGATTGCACTTTGCTGCAAGAGCGCGGCGTGATTACGGTGGTTAATCCGCTGCCTTGCGATCGTTTGCAAAGGGTGCGCTTTTTGCATTGGGATATGAAGGGGCAAAAAGCGGAGGGGCAGATGCTGGTGCTGGATGTGGTGGCGCCGCAGGTAGAGGCTTTGTTCGCTGCTTTATATCAGGCTAAGTTTCCACTTCATTCGGCTTTGCCGCTGGAGCAGTTTGCTGGCGATGATGTGCTGTCTATGAATGCCAATAACAGCAGTGCATTTAATGGCCGTGCGATAACGGGAGCTAAAAGCTGGTCTAAGCATGCTTATGGCGTGGCGATGGATATTAATCCGCTGCAAAATCCATATATAAGCTTTGCGGATGATGGCGGGCTGAATGTGCTGCCTGCGGCTAGTGCGAAGAGCTATCTAAACCGCAATGAGTTTCGCCCGGAAAAGTCTCGCCGTGCTGGTTTAGTGAACGAGTCGGTGGTCAGCTTATTTGCCCAGCATGGTTTTATGACTTGGGGTGGGGATTGGGATGCGCCTATTGATTACCAGCACTTCGAAATCGGCAGCCGTCGCTATATTAATGAATTAATCCAGCTGCCGTTGGAGCAGGCTCAGGCCAATTTTAATCAGTATGCCGGGCGCTATCGTGCATGCAGTGCCAATGAGCAGGGAAGTTTAGGAGAGGTGCGTGCTCGTTGCGTGGCAAAAGTGCTGCAGTAGGGCGTGTGAAACCCCATGTTTGCTAAGCAATTTGCATTAGCAAGCAATGCAAAGCCTAAGTAACCGCGCTATTGGCATAGGGCTTAAAAATCCCCTTGAAGCACGCCGAAGCGAGGAATAAGCGGCTCGGGGTTTCGGCAAAGGGGTAGCGAGGCAGCGAGCGCGCAGTCTTTGTCGCCGCGCCGATTATCCGCAGTGAGGGGATTTCGTGCTGGCTGGGGTGGCCTTCTTTGGCTTCGTTTCTTGGCCACACAAGAAAGGAAGGTCCAGCGGGACGCCCGCACCAAAATCAACGTGCCGAAGGCGCTAAAATTACTTAGTCACGTTCAATTCCAGCTTGTCATAAGCATCAAGCAAACATCCATAAAATCGGGCTATAGATCCGAGCCAAGCTCATCCAGCCCAAAGAAGCGCTGCTTGCGCTTTAATAAGTCCATCGCTAGGTACAGCGTTTCTGTACTGTGCATTAGCTCTAATGTGTGATGAAACATCTCGGTTTTGTGCATATTGAGCAGGCCATCCACACAGCGATACACGCGGCGGCGGGATTCTTCCATTTGGCCAAAGTGATGTACCCAGTCGCAGCCTTGTAGCGTGGCATGTTTGTCGCCAATGGCTAAAGCCAGCAGCGTTTTCAATTCACCAATCTGTAGTGTCTTCCAGGTAGAGCCAGTGTCGGCGGCAAGGCCGATGATTTCCCAGATGGATTTATCATCCGTCAGGCCAATGTTTTGCAGGCCAATCAGCAGCTCGGCGCATTCAGCGTCATCCAGCTGGTGGAGTCTTAGAATAGCCGTGCGGATTTCGTTGCTTATAACAATACTCTGCTGCTCAGTAGGCATGGGGCGCTCTGGTTTTGGGTGAAATATACAAATCGGTACGCAATTTACACAGTGTTTCTATAGTCTGCTCCGCAAATGATTTGGCAGTAAAGCTTGCTGGCGTAGTGGGTGGATTTTCTTACTATTAAAAATCATATACTTACCGTATTACACCCGTTTTATTGCAAGCAAGGTGTTGACCGAATAGGGTGTCGCCGGTATAGTTCGGCCTCTCGCTGCAGCACACACAGCAACACAGTGTTCGAGCCGCAGCGAAACGATCTTTAAAAAAATACAGTCGATGAGTGTGAGTGCTTGATTCGGAAGCGAAACAAGTGCTTGCATTAATAAGGAGTAACCAGCGATGGTTGCTCTGAATAAAGTAAGCCAGTAAGTACTAGCATAGAGATTAAACTAAAGAGTTTGATCCTGGCTCAGATTGAACGCTGGCGGCATGCTTTACACATGCAAGTCGAACGGTAACAGGGTGCTTGCACCGCTGACGAGTGGCGAACGGGTGAGTAATATATCGGAACGTACCTAGTAATGGGGGATAACTATCCGAAAGGATAGCTAATACCGCATACGCCCTGAGGGGGAAAGAGGGGGATCGCAAGACCTCTCGTTATTAGAGCGGCCGATATCAGATTAGCTAGTTGGTGAGGTAAAGGCTCACCAAGGCAACGATCTGTAGCGGGTCTTAGAGGACGATCCGCCACACTGGAACTGAGACACGGTCCAGACTCCTACGGGAGGCAGCAGTGGGGAATCTTGGACAATGGGCGCAAGCCTGATCCAGCAATGCCGCGTGCGTGAAGAAGGCCTTCGGGTTGTAAAGCGCTTTTGTTCGGGAGGAAATCCTAGTGGCTAATATCCATTGGGGATGACAGTACCGGAAGAATAAGGACCGGCTAACTACGTGCCAGCAGCCGCGGTAATACGTAGGGTCCAAGCGTTAATCGGAATTACTGGGCGTAAAGGGTGCGCAGGTGGTTGATTAAGTGTGATGTGAAAGCCCCGGGCTCAACCTGGGAATTGCATTGCAAACTGTTCAACTAGAGTATGGCAGAGGGGGGTGGAATTCCGCGTGTAGCAGTGAAATGCGTAGAGATGCGGAGGAACACCGATGGCGAAGGCAACCCCCTGGGCTAATACTGACACTCATGCACGAAAGCGTGGGGAGCAAACAGGATTAGATACCCTGGTAGTCCACGCCCTAAACGATGTCTACTAGTTGTTGGGGAATTCGTTCCTTAGTAACGCAGCTAACGCGTGAAGTAGACCGCCTGGGGAGTACGGCCGCAAGGCTAAAACTCAAAGGAATTGACGGGGGCCCGCACAAGCGGTGGATGATGTGGATTAATTCGATGCAACGCGAAAAACCTTACCTAGCCTTGACATGTCAAGAATCCTTTAGAGATAGAGGAGTGCCGCAAGGAACTTGAACACAGGTGCTGCATGGCTGTCGTCAGCTCGTGTCGTGAGATGTTGGGTTAAGTCCCGCAACGAGCGCAACCCTTGTCCTTAGTTGCTACCATTTAGTTGGGCACTTTAAGGAGACTGCCGGTGACAAACCGGAGGAAGGTGGGGATGACGTCAAGTCCTCATGGCCCTTATGGCTAGGGCTTCACACGTCATACAATGGTCGGTACAGAGGGTTGCCAAGCCGCGAGGTGGAGCTAATCTCATAAAACCGATCGTAGTCCGGATTGGAGTCTGCAACTCGACTCCATGAAGTCGGAATCGCTAGTAATCGCGGATCAGCATGTCGCGGTGAATACGTTCCCGGGCCTTGTACACACCGCCCGTCACACCATGGGAATGGGTTTCACCAGAAGTAGGTAGGCTAACCGTAAGGAGGCCGCTTACCACGGTGGGATTCATGACTGGGGTGAAGTCGTAACAAGGTAGCCGTAGGGGAACCTGCGGCTGGATCACCTCCTTTCAAGAGAAAGTCTTTTGGATTGAGTACTCACACTCATCGACTGTAAAAAACAAAGATACAAAATCACATTGGTCATTTGTTCGGGCGGCGTAGATTAGCTACCTGAATATTCTGAAATGGGTCAGTAGCTCAGTCGGTTAGAGCACCGTCTTGATAAGGCGGGGGTCACAGGTTCGATTCCTGTCTGACCCACCATTCATTCCTTGGAATGGATGGTTGGAAAGCTCTGTCAAAGAGCGACCAGTTTGATTTTGATTGCAAGAAAGTAAGCGGTAATTGGGGGCTTAGCTCATCTGGTAGAGCACCTGCTTTGCAAGCAGGGGGTGAACGGTTCGAGTCCGTTAGCCTCCACCATTCCCTTAGAGTGGTGGAATAAAATTTAGAAACAAGAAATAACACACTGTCTCAAGAGAGATTCAAAGCTTGGGACGATGCTTTATTTCTGGTTTTTAGATCTGTAGGTTGGGTTAGCAGTTTTATCGCGTAACCCAACATTGCAATATAGAAATTTGAATGTATCTTTGATCTTTAAAAAAATAGAAGAAGTAATACTCAAATTTAGAAATAAATAAGGGTAGATTGTATCAAAATCGATTATTCGAAGTCAGAACTGAATGATCGATGTCGCAAACAAAGCGAAATCAGATACTTTAAAGATGTGAATCGCTTTGCTCGTCTTCATTGACGAATAGAGTGCAACACGTGTTTGAGGTTATAGGATCAAGCGACTAAGTGCATCTGGTGGATGCCTTGGCGATGATAGGCGAAGAAGGACGCGTTAGCCTGCGAAAAGCTACGGGGAGCTGGCAAATAAGCATTGATCCGTAGATATCCGAATGGGGAAACCCGGCCCTTTTGGGTCACTCATCACTGAATACATAGGTGATGTAGAGCGAACTCGGCGAACTGAAACATCTAAGTAGCCGAAGGAAAAGAAATCAACCGAGATTCCCAAAGTAGTGGCGAGCGAAATGGGAAGAGCCTGCATGTGATAAATCAAACTTTAGTGGAACAGTCTGGAAAGTCTGGCGACAGTGGGTGATAGCCCCGTACACGAAAAAGATTGGTTGGTACTAAGCATGCGACAAGTAGGGCGGGACACGAGAAATCCTGTTTGAAGATGGGGGGACCATCCTCCAAGGCTAAATACTCATCATCGACCGATAGTGAACCAGTACCGTGAGGGAAAGGCGAAAAGAACCCCGGGAGGGGAGTGAAATAGAACCTGAAACCGGATGCATACAAACAGTGGGAGCCCTTGAAAAATGGGGTGACTGCGTACCTTTTGTATAATGGGTCAGCGACTTACGTTCAGTAGCAAGCTTAACCGAGTAGGGGAGGCGTAGGGAAACCGAGTCCGAATAGGGCGCATAGTTGCTGGGCGTAGACCCGAAACCAAGTGATCTATCCATGGCCAGGATGAAGGTGCGGTAACACGCACTGGAGGTCCGAACCCACTAATGTTGCAAAATTAGGGGATGAGCTGTGGATAGGGGTGAAAGGCTAAACAAACTTGGAAATAGCTGGTTCTCCTCGAAAACTATTTAGGTAGTGCCTCATGTATCACTGACGGGGGTAAAGCACTGTTATGGCTAGGGGGTCATCGCGACTTACCAAACCATGGCAAACTCTGAATACCGTCAAGTGCGAGCATGGGAGACAGACTGTGGGTGCTAACGTCCATGGTCAAGAGGGAAACAACCCAGATCGCCGTCTAAGGTCCCAAATAATCAGTTAAGTGGAAAACGAGGTGGGAAGGCATAGACAGCCAGGATGTTGGCTTAGAAGCAGCCATCATTTAAAGAAAGCGTAATAGCTCACTGGTCGAGTCGTCCTGCGCGGAAGATGTAACGGGGCTCAAACTGATAACCGAAGACGCGAATATGCACGATGTGCATATGGTAGAGGAGCGTTCCGTAGGCCTGCGAAGGTGTCTTGAGAAGGATGCTGGAGGTATCGGAAGTGCGAATGCTGACATGAGTAGCGATAATGCGGGTGAAAAGCCCGCACACCGAAAACCCAAGGTTTCCTGCGCAACGTTCATCGGCGCAGGGTGAGTCGGCCCCTAAGGCGAGGCAGAAATGCGTAGTCGATGGACAACGGGTTAATATTCCCGTACCGATGTAAAGTGCGATGGGGGGACGGAGAAAGGTAGGTCAGCCATCTGTTGGAATAGGTGGTTTAAGCGAGTAGGCGTGTGGCTTAGGCAAATCCGGGCTGCTTTAACGCTGAGACGTGACGACGAAGTCTTCGGACTGAAGTGATTGATCCTATGCTTCCAAGAAAAGCCTCTAAGCTTCAGCTTTATATTGACCGTACCGCAAACCGACACAGGTGGGTAGGAAGAGAATTCTAAGGTGCTTGAGAGAACTCAGGAGAAGGAACTCGGCAAATTATCACCGTAACTTCGGGAGAAGGTGAGCCCAGAGTATGTGAAGG
The DNA here is from genome assembly GCF_000969645.2 of Janthinobacterium sp. B9-8. Taxonomy (NCBI): domain Bacteria; kingdom Pseudomonadati; phylum Pseudomonadota; class Betaproteobacteria; order Burkholderiales; family Oxalobacteraceae; genus Janthinobacterium; species Janthinobacterium sp. B9-8. The sequence goes on from NZ_CP014222.1 coordinate 117,912, forward strand.
CCCTTGCGGCTGGAGCAGAAATGGGTCGCAGAGAAATGGGGGCTGCGACTGTTTATCAAAAACACAGCACTCTGCAAAGTCGAAAGACGACGTATAGGGTGTGACGCCTGCCCGGTGCTGGAAGATTAAATGATGGGGTGCAAGCTCTTGACTGAAGTCCCAGTAAACGGCGGCCGTAACTATAACGGTCCTAAGGTAGCGAAATTCCTTGTCGGGTAAGTTCCGACCCGCACGAATGGCGTAACGATGGCCCTACTGTCTCCTCCTGAGACTCAGCGAAGTTGAAATGTTTGTGAAGATGCAATCTCCCCGCTGCTAGACGGAAAGACCCCGTGAACCTTTACTGTAGCTTTGCATTGGACTTTGAAGTGGTTTGTGTAGGATAGGTGGGAGACATTGAAGCATGGACGCTAGTCTGTGTGGAGTCGTCCTTGAAATACCACCCTGACCCCTTTGAGGTTCTAACCTTGGTCCGTTATCCGGATCGGGGACCGTGCATGGTAGGCAGTTTGACTGGGGCGGTCTCCTCCCAAATTGTAACGGAGGAGCTCGAAGGTCGCCTAGGTACGGTCGGACATCGTACTGATAGTGTAATGGCATAAGGCGGCTTAACTGCGAGACAGACAAGTCGAGCAGGTGCGAAAGCAGGACATAGTGATCCGGTGGTTCTGAATGGAAGGGCCATCGCTCAACGGATAAAAGGTACTCCGGGGATAACAGGCTGATTCCGCCCAAGAGTTCACATCGACGGCGGAGTTTGGCACCTCGATGTCGGCTCATCACATCCTGGGGCTGTAGCCGGTCCCAAGGGTATGGCTGTTCGCCATTTAAAGTGGTACGTGAGCTGGGTTCAAAACGTCGTGAGACAGTTTGGTCCCTATCTGCAGTGGGCGTTGGAAATTTGAGGGGGGCTGCTCCTAGTACGAGAGGACCGGAGTGGACAGATCTCTGGTGTACCGGTTGTCACGCCAGTGGCATCGCCGGGTAGCTAAATCTGGAAGAGATAAGCGCTGAAAGCATCTAAGCGCGAAACTCGCCTCAAGATGAGATTTCCCCAAGGCTTTAAGCCTTTTAAAGGGTCGTTCGAGACCAGGACGTTGATAGGTCGGGTGTGGAAGCGCAGTAATGTGTTAAGCTAACCGATACTAATTGCCCGTAAGGCTTGATCCTATAACCTGAGACGCGTGTGCGCGACGGTATAATCTACCCAGATTAAGAGTTAAGTTTGAGTATTGAATTACTTCTTCTATTGAACTGAATGCGTTGTGGAGCAATAAGCACAACGTGTTAACCCGTTAAAGTCTGGCGACCATAGCGAGGTGGTCCCACTCCTTCCCATCCCGAACAGGACAGTGAAACACCTTAGCGCCGATGATAGTGCAGATTACCTGTGTGAAAGTAGGTCATTGCCAGACACCTTATGCAGTAAACAGAACCCCCGTACTCGAAAGAGGCGGGGGTTTTGCTTTGCGTGCAAGGAAAGCCGCTGCAGTGCAATTACAAAATCAAGCCTCTGTGGTTTGCTTGTCGGGTTACGCGGTAAGGCGGCTAACCCGACCTATACAAAAGTAAATCTTGCACGTTCGAGCCGCTACTCCACTTAAAGAGGCTATGATCGGTCTTGTTAGCTCGATTTTTTGCTTTTTTCTGAATGGATAGATTCATCTGGGTGTAATTTTTTAATAAGCGCTGTGAATGATCTTTAGTAGCGTACACTCCTTAAATAATACGCTAGCTTGGCGTTAGGATGATGTATGACCGCTGGAAAAGTAACAAAGAAAGCCAAAACTCAAGTTTTGGAACATCCGCCCAGCCTTGTTGTTCCGCTAGACACTCCTCCTACTGTTTCTTTCCCCATTATTGGTATTGGCGCTTCTGCAGGTGGCTTGGGAGCGTTTGAAGAGTTTTTTTCGGGAATGCCTGCAGATCTCGATATGGGTATGGCATTTGTACTCGTGCAGCATCTTGCTCCGGATCATAAAAGCATCCTCAGTGATTTGGTTCAGCGCTACACCCATATGCAGGTCTTTGAAGTTGAGGACGGCATGGTGGTGCAGCCTAATTGTGCCTACATCATCCCACCCAACCACAATATGGCGTTTTTGAATGGTGCGCTGCATTTGCTTGCGCCTTCTGAGCCGCGCGGGCATCGCTTACCCATAGATTTCTTTTTTAGCTCACTGGCGCAAGATCAGCATGAGTTGGCCATTGGCATTGTGCTATCCGGCTCGGGAAGCGATGGTACTTTGGGCATTCGGCAGATTAAGGGAGAAGGCGGCATGGTCATGGCGCAGATACCTGCCACGACCGAGTTTGATGGTATGCCAAGCAGCGCGATTGCCACTGGCTTGGTAGATTATCAGCTAAAGCCTGCGGATATGCCTGCTAAGTTGATGGCTTATGCTGCTCAAGAGTTTGGCAAGATGATTAGCACGACTGTGGTGCCAATTGTTAAGGATGAAAATTCACTCAATAAAATTTTTATTCTGTTACGCACACAAACAGGTCACGATTTTTCTCAGTACAAGCCGAGCACGATTTTACGGCGGATTGAGCGGCGTATGGTGGTACATCAGCTTGATTCAACTGAGCAGTATGTTAAATATTTGCAGAAAATGCCTGATGAAATAGAGGCTTTATTTTGCGATATTCTGATTGGTGTCACTCATTTTTTTAGGGACTCTGAGGCTTTTCTGGCGCTAGAAGAGCAGGTGATTCCTCAGTTATTTAAAGGGAAGCCTGCCGGAGCAACGATTCGTGTTTGGTCGACGGGGTGCTCAACTGGCGAGGAGGCCTATTCCATCGCTATTTTGTTGCAAGAGCAGCAGGAGTTGCTAAAGCAAAATTATACGATACAAGTTTTTTCTACGGATATGGACCGGCGGGCGATTGCCACCGCTCGTGCAGGGTTATATCCGGCAAGCATCGCTACGGATATTTCCCCGCAACGGCTAGCGCGTTTCTTTACCGCGGAAGCCGATGGCAGTGCGTATCGTATCCACAAAGGGATCCGCGACATGCTGGTTTTTTCCGAGCAGGATGTGATTAAAGATCCGCCTTTTTCTAAATTAGATCTGATTAGCTGTCGTAACCTAATGATTTATATGGGGGCAGAGTTACAGAAAAAGCTGATTCCCATGTTTCACTATGCGCTGAACCCTAGCCGGTTTCTTTTTCTTGGCACGTCAGAAACGGTGGGAGAGTTTGCTGATTTATTTGCCGTGCTTGATGCTAAATCCAAGCTTTATCAGCGAAAGCAAGATGTCTTTGGTATTAAAAGGGCCTTTCAGCCATCGATAGCGATTGCGACGGCGGGGATAGCGCTTCCTCAGGCTGTAAGCAAGCAAAGCCACCCAGCAAAGCGCTCTATGCGTGAGGTAACGGAGCAAACGCTTTTGCAACAGCTTGCACCGGCTGCAGCATTAGTGAATGAGCACGGCGATATTTTGTATTTGCACGGGCGCACGGGCATGTATTTAGAGCTGCCTGAAGGCGAGACGGGTATTAACAATATCTTGAAGATGGCGCGTGAAGGATTGCGCCGTGAGCTGATTGCCACCTTGCATAAATCAGTAAGTAAAAATAAAACAATCCAGCGGCTTAATTTGAGCGTTAAAACGAATGGTCATTTCACTCCGGTTAATCTTACGGTTCGCCCTGTAGCTATGGGCCAGTCAGCGGGGGAGATGCTGTATTTGGTCATTCTGGAAGATACAACCCAGTTAGTTACACCCGCTTTACCGATTCATTTACCACTGCTTGAAGGGGGAGAGCACAGCAAGTTTGATGCACGGATTGCTGCTTTAAATGAAGAGCTTTGCGCTAAAGACGAATACCTTCAGGCAAGCAATGAGAAATTGGAAACCATCAACGAAGAGCTCAAATCTTCTAATGAAGAAATGCAATCGGTGAACGAAGAGCTGCAGTCGACCAATGAGGAGCTGGAAACATCCAAGGAGGAAATGCAATCGATTAATGAGGAATTGACCACGGTAAATATGGAGTTACAGACCAAGGTGGCTGATTTATCCCGTGCCAGTAATGATTTAAATAACCTGCTGGCGAGCACGGGGATCGGGACTATTTTTGTTGATCATCAGTTGAATATTCTGCGTTTCACCCCTGCCGCAACCAAAATCATTAATTTGATTTTAAGTGATGTAGGCCGGCCAGTTGCGCATACGGTCACTAATTTGCTGGGGTATGGGCTGCTGGTCGCTGATGTGCAGGCTGTGCTTAATACCCTGATTCCAAAAGAAATTGATGTGCAGACCCAAGTTGGTAAATGGTACACGATGCGTATTCAGCCCTATCGCACGCTGGATAATCTGATTGAAGGCGCAGTGATTACCTTTGTAGATATTACTGAAATGGTGCACGCCAGAGAAGCGCTAAGCAAAGCGAATGAGCTGCTTCGTTTAGCAGTTGTGGTACGAGATGCGCACGATGCCATTACGGTGCAGGATTTAAATGGCCGCATCTTGGCCTGGAACCCCGGTGCAGAGCGAATGTATGGTTGGCGCGAGGCTGAGGCACTGCAGATGAATACGGCCGATCGGATTCCCAAGGCTTTGCAAAAAGAAGCGTCACTCCAAGTGAATCAACTTAGCCAGTCAAAAGTTCTGGAGCCCTACTATACCCAGCGTTTGAATAAGAGCGGCGATATTTTAGAGGTTTCCATGACCTCTACAGCTTTGGTAAATGCGGCAGGGGTAATGTATGCCATTGCTACCACCGAACGGGCCAGGGAGCTGACTACAGACATGCATCATGAAGGATAAAAATATGCAGGTGAATAAAGAAGGCTCCTTTTTGGCGGCAGAACAGGCTTTACGCGGGCAAGCGGAAGAGCGGGTTCGTGATAATGCAGCAGCGTTATTAGAAAACTTAAATACCATGTCGTTGCAAGAAACACAGCGGCTCTTGCATGAATTGCGCGTGCATCAAATTGAATTAGAAATGCAAAATGAAGAGTTGCGCCGGACACAGATTGATCTAGATGCGGCACGAACACGTTATTTTGATCTTTATGATTTGGCTCCAGTGGGCTACTGCACCATTAGCGAAGAGGGAAAAATTCTACAAGCCAACCTCACGGCGGCTACGCTATTGGGGAGTAATCGCAGAGCCTTGGTTAGCAGGCCATTCAGCCAATTTATTGCGAAAGAAGATCAGGATATTTTTTACTTATTAGGTAAGCAGCTGTTGGAGACGCGTGAGCCCCAGATTGGCGAGCTGCGTATGCTTAAAAGTGACGGCTTGCAATTTTGGGCGCATCTGGTTGCTTCAGCCTCAGCAGATCATGAGGGGAGCCCTGATCTGCGCCTCGTGCTCAGTGATATTACCGAACGTAAGCAGGCCGAAGAAGTACAGCTGAAAGAAGGCAGTTTGCAAAAAGCGATTTTCAATAGTGCTAATTTTTCGAGCATTGCTACGGATGCGAGGGGTGTGATTCAGATTTTTAATGTGGGCGCAGAATGCATGCTGGGCTATACGGCCGAAGAGGTGGTGAACAAAATTACGCCTGCTGATATTTCTGATCCACAAGAAATTATTGAGCGGGCTAATGCATTGAGTGTTGAGCTTGCCACGCCTATTTCTCCGGGTTTTGAAGCGCTGGTATTTAAGGCTTCCCGCGGGATTGAAGATATCTATGAGCTGACTTATATCCGAAAAGATGGCAGCCGTTTTCCCGCTGCCGTATCGGTAACGGCTTTGCGGGATGCAAGGGAAATGATTATCGGCTATCTGTTGATCGGCACAGATAATACTGCACGTAAATTGGTAGAGGCCGAACGGGCACTGCTGGATCAGGCCTTGCAGCTTAAAAATACCGAATTGGAGCGCGCTACCGCAGTGGCTGAAAAGGCCAACTTAGCTAAATCAGATTTTCTTTCCAGCATGAGTCATGAACTACGCACGCCACTCAATGCCATCCTAGGTTTTGCCCAGCTTTTAGAATCTGGCTTGCCAGAGCCTACTCCCTCCCAAATGCGTAGCATTGATCAAATATTGAAAGCAGGTTGGTATTTGCTGGAGCTGATTAATGAAATTCTCGATCTGGCTTTGATTGAGTCTGGCAAATTGTCGCTCTCGATGGAGCCTATTTTACTGACCGATGTGATGCGTGAATGCGAGACGATGATCGAGCCGCAAGCGAAAGGTCGTGGTATTAGCGTGGCATTTCCCTCTGCCAACTTGCCCTACTTTGTACATGCAGATCAGACAAGGCTTAAGCAGATACTGATTAATCTGCTTTCTAATGCAATTAAATACAATAAAGAAGGCGGCTCGGTGGTGGTTGAGTGCACTTTAAGCCCGCCTGATTCTATTCGTATTTGCGTGCGGGATACTGGCGCGGGGCTGGCTCCTGAGCAGCTGTCACAATTGTTTCAGCCGTTTAATCGTTTGGGGCAAGAAGCGCATGTAGAAGGAACAGGTATTGGTTTGATCGTGTGTAAGCGCTTGGTTGAATTAATGGGGGGCGTGATTGGTGTAGAAAGCCATTTTGGCGAAGGAAGTACTTTCTGGCTTGAGTTGGGTTTGGTCAATGAGCCGCTGTTGCCCGATCATTTGGAAGAACCCACCATCGTGGCTCAGACTCCTTTACAGGGAGCGGCGTACACCATGCTTTATGTGGAGGATAATCCGGCTAACCTGATGTTAGTGGAAAGCTTGATGATGCGTAGGCCGGATATTCGCTTGTTGAGTGCGCGAGATGGTAAGCGTGGTATTGAGATTGCCCGTACATCTTTGCCAGACATTATCCTTATGGATATTAATTTGCCGGGAATCAGTGGTATCGAAGCATTACAAATTTTGGCTCAAGATCTAAATACGGCACATATTCCGGTGGTGGCGATTAGCGCTAATGCCATGGTTCGTGATATTGAAAAAGGTTTAGCTGCGGGTTTTTTCCGTTATCTGACTAAACCTATCAAGGTGTATGAATTTATGGAGACTTTAGATCTCGCTCTGGGTTTTGTGAAAACGCAAGCCATTCGGATTAATAACAAGGAAAACGATCATGATTCATTATTCTGAGATCCTTAATGCCAGCATTCTGATTGTTGATGATCAAGAAAGTAATGTCAGTTTGTTTGAGCAATTATTGAGCGATGCCGGTTATACCCATATTGCCTCAACAATGGACCCAAGCTCTGTCTGTGAGCTGCACCGAAAAAATCGCTATGACTTGATTCTGCTTGATTTGCAGATGCCCGTAATGGATGGTTTTCAAGTGATGGAATGCCTGAAAACCAATCTGGAAGACGCTTATTTGCCCGTGCTAGTGATTACTGCGCAGCCGGGCCATAAGCTGCGAGCCTTGCAAGCAGGCGCCAAAGATTTTATCAGTAAGCCTTTTGACTTAGTTGAAGTTAAAACACGAATCCATAACTTGCTGGAAGTGCGGCTTTTATATAAAAAACTTGAAAGCTATAGCAAGGTATTGGAGGCCACGGTAGAAGAGCGAACTGCCGAATTACGTGAAAGTGAGGCACGTTATCGCAGCCTGACCGAGCTTGCCTCTGACTGGTATTGGGAGCAGGACGAGCAAATGAACTTTACCAAAGTATCTGGCCCCGTTTTAGAAATGCTGGGTATTCGGGTTGATGCACTGGCTAGTGATGTAGAAGAGAATGCAGAAGAAGGGTGGAATGAAGAGGAGCGCAAAAAATTACAGGCCACGATCAATGCGCGGCAGCCTTTTTTAGATTTTGTTTTTAGTCGTACTCACCCTGATGGATTGGTACAAAAATTTCAAGTGAGCGGAGAGCCCATGTTTGATCGGCATTGCCGCTTTATTGGCTACCGGGGCATTGGTGTAGAGCTCACTGCCAAGTAAAACACTTTTTTCGATGGTCCTCTATGCCAGCAATTCATAGTTTTCAACAAAATCATTTACTTGCTGCCTTACCGGCTGGCGAGCTTGAATTATTGGCTCCGCACCTGGAGTTGGTCGCGATGCGGCTTGGTGACATGCTTTACGAGCCGGATGAGCAATTGCGCCATGCTTATTTTCCAACCTCTTCGATTGTATCGCTGCACTATGTTATGGAGTCAGGGGCTTCTGCAGAAGCAGCCGGGGTTGGCAATGAAGGTATGGTGGGGGTGTCCTTATTTATGGGCGGGGACACTACATCCAGCTCGGCCGTGGTGCAAACGGCGGGCTACGCTTATCGCTTACACCGTCAGATTTTAAAAGAAGAGTTTAATCGTGGGGCGGCTTTGCAGGGCCTGTTGCTGCGCTATACCCAAGCGTTGCTTACACACATGGCACAAACTGCAGTGTGCAACCGGCATCATTCGGTAGAGCAGCAACTCTGCCGCTGGCTGCTGCTTACATTGGATCGCCTAGAGAGTAATGAGCTGATCATGACTCAGGAATTAGTCGCCAATATGCTGGGTGTGCGGCGGGTGGGGGTGACGGAGGCGGCTGGAAACTTACAGCGGGCGGGTTATATCAGCTATCGCCGCGGGCATATTGCGGTGCTAGATCGCTCGGGGTTAGAGCAGCAGGTCTGCGAGTGTTATGCCGTAGTTAAAAAAGAATTAAATCGTCTTTTGTCTGATGTGTCCTGCCAGTAAAAATGTGGATTAAATATTGTTCATGATGCTTGAGTAGCTGTCTTTGTCGGCTTCATAGCATTGGCAAGCGGCTATTTTTAAGCCTTTTCGGTCGAGGATAGTGATGTCGCCACGGCTATAGCGAATGAGTTTGTGATTTTGCAAAGTGGTGGCGGCCGTGGTGACCCCTACACGGCGCACACCCAGCATATAGGCCAGAAATTTTTGCGTAATATGAAAAGTATTCGAATGCGCCCGATCTTGTGTCATTAACAGCCAGCGCGCCAGCCGTGCTTCAATCACATGAAAGTGGGAGCACGTTGCGGTTTGCGCCAGTTGCCTGATGATCACATAGAGGTAGCGTTGTAAGATATGTTGCAGCGCATTGCTTTGTTGCAGCTCTTCGCAAAAAACCTCGGCCTTCATACGCAACACGGTTCCCTGTCCCTGCACTAAAGCATGCAATGGAGAGGTCTCTACTCCCAGTGCGAGCGAGGCACCGAGCATGCCTTCATTGCCGATTAATCCTACTTCTAATGTAGGGTGCCCATCCATCGATGCCAATAAAGAAATAAAACTTTCTAGTGGAAAATAAACGTGCCGGATACACGCGCCAGGCTCGGAGAGCACGTCGGAAAACTTCAGCTCAACCCTTTCGCAGCGCGCTAAAAAGCGCTGTTGATCTTGGCTTGGCAGTGCGGCTAGCAAACGATTGTAGCTAAGCGCACTCAAGTTGGTTGGCATGAATGAATCTCCCTTTAATGCTCAAAGAATGGCAAGGCAAACACAGCTATGCCTACTTTAAAGCAAAGAAAAAACTGAGCGTTTCTCTTTCCTCTATTTCCCCCATTGATCCGCGATATTTTTACATAGGGCATGCTTTGCATGAAGCCGAGGTGTTTCTGCTCGTTCTGCGAGTAAGAAAGATAAGAAAGCATTGAGCTAGATATAGTGCTTAGAAATAGCAGGACTGTCTGAGCGTTAACGCACAGAGTGTGCATTTGCTTAGGAAATAAAGAAAAGAGGTTGGTTTTAGCGCTTAGCAAAGGACGGGCATGGCTTTCGAGCATGTCTTTTTAAATAGCTTTCTAATCATGACAAAAAATAATGCTATGTGCGTCAGCGTACCGATCAAGTGAAAAAATCAGCTTATAACTGAGGCATGTGGGGAAAGCCCCATTCACAGTTTAAAGAGGAACATCATGCCTAAAAAATCAAAACAATGGCTCAAGATCTTGGGCGTCAGCGCCGTCTTGCTTATAGCAGGTTGTAACAGTATGAAAACGCCTGCTACTGCCAATGTCGCAGTTTCTGATGCTGCCGTTGAGAATGCAGCGGGCGCGGGGGGGGGGAAATATGCGCCGGTAGAAATGAATATGGCACGAGAAAAAATGGTGCAAGCGCATAAAGCGATGGCGGTCAAAGATTATAAGCTGGCTACCGATCTAGCTAATCAGGCTGAATCCGATGCCAAACTGGCACAAAGCAAAGCCAATTCGGGTAAGGCAGAAGTCGCAGAGCAGGCATTGCAGGACGATATTAGAGTGATACGTGAAGAGTTAAATCGCGTAAATAAATAAGCAGTTCATCTTGCTCTGTTGATTGCATTTTACTGTGCAAATGTATTTTATTTGCGTGGTTTCAAGGATTTCATCATGAATAAAAAAATAGTTACGCCTATCTTATTGGCCATTGCCGTGTTGGTTGCTGCTTGCAGCACAGCGCCGACGAGTACGGGTTTGTTGGATCAAACACGCATTGATTATTTGGCGATTCAAAATGATCCGGCAGTATTAACTTATGCCGCTTTAGAAATGAAGCAGGCAGGGGACGCTTTAAATAAAGCTAATGAGGCCGTGAGTAATAAGGGTAGCGAGCAAGAAATTGACCATTTAGCCTATGTAGCAAAGCAAAAAATTGCGCTAACACAGGAAGTGGCTAAGCAAAAAGCCAGCGAGGCAGGCGTTGCGAATAGCGCTAAAACCCGCGATCAAGCACGGTTAGAGCAGCGTACCAATGAGGCAGATCAAGCCAAATTGGAAACGCAAGCTGCTAAAGCACATGCCTCAGAGCTTGATCAGCAGTTGGCAGGCTTAAAAGCAAAAAAAACCGAGCGTGGCATGGTGATCACTTTAAGCGATGTGCTTTTTGGCACAGATCTATCGCGCTTGAATGATGAGGGAATGCAAACGGCTAAAAAACTAGCTGATGTCTTACAGCAAAACCCAAATCGCACTGTCCTCGTGGAGGGTTTTACCGATAGCACCGGGGCCGCTAAGCATAACCAGGGCTTGTCTGAACGCCGCGCTACTGCTGTGCGCAATGCCTTGCAAGAATTAGGCGTCGCTGAGGGCCGTATTGCTATTCATGGCTATGGAGAGGCTCACCCTGTTGCCTCAAATCAAACAGCAGATAGCCGTCAACTCAACCGACGTGTTGAAATTATTCTTTCAGATGATACTGGCCGGGTAACACCACGTTAACCAGAGTCACATCATATTTTTTCTGTTTCTTTTTTTAATCGAGAAAAACCATGAGTGATATTACAAATATCTATCCAGGCATTGATATTGATGAAATAAGGGCTGCAGCTAAAGACATTAGTGATGGTGCGGTCACCGCAGGTTATCAGGGGAACCGCCAGCAAGTGGTGGCGATGCTGAATGCGGCTTTAGCGACAGAATTAGTCTGTGTTTTGCGCTACAAGCGGCATTACTACACGGCCAGTGGCTTGCAAAATGGGCCAATTAGGGCGGAGTTTCTGCTGCATGCACAGGAGGAACAAGCCCACGCTGATTTGCTAGCTGCACGCATTGTGCAATTGAATGGTAAACCGGATTTTAACCCCAATACCCTCACCGCTCGCAGCCACGCTGAGTATGACGATTCAGATAATATTTTGTCCATGATAAAGGCCAATTTGATTTCTGAGCGGGTAGCGATTGAATCTTATCGCCAGATGATTAAAGACATTGGCGATACCGATCCCACGACTCGCCTCTTGCTTGCTGGGATTATGGCGAAAGAGGAAGAGCACGCTGATGATATGCGGGATCTGCTCGCTGCCTGATTGTATTTTTAGGCCTTATGTTTCACTTACATTTGAGGAATTCATTATGTTTGGATCAAAGTCAAAGCCACTTAATAGCGATGTAGCCACCTTGGTTAAAGATGCACAAGCCCTGCTGCAATCGGCTAAATCGCTAACAGGCGAGAAGGCGGATGAGGCACGCAATCAGGGTATGTTGCTGCTTGATACCGTTTTTCTGATGGCACATGATATGCAGGAAAGTGCTGTCGGCGCTGGTAAGGCAATGGTGAGCTCGGCTGGGGATTGTGTAAAAGATAATCCATGGCGCTCGGTGGCGCTTGCCGCAGGCACGGGTCTGCTGGTGGGAGTAATTCTGGGTCGTAAGTAAGTGCGGTGAATGCATCACTGACTATGCTGATGATCGGCTTGACGGTTGGTCTGTTGCTTATCAGCAAAAATAGGTTTGCTGGGTTTTTATCTAAACTGGAGCGAGTTGTTCTGGCTTGGGCGAAATTGCGTACGCGCTTATTAAAATTGTTTTTTGTTTTAATCCTTGCCATTTTATCGGCATGGTTTGCGATTGCGTATGGCACGGTTTTGATCGTCTACCTGACTTGGGAGAGCCTGGGGTGGAAGATCTTGTGTATTTTGACTCTTGTTTTTACAGCTGGCGCATTAAGCTTGTTTTACTACGCATGCTCTATATTGCGTTTGTCTTTGCTTACTCCACTTTTAATGCGGGATACATTAGAAGTGGAACAAGATCGCTCCAGAAGATCAGCATCCCGCCGGGAATGATGGGTGAATTCGCTGGCAAATTAAGCTGACCTTACCTTGAGAAAGTTCGGCCGCCGTATTTGAAGCGAGTGTATTTAAAAAGAGGGGCTTGGCATACGCTGAGTCCCTTTTTTATGTGGATTGAAAGATCTGCTTTATGGTGTGATTGCGGCGAATGAATTTACCTGGCCCCTGATTAAGACCCACTTTTGGCGTGATACTGAGCTTGATTACTTTTTTGTGGCAAAACACCCCACAAATGGCAGGCCTCTTGGCTTAGCTGTGCCGATTGAGGCGCAAATGGGAAGTCGGATTGTTTCGATTGGGCTTTGCTGGTTTTTATGGGCAAAAACCAGCGTGAGTAGCCAGGGGGAAATGTCAGAGGTTTACTTCTGTACAAATCTAAGCCAGAGCGGCCGGTTAAAAGACAGTGGCTGCAGGTGCGGCACTGGTATTTTGCAAATTTTTGCAGGGAAGCAGGCGATCAAATTCTGCTTTAACGACGGCATAGCACTCACAAGATCTTTTTTCTAAGCCTTTACGATCCAGCACATTAATACGCCCACGGCTGTATTCGATCAGTTTGGCTTTTTGTAAATTACCCGCAGCTTCTGTAACGCCTTCCCGGCGAACGCCCAGCATATTGGCAATCAGCTCTTGGGTCATGACCAGCTTATTAGAGGGGAGGCGATCCAAGCTTAATAATAGCCAGCGGCAGAGTTGCTGATCTAATGAATGATGGCGGTTGCAGACTGCGGTTTGTGCCATTTGGGTGAGTAGTGCTTGCGTGTAACGCAGCAATAAATGTTGCAAAGGGCCTGCTTGATCAAATGCGGCTTTAATTTGCTTTCTATCTAGCCTATAGGCAAAACCAGCGCTTTGAACAACAGCACGGCTAGGCGTGCTATTGCCGCCCATAAAGAGCGATATCCCTACAATGCCTTCGTTGCCGACAATGGCGATTTCGGCAGATGCGCCGCTTTCTAAAACATAAAGCAAGGAAACAATGCTATTGGTCGGAAAATAAACATGCTGCATTTGTGCACCAGATTCATAAAGCACATAGCCAAGCGGCAGGTGAACCAGCTCTAATTGTGGGGCTAATGAGGCATAGCTGTCCGCTGGCAGAGCCGCAAGAATAAGGTTTTGGCAAGGGAAATGAAGTTCTGTCATTTGGAGCTCCTGCTTGGCGCCTAGCTAATAAAGGCTTGGGCGCGGCAAAGTGAATGAAGTACTTACCCTTAGTTATACCGAATTCCTTGCTAATACTATGTTCTTTACCGAACACTTGTCGTAAACAGTTAGTGGTAAAAATAAAGATTTTGTGTGATTTTTGTAAGTATTTTCGCAGATTAATTGTCAGTTTTCTACTCAAGCGTTTTTATGGTGCGCTTCATTGCCCAGATAAAAAATTTGGCCCTTTGGGCGCTGAGGTTTTGTTTTTTTCAAGCACCTGCGTGAGTAGTTTTATTTGTTTTTGCTGCATAGAGACAAGCTCCGACCATTGTTGATCACGCAAGATATCAATTTTTTTGTTCAAGGCGAGCACTTCCAGCTCTGACTTTAAATTCACTTCGTAATCATGCTCGGCCGCGGCTCGATCTTTAGCGGCATGCCGGTTTTGCGACATCATAATGACAGGGGCTTGTAGGGCCGCCAGCATGGATAAAATCAGATTAAGGAAAACATAAGGATAAGGATCAAAAGATTTATTGGTCAGAATCAGCGTGTTCAGGATGATCCACGCAAAAAGTATGGCCAGAAAAATAAGAATGAATGTCCATGAGCCACCAAAAAGAGCGATTTTATCGGCCAGCCGCTGGCCCAAAGTTAGAGTGTCATTGAGCTTTTGATTGGTGTTATGGCTGATATTCAGGCGTTTTTTTAAACGCTCCATGACTTCTTGCTCGCTTTCGCCCGCTTCCTTGCAGGTTTTTAAAAACTGGCTGGCGAGTTGTTCGTTTGAGTTGCCCATGATGCGGAGTGTCCTTGCAATGGCCGGAATGTTGTAGAGGGAGGCTTAAAAAGCAGCATGCTGATATGGATAGATGATTGAGCGGTGGCTGCGGATGCCAAACGCAAAAAGGATCGCCAGCCCGCTGGGGGCAGTGATCCTCTTTAAGGGGGAATCAATGCGCTTAAATGCTGATCAGGCCCTTGGCTTCAACACGCTTCACACCACGCACATTTTTTGCCAGTTCGATGGCTAAAGAGCGCTCTGCTCCGCTGGCTACTTTGCCGCTGAGTGTCACCACACCGTGCTCTGTGCTTACCGAGATATTTGTGCTTGGCACGTTGCGGGAATAGAGAAACGTGGAGATCACTTTTGCAGTAACCCAGCTATCGCTAATGCTCTGATCAGCATCGGATGCGGTGCTTTTGACGCTATTGATGACATTGGTTTTAGCACCATTCACTACAATCTGGTTATCTACCGAAACCACGCCACGGGTGTTCATGGCCAGCGTACTGGCCAGTGTTTTGGATTTTACAGTGTCTGCCGTACCCGCTAGCCGTACCTTGCCTGCCTGTGTATCGACCGTTGTGCTTAGCCCATCGGTGTTTTTACTCCAAATCAACTTTGATTTAATGGCGGCGCTGATATTTACATCATCAATTGTTTCGCCATAGCTACGGCTCGCTCCCTCTTTGGCTGGGGCGTAATCCGCCTGAACCACAATCTGATTATCTACTTCTTTAATTCCGATCACGCCCAGAGCGATTTGCTTGGCTAAGTCTTTATTGATCTCTTCATCTACTTTTCCACTCAGTATTGCTTTGCCGTTATGCACGGATACTTTGAGGTCGTTGGCCCGCAAGTAAGGACTTAAAGCATAGGTGGTCCAGATCTGGGTTTCTTGTTTGGCATCACTGATTTCCTGAGGGATGCTGGCTGCAGCAAGAGGGCCGCTGAATACGGTTAAGGCTGCGGCCAAGCCAGAGGCAATCAATAGTTTGTGAGCGTGTGTGTGCATCTTGTTTCTCCATTAGAAAAAAAGAGGGGCATTAGAAGTAGCGCTTAAAAGTGGCATTGAAGTATTGATGCGCTTAAGCGGGCTTTTCTCGCCGCCATTAAAACCACGGCTGGCAAGCTTGCCCGGCGGCTTCTTAAAGAAGGCAAGTGCTTAGGCATAAACAATGCGTGTGAAGCAAAAAGCTGTCTGTACGCTAGCGCTCTTAAGCGCCATTTTTTATTCCAAAATCATTTTTTAACGCATGAGGAGGAAGGGAGAAAGAGCCATTTCGTGAAAGGGGAATGATTGAGGTGTGATGATTATATTTCTTAAACAGTAAGAAATATAAAAGATTAAATGCGCTTATGTTCGGCAGCGTACTGACCAAGCTAATGCATCTGTTTAATCTGGTTCTGTCGTTGGCCGCTTGCACACCAAGAACAGCTTGGCGGTATGTTGCTGACGAAGTGTTAACGGTTAAGAAGGGGTTGAAATGGCATTAGGCTATTTGCCTCCTAAACACAAAGGAGCTTGATATGAATTGGGATATCGTCGAAGGCAACTGGAAGCAATTTAAAGGCAAAGTGAAAGAGCAATGGGGCGATTTAACAGATGACCATCTGGATGTGATTGCTGGTAAGCGCGATAAGCTGGCCGGCCAAATCCAGGAATCCTATGGCATTACAAAAGATGAAGCCGAGTTGCAAATTACGAAATTCGAATCACTGAATAAAGATGTTCCGTCTAAACGTCTTCCATAGTTTCGTTTAGCCCTTGGCTTGCCTGGCTGATGAATCGCCAGGCAAGCCATTGTCATCATTGCCAGTACCGGAGAACAAGATGTCACTTTTTCCCTTGATCGTGCTTGGGCTGATTACAGGTTTTATCATTAACAAAATACTGAACACGATAAGCCAAGGGATGGTGCTGGATGTGATTTTTGGTTTGTTGGGGGCCCTGATTGGCCGCTGGGTGTTCATCTCCTTAGGTTGGGAGGGAATGAGCGGGCTTAATCTTTACAGCTTGTTTATTGCGCTGGCTGGGGCGGTTTCTTTGATCGTTATTTTTCGTGCCAGCTTAGGCGCTCTGTTCTTGCTACGTATTTATCGAGAGCTTGTTCGTCGTAGATTAGATCGTGTGTAAGCCGCGAGCGTTTGATAAATAAAGCCAATGTTGGTGCCTTAAGCTACGCAATTTTATGAGCAAAGTCTTGCGCAGTATTGCAATGGCGCAATAACTCGTTTGCTCTGAAATCGAATATTTTCGTACTTTTTATATTTTTTAGGAGAATTAACCATGAAACACCTCGGCAAGTATTTCGCAGCATTTTTTGTGGCGACCGCATTATTGTCTGTGGCTGCTTGTTCATCTACTCCAACCCAAGAGGGTACGGGTGAGTATCTGGACGATAGCGTCATCACCAGTAAAGTGAAGTCGGCTATTTTTGGCGAGCCTACTCTGAAGTCGATGGAAATCAATGTAGAAACATTTAAAGGCGCTGTGCAACTGAGTGGATTTGTGAGCTCGCAGGCCGCTTCGGATCGTGCTGTGCAGCTGGTTAAAACCGTGAAAGGTGTGAAATCAGTTAAAAATGATATGCGAATTAAATAATCGCACATTGAATGTTGTTTTTTAGATTTGCATGCAAGCAGCCTGTGAGGGGCTGTTTGTGCTTGCAAAGTGTGATTATTTCCTGTGTTTAGGTTTGAGCTGTCGTTTCTTCACCTCAATAAAGGATTATTCGTCATGAATATCATTACAACACCTGATAATACTGAACTTTTTGTTAAAGACTGGGGCTCAGGTCAGCCTGTTATTTTATTGAGTGGCTGGCCATTATCATCGGCTAGCTGGGAAGATCAGGCGATGGTGCTTGCAGAGGCAGGCTACCGCGTTATTAGCTATGATCGCCGCGGCTTTGGTCGCTCATCCCAACCATGGAATGGCTACGACTACGACACTTTATCGGATGATCTGGCTGCGGTTATTCAGCAAACGGGAGTCGTTGATGCCACGCTGGTGGGCTTTTCGATGGGAGGGGGAGAAGTCGCTCGCTATATGTCTCGCCACCAGGGCAAGTCTGTGGTGAAAACGGCGCTGATCTCTTCGGTACTGCCCTTTATGCTGAAAAGGAGCAATAACCCCGACGGTGAAGAGCAAGAGATGTTTAACAATATGATTGAAGATATTAAAGCAGACCGGGCCAAGTTTTTTGCCGGGTTCTTTAAGAAATTCTTTGGTATTGGCATCATTGCCCAGCCGGTGAGCGATGAGCTTATGCAGTGGATGCAGAATATTGCGATGCAAGCCAGCTTGAGAGCCACTATTGAATGCGTGAAGTCATTCTCAAGCACCGATTTTCGTGATGAGCTTAGTGCATTTAATGTGCCCACCCTCATTATTCATGGCACCGATGATAAAACAGTACCCATCGAAATATCTAGCCGAGAGGCTGCTCAGGGTATTCCACAGGCCAAGTTGATTGAGTACGAGGGCGCACCGCATGGCTTATTTGCCACAGATAAAGACATGCTTAGCCGAGATTTAATCAGCTTTCTTAAGCAATAGCACTCGTAGTTGTATACCCCGCAGATGAGAGTAGTCAGTCCAGTTGAATGGGGGCTTAGAAATCGATGGATTATTTCGAGCGGTAAGGCGCAAGGAAACCGCATCTAGCGATGCAGCGACGAGCAACGCAGCAGGTCGAAAAAAGCCACGATTTATGCCCACCTTATTCAGCAGGACGGTCATTGAGCCTCTGCGGGAGGTGTGTCAGCGGCCTTGATGCCGGATTGAATTAAAATTTTGAGGGGAAAATCATGAGTTTAGGAACCATATTACTGATCGTACTGATCCTGATGTTAATCGGTGCCATCCCAAGCTGGCCACACAGCAGAGGCTGGGGTTATGGCCCAAGTGGTGGTTTAGGCATAATTGTCATTATTATTATCGTTCTATTGCTTCTGGGACGCATATAGGTAATGCCGCAGATAGGAACTGTTGCTTAATAACAGCCGCTACGGCGGCTTTATTTTTGAGCTGTGTTTGCTAATGGAGGCAGTAAGGCTTCTGGACAGCAGGATGCAAGTCGTAAATCTACACATTGTTCTGGCTGTCCAGCGCAACATTCCTCGGTAAGATAGGCGACTAAATCGAGCATCAGTGGCAAATTAGCCCGATAACGCTGAAAACGGCCTTCTTGCTCAACTGAAACCAGCCCGGCATGCGTCATTCCCTTTAAATGAAATGATAT
Source organism: Janthinobacterium sp. B9-8 (assembly GCF_000969645.2). NCBI lineage: Bacteria > Pseudomonadati > Pseudomonadota > Betaproteobacteria > Burkholderiales > Oxalobacteraceae > Janthinobacterium > Janthinobacterium sp. B9-8. The sequence continues at coordinate 136,495 of NZ_CP014222.1, forward strand.
GTTGTTGGGCGGTAAATCAAGCGCTGCCGCAATCTCGCCAGCAACCATGCCCTCTAAGCCTCGCTTTACCAGAAAACGATAAATATCAAGCCTAATCCCTGATGAAAGAGATTCAAAAATTTGTGTGGCAGTTTGTTTTTTCATAAGGCAACTATACAAGAACAATTGAAATAAATTTTAGCATAAGTGACGTATGCCGCCGAAGTAAGTTCTGTCTTGAGTATATTTAATGAGCGATCTAATGACTGCGAAATTGCATTTGCAGTGTAGTAGTAATAAGTTTGCGCAGTTTCAGATAGTGAAAGTGGCTTAGATAGGGGGCTCGCTTGTCTGGCAAAGTTGTTAATGAGCAGAAACTGGCCAGAGAATTCATCTAAATTTAGATGAGTTAATTTATTAGAGAAAGTGATGTATTTAATTCATGCTGGTATTTGTCTAGTGCTTAGTACTGCTTGCCTTGCTGGGCCATCGATTGACTTAATGGTAGAAAATGCGGCCGAACCGTTTTCCCGCGCAGATGGCAGTGGCTATAGTAATGAATTAATTGTGGCTATATTTGCTGCAGTGGGGATTGAAGCAAAGCTTAAAGTAGTGCCCTATACGCGTTGCAAAAATATGGTGTTGGAAGCAAGAGGGATTGCTTGCTTTAATATGGCTTGGGAGCCTGCATTAGAGGGAAAAGTAAAGTTTCCTTCTGTGCCGCTTTATACGGTTACCCCTATTTATTTTCAAAATAAATCGCGGCCAGTTTCTGCTCAGAATGAAGCAGAATTAGCACTTGGTACAAAAATTGGGGTGGTGCATGGCTACGAATATCCGCCTAGCGCAAGTAGCCTGCCTAAGCGCGGGGTAGTGTTTGTAGCGGGAAATAGCGAGCAAATTAATTTAAAGCAGTTAGCCAGTGGTAGCTTAGATGCGGCTTTAGTGATGGCCAATGAAATACAAATACCTGCTTACTGGGCTAAAAGCGCAGGGGTAACGGGGCAGGTTGAAACGGTTTTTTCAAGTACAAAACAAGATGTATTTATTGGCTTTAGTATCCAGCATCCTAAAGGCTTATGGGCGCTTAGCCAGTTTGAGCAGGGATATAAAATAATTAGTGATAATGGCAGACTGAAGCAAATTAAAGCGAAATGGGGTGCGCTAAAGTGAAAAGCATCTGAACACGCTGAAGAGACAATAATGTTTTTCCTTTGATCATTATATGGCTAAAATTCTTAATTGGGATTTTCTATCGGGTGACGCGGGAGTCATCGATAAACGTAATTCATCGTGTATGAATTCGTGCATTGTGAATGCAGCTTTAATTAAGGCAGGATTGGGCTCGGAAAAAAGAAGCAGAATCAGCGGGCGTAATTGCAGATCAATGATTCTGGCCGCGGCTAAATTACCATCTTGAATAAAGCGCAGTATTTTTATAAATCAGAATGGATATACGCCGCTGCAGCAATTGCACCGTGGCCACCTATACAGCGGCTCATAAAAATAAGATGATCCTCGCCACTTAAAAACTTGAGCGGTGTTTCTTCATTATCTGAAATATCAGCCAGCTACATATTGAGCACTAAAACGTGCAGCAATCTTACCCTCTGCATTACCTACGGTGATTTCCAGCGCCATTCTGGCTCGTCCTTTACGTTGCAGCGTTTGTAAAAAACGTGCGGTGTGGCTAGCGTCAGGCTGGCAAACTTTAGCCACTAGGTCGCTCTGTAAGGGGCTTAAAAAGTGGGTGCTGCCGGTTTGAATGACCACTTCCATATTTGGCCCTACTAATTCAGATACCCACAACCAGCCTGCAATGGTGGCTAGCGTGCTGATGCTGCCACCAAATGCGCTGTTATGGTCGTTTTGATTAGGGCCGTAGGGAGCGCTCAGTTGCCACAGGGATTGATCTCCCAAGAGCTGAACCTGCATGGCTTTTAAAAGGGGGAAACCCTGATGAAGTCGTGTGGTCCAGCGTTGGGAGAAATCGCTCATACTTACTGCGTTACTTGATACTTAGGCGGTAAAAACAATGCGGCAATTTGCGGCGCGCGCTTTAGTTTAGACAATGGTGCATCTGGCATATCGTCGTAGCTTTGTGCGCGGGCACGGCTGCTTGGCGGTGTGTTCATATTGCGAGTGAGTGCTGCTACCGGCGCTGCTGCTGTGACCCGTGCTGGAGCGCGTTCGCGTCCACGGCTTGGGGCGGGTGTGATCTCTATTGGAGTAGTGCCTGGGGAGAAGCCAATAACCGGAATTAAAGGCAGATCACGTTTGAGCATTTTTTGAATGCCAAGGTAAGCTTTCTCTTCTTCTGGTGCCACCAGAGAAATAGCGATACCCGTCGCGCCAGCGCGGCCAGTGCGGCCAATGCGGTGCACATAGTCTTCCGGATTAGTGGGCAGCTCAAAGTTAATCACAAATGGCAGCTCGTTAATATCTAAGCCGCGAGCCGCAACATCGGTGGCAACCAATACTTTAAGGGTGCCATCTTTAAATGCGGCCAGTGTTTCTAAGCGAGATTGCTGGGTGCGATCGCCATGAATGGCTTCGGCAGAAAAGCCTGCGCGTTTTAGCTCGCGGCCTAATTGCTCTGCGCCAATCTTGGTGCGGCAAAATACGATCACTTGGCTCATATTGTGCGTGCGGATCAGATGGGCAACGAGGGCTTTTTTGCGGCTGTTTTCTACCGGGTGCAGCTCTTGCTTGACCGATTCATTGGCTGAATTCTGACGCGCCACTTCGATGACTTCCGGGTCGTGCATAAAGTCTTCGGCTAGCTTTTTGATTTCTGGCGCAAAGGTCGCAGAAAACAGCAATGTTTGCTTGCGGCTGGTACACAGCTCAAAAATCTTGCGAATATCGAGGATAAAACCCATATCGAGCATGCGATCGGCTTCATCTAAAATCAAGATTTCGACTTGGGATAAATTAACCGTCTTTTGCTGAATATGGTCCAGCAAACGCCCAGGCGTTGCGACAAGGATTTCAACGCCTTCTCGCAGCTTAGGGATTTGCGCCTTAATATCCATGCCACCAAATACCACATGACTACGTAGTGGCATGTGCTTGCTATAGGTGGTGACGCTTTCAGAAACCTGATCGGCTAGCTCGCGAGTCGGTGTAAGAATCAATACACGGATGGGGTGGCGAGCAGGGGACGCGCTGGTGTTTGCGTGCTTTGCGATCTTAGTGAGAATCGGTAAAGTAAACGCAGCTGTTTTACCGGTGCCTGTTTGTGCTGCACCGAGAACGTCACGTCCGGACAGAATGACAGGGATGGCCTGCGCTTGAATCAGCGTCGGATGTTCATAACCTTGCTCGGCGACTGCCTTGAGCACTTCCGGAGCCAGCCCGAGCGATGCGAATGTCATGCGTGTTTCTTTCCGAAAAATAAGAACAACGTTCCAATTTACACGAAGCCCGCCTCTCTGCATACCCTAGCTGACAACTGGAAAAACGCGGGGCAGGTCGCCAGCCCGCCAATCGGTTAAACTAGCGGCATATAAAACTTGATGAGAAACAGCCATGTTTGATCACGCCTCACAACATTTATCAACGCTTCGAGACTTACATCGCTTTGCGGTGAGTCGTTTTAATGCCGCCGAGCTTTTTTATGGTCACGGCACTGATAACGCTTGGGATGAAGCGGCGTATCTCATTTTGGCGACGTTAAAATTGCCATTAGATCGTTTAGAGCCCATGTACGACGCAAAATTACTGCCAGAAGAATTAACACAAGTCTTGGCGGTGTTAAAAGAGCGCGTAGAAACCCGCAAACCGGCTGCTTACTTAACTAAGGAAGCGTGGCTGGGCGAGTATAAATTTTATGTGGATGAGCGCACCATTGTGCCGCGCTCGTTTATTGCCGAGATTATTCGTGAGGGCGGCTTAACACCGTGGATTGAATACCCAGAGCTGATTCACCGCGCTATGGACCTTTGTACCGGTTCGGGGTGCCTTGCGATTGTGATGGCCGATGCCTTCCCGGATGCGGCGATTGATGCGCTTGATTTATCGCCTGATGCGCTGGATGTGGCAGAAATCAATGTGCTGGAATACAGCCTAGGCGAACGAATTGATTTGATGGATTCGGATTTATTTAGCGCGGTTGAAGGCGAGCTATACGATCTGATTATTTCTAATCCACCGTATGTAGACGCGCATTCGGTAGAAGAGCTACCGCCAGAATATCTGCACGAGCCGGAAATGGCTTTGGGTAGTGGCGAAGATGGCTTGGATATTACCCGCCGTATTTTAGAAGAAGCAACTCGCTTCCTGAACCCGCTGGGCGTGCTGGTGGTAGAAATTGGCCACAACCGCGACGAGTTGGAGGCTAGCTTTCCAGAGTTGCCGTTTGTTTGGTTGGAAACCGAGAGCGGCGATGGCTTTGTGTTCTTGCTAACGCGTGAAATGCTGGTTGAAGCTGGGATGTAAGGCGGGGCGTAGCTTGAGGATGTTTATAGGGGCCTTGGGCCCCTTTTCCTTATCTCTTCAAACAACGCAATAAAGCAACAGCCCCTGTAATCATCGCCATTGGGTCTAGCATGGCATCCCAAAGATTGACGCTTTCTAATACGCCAAGCGGAAACAGCGCTAGGGCGAGCAGCCATGCGAGTGCTAAAGCTTTATGGTCTTGTTGCCAAGCGAGGGCTAGCGAAATGGCGCACCAGATCAGCAACACTTGTGGTGCATAGCCCAATGCATAGATATCAAAGGCCCAAACCCCTAAGGCCGATGAATACAGTGCCGTGCCGCTGATAAGTAGCCAGCCTGCCAAGGCAGGGCGTAGTTTTTGCTTAAAGAGTAAGCCGCAGGCCAAGCCTGCTGTTGCCAGGCTAGGGAAACTCAGCAGGCCCAATAGCCATGGCGAGCTTAGGATAATGAGTGCGCCAATAGCCACTAAGAAGCGGTTTTTCTTCCAGCCCGAGCGGGCCAGCGCTGCGCCTGTTGTGCCCCAAAGTAGTAAGCCTGTGAGCGATGCAATCATGGTTTTGCTCCATCTAGCCAAGCACGGTTAAAGCGCACATGGCGGATTTCAGAGCGCTCCCATGTGTAGACCAGATCCATGATTTCGTCGTTCACCAGTAGAGTGGGGTAGGAAAATTCCATGCCTCGGGTATCTTCGATCACTTTTATTTTTTCCCAATTCTTACCGTCTTTAGATACGCTGAGCGCTAATTCGCTACGGCCATCTGTGCGTGGGTTATGCGCCATAATCAGCCTGCCGTCCGGCATACGTTCTACCGCAATCGCTGAATCGGGGTTTTTTACATTCAGATTTTGAATGGGTGTCCAGCTGGCGCCCCCATCATGCGTTTGCTGCAATAGCAACTGGCGGGACGGTCCGCTATTTCTGAGCAGGGCAAAGGCATCGGTGGCGCTGTAGGCGATAACACCCGGCTGCAGGTTTTCACCTTCGGCATTCATGCGGATTTTGCGGACCAGCTTGCCGTCTTTATCAAATTGCAGCAGCTCGCCAAATTTGCGGGCCAGCTCGTGGTATGCAGGCAGCAAGAACCCACCATCTTCCAGCTGAACAGCATGGGTGCGAACCAGTGTGGATAAATTAAAGAAGGGGCTGGTGATGATTTTGCTGGCAGGGCCCCAGCTGTGGCCGTCATCGGTCGAGACCATACGATTGAGCGTACTGGTGGCCCAGCCCCCCATTGATACCGACACATAAAACAGCTGCAAGCGGCCCTGACTATCAAGCACGGGCACCGGGTTGCCTACTTTTTTAATATAGCGCAGCTGATCTTTGGAGCTTTGTGCTGGCGTTGCCACAATCCAAGGCTTGATCCACTGGCCGTTCTGATAGCGCGAAGCCCAAACGCTGACGTCTGTGGCGCCTTCACGGCTGCCGCCAAACCAAAAGGCGATACGCTCACCATTAGTCAATGCAATGATGCTGGCGCTATGCGCAGCAGGCACGGGCGCACGTAAGCGTTGCATCTCCATTTGTGGGTTGCTGGCGGCAGTATGTGCAGGCTTAGCCAGCGTAAAGCGTGTTTCCGTTGGGCTACTTCGGTAATTGGCAGCCAGTAAACATGCTGCGCCCAAGCCAAATAGCAGGGAAGTCCCTTTTAGCGTCATAAGAATATGGTCAGTTTGGTCGGGGCTGAGAGTTTACCATTGCTAAATAAGAAACAGCCGATGAACTTTGGTACTGAGTAAAAGCGACAAAAGAGCTGTAGATACAGAGCAAAAAGAGGCTACCGAGTACACAAGTAATTAAAGCTTGTTTACTGAGTGTGCTTATCTCTTCTGTTTGTGGATTCAAGTTTTTTTCAAAAGAGTAAGCCGCTTGATTTGCATAAAACCATGCCCATCTCATTGAATATGCCCTTTGCTGGATCTGCCCTATGTTTAATTTTTTGCGCCAGCGTACTCGGCGGCGTTATCTGGCCAGCCAGCCCGTGCAAGATGTGCTGTGGCAAAAGATGCTGCTCTTGCCTTTATTGCGTGGCTTAAATGAGGCTGATCTGGCCCTGCTGAAGGATCATGCCGCATGGTTTTTGCATACCAAGACCATCACGCCAGTGCATGGCTTAGAGATCGATGATGAGCTGCGCCTATTGATTGCGGTGCAGGCCACGCTGCCTATTCTTAATCTGGGCTTTGATGCTTATGATGATTGGCAGGAGGTGGTGCTGTATCCGGGGCGCTTTATCAGCCGTGATCTGTATACCGATGCAATCGGCCTTGTGCATCAGGAAATGCGTGTTTTATCCGGGCAGGCGCGGCATCAGGGAGCAGTTTTGCTATCGATGATGGATGTGATTGAAGCGCCTTATCACCCCAGCAGCAATGTGGTGATACACGAAATGGCACATAAGCTGGATATGCGTTCCGGCAGCGCCAATGGCTGCCCGCCGCTGCATCAGGGCATGAACTATGCACGCTGGAAAAAAGTCTTTTCTAAGGCGTTTCAGGCCATCAGCCGGCAGGCCGCGATGGGTGAAACTGGCACAATTGATCTCTATGCGGCAGAAAATCCGGCAGAATGTCTGGCTGTGTGTAGCGAAACGTTCTTCGCTGCCCCCCATTTATTGCGTGAGAGTTATCCCGACGTGTATCAACAACTGAGTTTGTTTTATCGACAAGACCCCGCTGCGCGTAGACCGCAGTATCAATACAGACCCGTGTTTATGATGAGGGGCTGGGTATGATCGGCCTGTTGCAAGCAGGGGCTAGCCCTGAAATATGTGAGGAAGTCGCTGCTTTGGGCTTGCCGCTTTGGAGCGAGTTGCCAGCGGGCGCTGCCCATTATCTTTGCTGGCAAAATGAGCGGCTAGAGCTGGTGACGCTCGGCGAAAAAGGCACGGTTGCAGTCGATTTTGTAGGCGGAGCCGCCGCGCATCGCCGGCAATTTGGCGGAGGCCGTGGCCAGCCGGTGGCCAAAGCGGTGGGGATTAAAGGCGAGTATGTACCTAGGATCCTCGATGCCACAGCGGGTCTTGGCCGGGATGCTTTTGTTTTGGCTTCTTTAGGCTGCGAAGTCACGCTGATCGAGCGCTCACCTGTGGCCGTGGCCCTGCTACTAGATGGCTTGCGCCGCGCACAGGCCGATGCTGCTATTGGCAAGATCGTGGGCAGAATGCGTTTAGTGTTTGGCGATGGGCATCAGGAGCTGGCTAAATTGCTGGCAGGGCAGGCGTTTACCTATTTATTTAACCCTCCGCTGGCCGCGCCCGAATTTGATGTAGTGTTTTTAGACCCGATGTTTCCAGATCCAACAAAACGCGCCAAATCTAAAAAAGAAATGGCCGCGTTTCAAACCGTGATTGGCGATGATCCGGATGCCAACGAGCTGCTGCAGCCCGCAAGGCAAATCGCCAAAAAACGCGTGATTGTTAAGCGCCCCCGCATTGCACCGCTGATGGCTGGGGTGAAGCCTGATTTTGTATTTGGCGGGGAAAGCACGCGCTTTGATGGTTATTTGCCATTGAGCCGATAGATTGGTTAGCGTCGAATCACGCAGGTGGCCGTGGCATGGGCTAGTAGGGTGCCATCGGCTGATTTGATCGATCCTTCCGAAACACCAATACCCTTGGAAATATGCAAAATCTTGCCTTCGGCCACTAGTTCGGTGTTTTTAGGAATGGCTTTGACCATTTTTACATTTAAATCGACTGTGGCGTAGCTGGCCCCTGCCTCCAGCATGCTGTGTACGGCGCAGGCGGTAACAGAATCAAGTACGGTGGCGGCAAAGCCACCGTGTACACCCCCCATAGGATTCAAATGTCGCTCATCGGCTTGGGCTGTAAAGCGTACCGAGCCTTCGCTGATATGCACCATGCTCATGGGCATCGTCTGAGTAATGGAAGGCGCAGGGAGTTTGCCATCGGCCATGGCTTGCAGTAATTGCAGACCAGTGAATTCGTTTAGGTTCATGAGCGTGATATTTGAAAATAGGGAAAGCTTAAAATATCACGGCTGACGAAAAATAGACGTAAAAAAACCACAGCCAAGGCTGTGGTTTTTTTAACTGGCTCCCCGACCTGGACTCGAACCAGGGACCTGCGGATTAACAGTCCGTCGCTCTACCAACTGAGCTATCAGGGAATAAACTTGGTGTTTTTAACTGAGGCGCTAGTGCATTCCCTCAGAAAAAAGAAGCTGCTTTTCAGCAGCACCTTTAAATATTTGGCTCCCCGACCTGGACTCGAACCAGGGACCTGCGGATTAACAGTCCGTCGCTCTACCAACTGAGCTATCAGGGAATAAAACTTGGTTTTTTATGACTGGGGCGCTATTGCATTCCCCCAGAAAAAAGAAGCTGCTTTTCAGCAGCACCTTTAAAAATTGGCTCCCCGACCTGGACTCGAACCAGGGACCTGCGGATTAACAGTCCGTCGCTCTACCAACTGAGCTATCAGGGAATAACAACTACTACCTACTTTATCATCGAAGCCTAGTATCGTAAGATTGCTTGGCTCCCCGACCTGGACTCGAACCAGGGACCTGCGGATTAACAGTCCGTCGCTCTACCAACTGAGCTATCAGGGAATCGATGAAGGCCCGTATGGTAGAATCCGATCCTCTTTCTGTCAACACAAAGTATGAATTATTCGAGACGTTATGATGAAAAAAACAAGAACACTGTTGTTTTGTTTGCTTTTATTCTTTGTATTAATTGTAAGTCTGCCGCTGATCTTGCCGCTAAATAGCTACAAACCTCAGCTGGAAAAACGTCTTTCAACGCTATTACAGGCGAAAGTTCAGCTAGAAAACATCGAATTTACCTACCAACCTTTGCCTTTTTTTGCCCTAAATGGCATAAAAATTGATGAAGGCGCAGGAAAAATCGAACAAATTCGCATTCCTTTAAACTTTTCTAATCTATTTAAGTATGGCAAAAGCTTAAAAAATGTTGAAGTTGAGGGGGTGCATTTAAGTCCTGCCTTGGCTTTTTCCTTACCAAAGCGCTTTGCGGCTCTTGAGCAAGATCGCATCACTTTGGGCGATGTCTTGCTGACAAAGGCCAGTGTGATTCTGGATCAGGGTGAGCTGGGGCCGATCGATGGGGTAATGAAATTTGCCCAAAATGGTGCAATGGCCGATTTGCAGCTGGCGGATAAGCAGGGGCATATTGAAGTTCATCTTAAGCCCAAGGGCGATAATGTGGGGCTAACCGTGCAAGCAACGAGCTGGGAGTTGCCGCTAGGCTACCCCATCGTTTTTGAAAGGTTATATATGAGCGGCGAAGGCTCACCAGAGGGTTTGGTGATCGATGATATTCGCGGTGAATCATATGGCGGGGTTTTAAGTGGCAAGGCCCAGCTGACTAAGCAAAACGAATGGAATTTACAAGGGCAGCTGGTCGCTAAAGGGGTTCATACCGAGCCACTGAGCAAAATCTTCAGCCCTGCAACGTTTGTTTCTGGCCGCATGGATGCAGAGGCGCAGTTTAATTATCGCGCAGCAGACTACTTAAAATTATTTGCTCATCCAGAAATTGATGCTCATTTCTTAGTACGAGAAGGCGCTGTACATAATTTGGATTTAGTTGCCCAGTTACGCGCCGGCGAAACACCTGCGGGCCGTGGCGGGCAAACGCGCTTTGATACCTTAAAGGGCAAGATGGTGATGCGCGATCGCTCTGTACAGCTGCAAAGCATGGTGCTGGAAGCAGGTAAATTTAACGCTCAGGGCTCGGTGCAAACGGGTGGCAGCACTTTAAACGGCGCGGTTTCGGCTCGTTTGAAAGCGGGTGTGTTGGTGATTTCTAATCAAATTAGAATAGGCGGCAATTTAACGAGCCCTACTTTAAGCTCAGGCAGTGCAGCCAGAGGGGGAGCACTACCTAGCCCCGCTGAAATGATTGAAACACCGCTGTAAATGACGCTTTTTTGATAACACAGAAACGTGCATGGATGGGGGGGTACCAGACGCACTCACGCCATGCACGAGGTGTTTGCGAGCACTTAGCCTAAGTGCTCGACTCAATACGGCCAGCTGCTTTGAATGCAGTGGCCGTATTTTTTTATGTATTTTGGCGGCCATTTGCTTTGAAAAAGCACTGGGCTAGCTATAAATCGTATGATTTCTTGCTTTATTTGCTTGAGCTTGGCGGCCTGTGAAGCTGAGCTGATTCCCTTGCTAATCCTGAAAGTCATTATAATGGGCGTTTTACTAGTAGACAGCAGGGCACATCATGGCTTGGACAGATCTTTTGGCGCAGGGCGAACTGGGTGATGGCACGAGCGAGATGCAAGCATTAGCCACCGCCACTGTAATGAGCCCGCTTGCTGGTTTTGGCATCATTGCCTTTAGCGGGGAAGAAACCGAGCCTTTTTTACAAGGCCAGCTTTCTAGCGATATTCGCGCTTTGGGTGAAAATGCGGCGCAGTACTCCAGCTATTCCACGCCCAAGGGCCGGATGCTGGCTAGCTTTCTGGTGTTTCGCCGCGGTGATGATTACTGCTTGCAAATTGCTGCTGAGCTGCAAGAGGCGATCCAAAAGCGCCTTTCTATGTTTGTGATGCGCTCTAAAACGAAGGCACGGGATGTCAGTAGCGATTTGCTTTTACTCGGCGTGGCAGGCCCTTTAGCCGCTGAAAAATTATCAGCAGTGTTGGGCGATTTACCAGAAGGTGATTTTGCAACGCTACATAAAGAGCACTGCACGGTGATTGCATTGCCGGGCAAACGTTACCAATTAGCGATTGCAAGCGATGCGGCTTTGGCACTTTGGCAACAATTAGCTGCAAGCGGTGTATTGCCAGTGGCTGAATCACTTTGGCGTTTAAGCGATATTCGTGCAGGCAGCCCATGGATTACCTCAGCAACTAGCGATGCTTTTGTCGCGCAAATGGCCAATATGGAGCTGATTGGTGGCGTGAGCTTTACCAAAGGCTGCTATCCGGGCCAGGAGATTGTGGCGCGTACCCAATATCTGGGTAAGCTTAAGCGCCGCATGTATCGTGCCAGTATTGCAACTGAGCATGCCGAAGCAGGGCAGGAAGTATTTAGCAGTGAAATGAATGGCCAAGCGAGTGGTAAGGTAATGCTAGCCGCTCCCGCAGATCAAGGCCGCTGGGAAATCCTCGTGGTTGCCCAAATTGCCAGCTTAGAGCTAGGTTTACATCTGGGCGCGGTAGACGGGCCTAAACTCGAAATTCTTGATTTACCCTATGCGGTATAAGCAAGCTTTTTTCTTTCTGCTTAAGGCAAGTTTATAAGGCGCTGATGAGCAGGGAGAGAGGGTATTGATCGTTGTCATTGACAAGTTTGGCGTATCTAGGCGCGGATTCGTTTATAATCCGCCCTCTATGTCTTAATTACATATATTAAAGGTGTTTGTATGGGCTTTCTCGCCGGCAAAAAAATCTTGATCACAGGTCTTTTATCAGACCGCTCTATTGCCTACGGCATTGCTCAGGCTGCCAAACGTGAAGGTGCAATCTTGGCCTTCACTTATGTAAGTGAAAACTTACGCCAGCGCGTTATCGATCTGGCGAAAGATTTCGATACTGATTTGGTTCTGCCCTGTGATGTAGCAAGTGATGAGCAGATTGCCGAAGTATTTGTAGAGCTTGGCAAGCACTGGGATAAGCTCGATGGCTTGGTTCACTCGATTGGTTTTGCTCCACGCGAAGCCCTGAAAGGTGATTACCTTGATGCCGTAACGCGCGAATCATTCCAGATTGCGCATGACATCAGCTCTTACAGCTTTGCGGCGCTGGCCAAAGCCGCCCGCCCAATGCTGAGCGAAGGCGCGTCTCTTGTCACCATGACTTACCTTGGCGCAGAGCGTGCGATTCCTAACTACAATGTAATGGGTTTGGCTAAGGCATCGCTGGAAGCCAATGTCCGTTATATGGCCGCTGCACTTGGCCCGGATCGCGCTATTCGTGTGAATGCGGTTTCTGCTGGCCCGATCAAAACACTGGCTGCTGCCGGTATTGCTAATTTCAGCACACTGCTGAAAAAAGCGGCCGAAGGCACACCAATGAAGCGCAATGTGACGCAAGAAGAAGTGGGCAATGTAACTGCCTTCCTTTTATCCTCGCTGTCATCCGGTATGACCGGTGAAGTGGTGATGGTAGATTGTGGCTTTAGCCATGGCGCGGGCTCAAGCACGATAGATTAAGTTTTACATCTGTCCTTGAAAAACGCCCGCTTGGGCGTTTTTTGTTTTAAGAGGCTAGAAAACCCCCTCACGGCAAAAAGATCTGTGCTCTCGCTGATCTCTGTGTCTACAGGTTTGAGGTTTTTTTGAGGGGGTAACTTCCTCGGCAATGTACTAGTAAGGATCGCCCTATGTGCCAACTACTCGGTATGAATTGCAATGTGCCGACCGATATTATGTTTTCTTTCGAAGGCTTTCGCCGCCGTGGTGGCTTGACTGACCATCATGCAGATGGCTGGGGAATTGCTTTTTTTGAAGGCGATGGCTGCCGGATGTTTCTGGATTATCTGCCTTCGGCCAGCTCGCCGATTGCTGATCTGGTACGCGCCTACCCGATTAAATCGACCAATGTGATTGCCCATATCCGCAAAGCCACGCAGGGGCAGATCAGCCTAGCTAATACTCACCCGTTTCGCCGTGAGCTGTGGGGGCGTTACTGGATTTTTGTGCATAATGGCAATTTGCCGGAGCGGCCAGATCTAGCCGGTAGCCGTTTTCTGCCCGTAGGCAGCACCGATAGCGAGCACGCGTTTTGCTGGATTTTATCCGAGCTAAGTCAGCGTTTTGACAGCTGCCCACCTTTGCTGGTTTTGAAACAAGCTTTGGCAGAGTTGGCAAAGCCCCTGATGGCGGTTGGCACATTTAATTTTTTACTTTCTGATGGCAGAGCCTTATTTGCCCATTGCAGCACCGATCTGCACTATTTGGTACGCAAAGCGCCATTTACGCTGGCGCATTTGAATGACACCGATGTGAGTGTCGATTTTTCGCAAGTCACCACACAAAATGACCGGGTCGCCGTTATTGCTACCCAGCCGCTAACTGACAATGAAACATGGACCAAAATGCAGCCGGGTGAGTTGCTGTGCTTTGTGGATGGAATGCCGGGGTAAGAGATTGTAAGGAGGGGCAAAGTCAAAAAGACTTTTTTAGTGCCTTCGGCACGTTGATTTAGGTGCGGGCGTCCCGCGGGACCTTCCTTTCTTGTGTGGCCAAGAAAGGAAGCGAAAGAAGGCCACCCCACGAAACACGAAGGCTCCTGCGCTGTGGACAATCGAGTCGGCGGCGGGCGGGATTGGCTCGCTGCCTCGCTCCCTTGCCGAAACCCCGCCCCGCTTGTTCCTCACTCCGGCGTGTTTCAAGGGGAGCTTTAAAGCCCCGTGCCACGGACAGTGATAAAAATCTAGTTCGCTGGGTTTGAAAATATTTAAAACCTATTCAAGCGCCTTAATTCAGAACCTGTTTTTTTCGTGTAACCCTGTGTTTTCCGTATCTCCGTGGTTCAAGATTTGGGTTTGTTTCACTGCCTCACAAATCTACTCTACCTCAACGCCGCCGCCAGCCCACTCTGCCGAATAGATTGCTTAGCAATAGCTTTGCTCAGCACGTCATTACTTCCCCAAATCTCTACTTTTTTCTTGGCACGGGTGAGGCCGGTGTAGATCAGGCTGCGGCTGAGCAGTTCGTGCGACTGATCGGGGAGTAATAAAATCACTTCGTCAAATTCCGAGCCTTGGCTTTTGTGCACCGTTAAGGCCAGTGCGGTTTCGTGGGCGGGCAGGCGGGCGGGGCTGAACCAGCGCAGGGTGTTGCCCTCGCCTTTAAAAGCCACGCGGGGTGCGCCGTTTTCAATAAAAGTCAGGCCGATATCGCCGTTATACAGCTGCACGCCATAATCATTTTGGGTGATTAACACAGGACGGCCTGCGTACCAGAGGCTGTTTTCGGGGATGAAATTTTTAGCCTGCCAGTGCGCTTCTAACTGCTGATTCACCCCCATCACTCCCGCATGGCCTTCGCGTAAGGCCGTCAGCACGCGGAAGGTATCGAAGGCGATAAAAGCCGCGTCCACATCGCCAGCCAGTACGGCCTGCCAGTAAGCCGCGTAGCCTTGATCGCAGCGGGTGAGCAGTGTTTTGCTATTGGGCTGCCAGCCGAGCTCTGTTTCTGTCTCGGCAAATAAATCATCCGGCTGCAAGAGCGCCAATGCGCCCTTGGCGTCGCCCGAATTCACCAAATTCGCTAGCTTGCCAATACCGCCGCCTGCGGCAAAGCGGTGGCTGTGTTCTAAATTCATCACGGCATTACCCACGCTGCTAGCTGGGGCTTTGCTGCTTGCAATTTCCACCCCAGTAGCCGTTTTGAGCGCCTGAATAAAATCGGCGCTGGGCGATTTTAAGCTACACAGTTCGGCAAATACCGCACCGGCATCCACTGCATCCAGCTGATCTTTGTCTCCCAGCAAAATCAGCCGGGCATGCGCGGGCAGGGCTTCTACCAGTTGCGCCATCAAGGCCAAGTCGATCATCGAAGCTTCATCGACCACCAGCACATCCAGCGCTAGCGGATTAGCAGCATGGTGCTTGAAACTGCCATCGGGTCGCGGCCCCAGTAAGCGGTGCAGAGTTGAAGCGGTTTCGGGGATGACAGCCAGCGTTTCGGGCGTGACCGCTAGGCTAGATTTTCTTTCCCGCACCGATTCACTCATTCTGGCTGCCGCCTTACCAGTGGGCGCTGCCATTTTAATGCTCAGCGTGTTGCCTTCCATGATTTGCAAAGCGGCCAGAATACGCAGCACGGTGGTGGTTTTACCCGTGCCGGGCCCGCCGGAAATCACCGTCAGCTTTTGCATCACCGCTGCCGCTGCTGCTACTTTTTGCAAATCTGGCTGAATGCTGGATGCAGGAAATAGCTCATTTAGCAGCGTGGCTAACTTGGCCAGATCCACATCACATTTTTCCCCTGCCAATTGGCGCAGGCGCTTGGCCAGCTGCGATTCATACCACCAATAGCGGGTGAGATAGAGCCGGTCTTTGTCCTGAGTAAGCGGCTTAAACTCACCCGGCTTGCCGATTAAGGGGCTGCTGAGCGGCGCAGTTTTAATACAACTATGCCCCGCCGCCAGCGCCGCGCAAAGCTTGGCGAGGGTGGCTTTCAGCTCATCCGATTGCGGCCCGCAAAGGCGTTCAAAACTACGGCTTAATTCAAAGGCAAAGTCTGGCATGGGGGGCTCTTAAAGCGAAACGCCTAAAAAAAATGTAGAGTGGGCACACGGTTTTATTGTGCCCACGCGGCGAATGGCGATGCGTCGGCAGCTTGCCCACCCTAATGACTATCAATTTAAAGGGTAGAGCGCTAAACCTTGAACCACAGAGAACACCGAGAGCACAGAGTTTCACAGAGAAACCCCAAAAGAGTTGGTTTTCTCTGTGGGCCTCTGTGTCCTCCTTTTACTCTGTGGTTCAAGATTTAGCTCATTTTGCATACCCAAGTTGTTTGTTGAGTAAATCTGGCACTTTTGCGGCGACGGTTTTGCTGATTTTATCCAGCAGGTCCAAATCAATCTGCTGCATTTGGCAGGTTTTTGCTAAGTGTTTGGCAATATGGATCAGCAAATACGCCGAGACTTCTGCATCGGCTTCGGCTCTGTGGGCGGTGCCTTGAAAGCGTATGCCTAAGCTTGCCGCCAAGGTTGCGAGTTTGTAGTTGCTCATGCCGGGGAATAAACGGCGGGATAGTTTAAGCGTGCAATGTAATCCTTGGTATTGCGGTAATAGATTAATGCGCTGGCTTTCGGCCAATAGAAACTTCGCGTCAAAGCTGGCGTTGTGCGCCGACAGCGCATCGCTGCCGATAAATTCGATCAGCGCCGGAACCACCTCGCTGGCAGGCGGTGCCTTGTTCACCATTGCCTGGCTGATGCCGGTGAGCTGGGTAATAAAGTAGGGAATACGCACACCGCAATTCACTAAGGATACAAAGCGATCAGTAATCTGCCCGTCAACAATCCGCAGCGCAGCCACTTCGGTGATGCGGTCGGAATGGCTGATGCCGGTGGTTTCAAAATCCAGCATCACGATAGGGCGGTTGAATGAAATCATGGGGTCTTTTTATTAAGTATTTTGTTTTGTTTGAGATTGTTAAATCTTGAACCACAGAGAGCACAGAGGACACAGAGTTTCACAGAGAAAACGATAAATTCTATGGATTTCTCTGTGGCCTCTGTGTTCTCGTTTTACTCTGTGGTTCAAGGTTTAGCTCTCTATCAAGGCTAACTGAAGTATTTTGCTAATCAGCTAATTCCTTATTTTTTCTCAGTGCCCCTCCGAGTTCTCCCTTTTCTCCTTGGTTAAAGATTTGGGTTTTGTTATGAGCGATAAGTGAGTTCATAAAATATTGTAGGGTAGGCAAGATAAAGCGTCGTTGCACACTCTGCGTCTATAACTTTTAAGAGTTTTAAGAAAAATCATTATCAAATTGATTGACTGCTTCATTTAGAGTGAAAAACCAATCGCAACGATTTAAGGGGTTTGTTTCGATAAATAGCTCTATAAACTGTTTTTCTGATTTTTTTAGTTGGTTTTCATCAACTGGTAAATGAAAAAAGTCAGCACTTTGGACTGCGAATTTATTAAGTGAAATATCTTTCAGGCAGCAATATTTTATTGCTGTAGTTTCATTTACATTTTTCCATAAAACAATACTTTCAAATAATGATGTTGGCATTTATTGCTCCGCGCTCTGCTTTTAAACTCTGTGTTCTCTGTGGCGACGATCTTAGGTTTTTGCCGCCACCCCCATCAAAGCTACTTCAATATCATCCAGCAATTCCATGCTTGGTCTGCTGAAGTACACGCCGTTTTGTCCGTCTTGTTTGCCCAGCCCGCGCATAAACAGGTAGTACACGCCGCCGAATTGATCGTCAGTAAAGCTAGGCAAGCGCTGGCGCAGGAAGCGGCGCACTGCCGCTGAATAGATCAGGTATTGCAGATAATAGTGGTGCTGAGCCATGGCGGGGATGAGTTTAGCGGGGGCGTAGTCGGCCACGTTATTGCCTAGCCAATTGCTTTTGTAATCGAGCACGTAGAAGGCGTTTTCGTATTCAAACACCAGATCGATAAAGCCTCTTAAAAAGCCGTTGATATGGAAGAAATCCAGCGTGCTGGCGGCTGCGCGAAACTCGATAGGCAGCGATGGATGTTGCAGCGCGGCAATCAGGCGCTCGGGCTGGCAGTGGCTTACGCTATAGGTGAATTCCATTTCTGCCACGCGGGCTGTGGGCGGGATGCTGGCTAAGGTCAGCGCCTTGCCATCGAGCCGCGCAGAAACGGTGTCTTGCACCATCTGGCTGACCACATCTAGCCAATGCTCTGGAATACCGTGGTGCTCTAGGGCTTTGGCGGTGGTGGCGAGTAGCGTATCTGCATCTTGCCAATCCCATTCTTCTAAAATAGCGTGTAGACAAGTACCGGCCACGGTGGCGGCGGCCTCTCTTTCCGGAAAGCTGAATATGGATCTGCCGGGGGCTGCGGATGAATCGGCTTCCGGCGCATTGCTGGCGCTATCTCTATCTGGCCCTTCGGAATGATTGTGCGCGGTCATGCCAGAAAAGCTGGCAACCCGCCATGTGGGATAGAGCTTTTTTCCAAGGTAGGGCTTAAACACAAGTGGCTCGGAAGGGGCCGTTTTAAGGCCGGGCCCGCTAGCGCTAGGCGCATCGTGTAGGGCAAAGACTTCTGGCTGTTGCTCACACATCGCCGTAATTTCACCCAGCAGGGTCTCATGATCGTAAGCTTTTAGATGTTCTTTTTGCGCTTCCAATACATCACCATGCTCCCCAGCGAGTGGGTGCAGCAGCCAAGCCATGGCCGATTGCGATAGGCCGTCGCTAATTGCATAGCCTCGGCCATCTTTCAGGCCGATATTGCCCCACGCGATATAGCAGCGATTCCTCGCTCGGGTCAGGCCCACGTAAAGTAGGCGCAGCTTTTCTTCAAAGGCTTCCCGTTTGGCGCTGTCTTTATGCTCATCAAAATCATCGCTGCCTAAATCCAGCCATGCTTTGTCGTTTTGATGATAGCGCACCGCCTCGGTGTGCTTGCCCAGCAGGCGGCCATCCCATAAAAACGGGCAGAACACGATGGGATATTCAAGGCCCTTGCTGGCGTGCAGGGTAACGATGCGCACGCGGTCTTCATCGCTTTCTAGGCGCAATAAGGCTTCATCGCCTGCGTTTTTATTCTGGCGGCTAAACCATGCCAAGTGTTGCTCTAGGCCGGTGGCTTTGTGCGCTTGCAATAGCTCGGCTAGCTGTAATAGATTAGTTAGCCGCCGCTCGCCATCGCTCAAAGAAAGTAAGCGCTGCGCCACATTGCGCCCATCCAACCCCTGGTATTCCAGCCACTCTCTAAACATCGGGATTAAACCCTGCGTTTGCCAGAGTTTTTTCCAGTGGGCAAAGGCGTCCGCAATCTGGTCCCAGCCGTTGATTTCTAGGCGCAGCAGGGTGGCGGCATTGTTGCCTAGCAGGGTGCTAATCAGCGCGGCACGCACCAGCCCTTGCTTGGCTGGCTCGCTAATGGCAGCCAGCACGGTATAAAGCTCGACAGCCTCTTGCGACTCCCAAACGCTATCTCTTACCCGCAGCACGCTCGGCACGCCCAGCTGGGTGAGCGCATCCTGCATGGCTTTCGCCCGAAAACGATCAGGCACCAGCACGGCCATATCGCCGCCCGAGAGTGGCCGCTCTTTATCTGCCCCCGCCAGCTTGGCTTTGCCTTCCCCAGCCAAACGCAGCAGCCTTTCAATCTCTTGTGCGGTGATTTGGGCGGCCAGATGATTGGCGGTTTCTTTAGGCCAGCTGATTTGCACGCCTTTTTCTGAGACGCCTTCGGGCTCAGGCAAAAATTGGAAGCGAAAAGGGGCGCTCTTTCCTTCATCATCAGCAGGCGCCTCATTCTCGCCATCAACAATCAATTCTGGCCGAGGTTTACTCGCCGCTTTAACGGCGCTAAAGCTGACATGCGGATCAACAAAAGCCTCGCTAGGCCGCTCAAACAGGGTATTTACGGCGGTCACTAAAGCGGGCACCGAGCGCTGATTGGTATCCAAGCTTTCTTTGGCATCCACCAAGGCTTCGGCTTGGTGATAGGCGTGAATATCCGCGCCGCGAAAGCTATAAATCGCCTGCTTTGGGTCCCCCACCAAAAACAGCGGCGTGCTGCCATCCGCAAACACGCGCGAGAAAATATCGTACTGAATGCCGTCGGTATCCTGAAACTCATCAATCAGCGCGGCCTTGTAGCGGCGGCGCATGGCTATGGCTAAGCGCTCGCCGCCTTCCGCAGTCAGGCCTTGCCACACGCGCAGCAAAAGATCGTTAAAGGATAATTGCTGACGGCGGGCTAGGCGCTCGGGTAGCTCGATATCGCAGCGGCGGCGCAGCTCGGCCAAGCCTTGTTTTTGCCGCAATTCGCAAGCTGTGCTCAGATCATTAATTAAGCTGGCCAGTAATTCCACTGCCTCAAAGAAACCATGCTCGGGCGGCGTTTTGCCCTTGGCGGTGCCGCTGATGAGCTTACTGCTGCTGAGCTTCACCAGCTCCTTGCTGTCGATATCCTGCCAGCCACCATTGCCCGCGATATGGTCATCGATCAGCAAAAAGATTTTTTCTAATTGCTCTGGCTTATAGCTGGTTTGCTTTAAGGCCTTGCTGGCAGACAGCCCCAGCAACATTTCCTTAATGACTGCTGAATGCTCGTTCCAAAGCTGGCGGTAGTTTTCAAAAGCAGCAGGCAGGGCGGCGCTTAATTCTGCAGTATCGGCAGCGACTCCCAGCTCCACGGTATGCAGTAGTGGCTGGCCTAAATGGCCGTAGACCACCCGCAGCCATTCCTCTGGGCTGGCTTTGCTTTTAAGTAGGTATTCGGTGTAAATCGCGTCGGCGGGGTAGACCTGCTCGCGCCAAAAATCTGCGGCAATTTCATCCAGCACCGGGCCGGTATCGCTGAGAATCTCCATACCAAAATCAGCGCCGCTTTCAAAGGCGGATTGGATGAGCACCCGCTGGCAAAAAGCGTGAATGGTATGAATCGCCGCCTCGTCCAGACTGGCAATGGCGCGCTGCAAACGGCGCATCACCTCGGTTCGCCGGTCTGCGTGTTGAATGAGCAGCTGCTCACAAAACGGATCAAGCGCCTCTTCCCCCTCGAAAGATTCCAACACCTCGGCGAGCCGCCCACGGATGCGATCGCGCAGCTCGGCGGTGGCTGCTTCGGTAAAGGTCACCACCAGAATCTCTGGCACTTTTAAGCCGTGCTCAATCACCAGCCTTGTATATAAACCCGTAATCGTCCAAGTCTTCCCCGTCCCCGCGCTGGCCTCGATCATATGCGGCCCAGCTAATGGCATCTCAAACAGATTTAGGGGGCGAAGATTCATAGTATTCCAGAAGGGGGCGGAGGATGAGCGGTAGGGTGATTATAAAGGGCTAGCCTGCCTTGGTGATGAAGCTTAATGATATCTTTTGGAGGGGCTTAGAATTGCAGTTGAAAGGCAAATCCCCCCTTGCCCCCCTTTTTCAAAGGGGGGCTAGGGGGGATTTTGCAACCATACAAATCAGGTCTGAAACCTTTTTCCCAAGAGCTGCGCAAGCATATGACTGATGCAGAACAATTGCTTTGGTCAAGGCTACGCCACAAACAGGTTTGGGGTATGCAGTTTTATCGGCAGAAGCCTTTGGCGGGTTTTATTGTGGATTTTTACTCTGCAGCAGCCAGTCTAGTGATTGAGCTGGATGGATCTCAGCACTTTGAAGCGGTGCATCAGCTCAATGATAAGGAAAGAGATCAGGTGCTGGCGGCAATGGGCTTATTGGTATTGAGATTTGATAACAGACAGGTTTTACAAGAAATAGACGAAGTTATGCAGGTGATTTTTGATGTGGTTGAAAGACAAATCCCCCCTTACCCCCCTTTTTCAAGGGGGGGTAAAACCGGACCCTAGAACAAATAATATTGATTTCATCCCCCTTTTTGAAAAAAGGGGACTAGGGGCATAAGTATCTAATACTATTTTAGGTGGCACTTCAGTGCTGTAGCTTCCCCCTTTGTAAAAGGGGGATTGAGGGGGATTTTGCAAGCATATAAACCAGATCTGAAAAATAATTTAAGAGGCCAAATGACTTCCTTTCAAGAGCATATCCGTAGCGCCATGCAAGCCATTGCTGATGATTCTGCGGCGATTGCCATGCGTGCCTATCAGCGCGATCAGTTTGAATTTCTAGGCGTGGCCGCCCCCGCGCGGCGTGCCGCGACGATGCCTTTTATTAAAGCGCTACAGCCAAGCAGTGCCGAGGCTTTAATCGCAGAGGCACAAGGCCTGTGGAATTTACCGCAGCGCGAATACCAATATATCGCCATCGATTTGCTGGCAAGGCATGTCAAAGTTTTAACAGGTGCAGACATCCCCGGCTTACTCAGCCTAGTTCAGCAGAAATCTTGGTGGGAAACCGTAGATGGCTTGGTGAAAGTAATCGGCGCGATTGCAAAAGCAGACAAAGCCCAGCAAAGCCAAATGGACGCCGCGCTGCTCCACCCCGATTTCTGGATCAGACGCATTGCCATGCTGCATCAGCTAGGTTGGAAGAGCGAAACCGACCTTACCCGCTTACAAAACTACGCCAAGCAGCTTGCGCCCGAGAGTGAGTTTTTTATTAGGAAAGCCATAGGCTGGGCATTGAGGGAATATGCGTGGCACGACCCTGCCGCCATTCGTGTGTTCTTGGCCGAAATGGGCGATCAATTATCGCCACTCAGCCGCAGAGAGGCGGGGAAGCATTTGTAATAGAGATGCTTGACTATCGCCGTCAGCGATATCTCTTCAAGCTTTCTATATGTTTTTATTTAATTGTCATTTTATGAAATATATAAACATGATTGAGGCAATACTTCGCTAGAATTCAGATCTCTTTTGATGCTTTAGCCACTGATATGATTCTTCGCGGTCCCTTTCTTCCTGAACTGTTGCGTGCAGAAACCTTGGCTGATTTGCTGGAAAGCACGGCGCAGCGTATTCCTGATCATCCGGCTATTTATTGGCAATCAGAGGTGCTGAGCTATAGCGAGCTTAACCGTCGCGCCGATCTGGCTGCGCATCATTTAATTCAGTTTGGCGTAAAAGCGGGGCAAATTGTTGGCCTGTGCCTGCCGCGTGGTGCTGCGCTTTTGATTATGCAGGCGGCGATTGCCAAGGCAGGCGCGGCTTGGCTGCCATTTGAGGCTGATACGCCCGTTGATCGCATGCAGGTTTGCCTTGAAGATGCGGCTGCGCTGCTCTTGGTGGGCGATGGCGATTTGGCTGGTGTGGGTGTGCCGGTATTGAGTAGTGCGCAATTATCTGTGCCGCTTGCGGGCGATTTGCTCCGCCGTCAGGGCTTACTCCCTAGCCATCCGGCCTATGTGATTTACACGTCTGGATCAACCGGCAAGCCCAAGGGCGTGCCGATTAGGCAGGGCAGTATTTGCCATTTCTTGCGCAGCGAAAACTCAGTGTTGGGTGTGCGTCAGGATGACAAGGTGTATCAGGGCTTCTCGGTGGCCTTTGATATGTCGTTTGAAGAAATCTGGATCAGCTATTTAGTAGGCGCTTCCCTTTGGCTAGCACCTAAAATCCTGACGGGCGACCCAGATGCTTTGCCTGCGATATTAAATCAAGAAAAAGTCACCGTGCTGCACGCCGTGCCCACGCTGCTGGCGCTGTTTAGCCAAGAAGTGCCCAGCTTACGGATTATTAATCTGGGTGGCGAAATGTGCCCGGAATCACTGGTCGAGCGCTGGGCCACCCCAGAGCGGCAGGTGTTTAATACTTACGGCCCAACCGAATGCACGGTGTCGGCCAGCCTGGCCCAATTACGCCGTGGCGAGCCAGTCACCATTGGCAAGCCGCTCCCCAATTACGGCCTTTTAGTGCGCAGTGAAGATGGCTGCTTGTTGCCGCAAGGTGAAACCGGTGAGCTATGTATTATTGGCCCCGGTGTGGCGGATGGTTATTTGGGCCGGCCTGATTTAACGGCTGAAAAATTCTTTGATAATCCCTTTTCAAATCTCGAAGAATTCCCGCATGAAATTCGCTTATACCGCACTGGCGATTTGGCTCGTATCGATGAAGCAGGCCAGGTTCAATGCCTGGGCCGCACCGATGATCAAGTTAAAGTGCGCGGCTTTCGGGTAGAGCTGGGCGAAATTGAAGCCTCGCTTTGCCAGATTGCAGGCGTGGGCACGGCAGCCGTTTTGCTGCGCGAGCTAGCAGGCATTGATCAGCTGGTGGCCTTTGTGGTGGCAGAAACCAGTGATGCGGCGGCTTTAAAAAACGAGCTAAAACGCAGCCTGCCTCCCTATATGATCCCTGCCCGCTTTGAATTTATGAGCGAATTACCAAGGCTAACGTCAGGAAAAATTGATAGAAAAACTCTAAAAACCCGCGAGCTGATCGTGCCTACGGGTAAAAATATGGAAAGCGATGAGCCTGTCAGCGATGCAGAAAAAGCCTTATTTGCCGCACTCTGCACCCTGTTCCCCGGCCAAGCCTTACGTTTGGTTGATGATTTTTTTGGCGAGCTAGGTGGGCACTCCTTACTGGCGGCTCGATTAGTCTCTATTTTGCGGCGTAATCCGGCTTATGCCGGTATGACGGTGCAAGAGATTTACCAAAGCCGCACCTTACAAGTGATTGCTACTCGCTTGGATGCCTTGGCGCACAGCCAGCCTGAGCAAGTAGAAATAGAGCCGATTCGCAAAGTACCTTTCTTACGTCGTTTGCTTTGCGGTAGTGCACAGCTGGCTACCCTGCCATTTTTAATTGGCTTGCGTATGTTGCTATGGCTGGCCCCATTTTTTACCTATCACTTTATGACGGGGGAAGAGGGGGATAGCTTAGGGCTGGCGGTGGGCGTATCCATTTTGGTTTATTTAGGCAGCCTTTTATTTAGCTTTGCCATTGCCATTACTGGTAAGTGGCTGATTTTGGGGCGGCTAAAAGCAGGGCGCTATCGCCTATATGGGCTGATGTATTTCCGTTGGTGGCTGGCTGATCGCTTGAGCGATATTACGCCGCTGTATTTCTTAACCGGCTCGCCTTTGCAATCCTTATATTTGCGTGCTTTGGGCGCAAGCGTGGGTAAAAATGTCTCGCTGTCGGCGATTAGTGTGCGTGCTTACGATTTGCTCAGCATTGGTGACGGAGCCAGTATTGGTGCCTCGGTTAATTTTGAAAACTTTAGAGTTGATGCTGATCATTGGGAAGTAGGGCCGATTTCGATCGGCAAGGATGCTTATATTGGCTCTTACACCGTATTGCAATCGGATACTCATGTTGCAGATTTAGGACGTTTAGAAGGCTTATCTGCCTTATCCCGTGGGCAAAAAATTGCCGCTGCCGAAGTATGGAATGGCTCGCCTGCAAGGCTTAGCACCGATTCTGTGCCCGATGTGCCTGCTCGTCCGGTACGTCATTCTTTTTTGCGCGGCTTAAATGGCCTGGCCTACGCAGGCGGATCAGCCTTGGTGGCCATTTTGTTTTTTGTGCCGGTATTCCCCAGCTTTTTGCTGATTGATTGGCTGGATGCGCATTGGTTTGATCTCACCGAGCAAGGCGTAGCGCTGCCCGAAGCCTTTATGTTTTATTTGATGCTGGCATTGCCCGCCAGTGCGGTGTTAATTATTTTGACACTGCTTGGCTCCGCCGCCGTGCGCTGGCTACTGCTACCGCGTAATCCACTAGGCAGCTGGCCTGTGTTTGGCGCAATGTATTACCGCCGCTGGCTGACGAATCAAATTCAGGAATCCAGCCTGAATATTCTGCACGGCCTTTATGCCTCGGTTTATGCAGGCTGGTGGTATCGCCTCCTAGGGGCAAAAGTAGGGCGCGGCACCGAGATCTCTAACGCCATTGGCGTGGTGCCTGATTTGCTCACCTTGGGTGAAGACAGCTTTATTGCCGATGCCGTCATGCTAGGGGACGAAGAAATTGATAGAGGCTGGATGACGTTGCGTGCCACCGTGGTGGGCAATCGCAGCTTTGTGGGCAATGGCGCTTACGTGCCCGATGGCAGCATCATCCCCGACGATGTACTGATTGGCGTGCAATCACGCGCCCCGGCAAATGATCGTATGCGATCCGGCCAGACATGGCTGGGCAGCCCGGCGCTATCTCTGCCTGCCCGCGAACAAGTCAGCGGCTTTGCCGACAGTCTGACCTTCCGCCCAAGCCTGGCGCGTCGTTTAGCCCGCGGCTTTGTTGAAGCGCTGCGCACCGTAATGCCGCTGGCGGTGATCATTACCGTAGGCTATCTCACCGTATTAAAAGTCATGCCCTTTGCCGAGCGTGAAGATTTTCACGGCGTATTCTGGGCGTTGATGATGGCCGGGGTTTTATACGGTGTGGGCTCATTTGTGTTTATTCTGGTACTGAAATGGCTAATGATAGGCCGCTACCGTCCGCATTCTGCACCGATGTGGACCTCCTTTGTATGGCGCAGCGAAGCGCTAACCAGCCTTTACGAATCCATCGCCGTGCCCAATTTCTTTAACTTCTTACGCGGCACCCCATGGCTACCCATGGCATTTCGCTGCATGGGTTGTAAGATTGGCAGCGGGGTATTTATGGATACCACCGACATCACCGAATTTGATTGCGTCAGCATTGGCGACGATACGGTGATGCACGCATGGTCCGGCCCGCAAACCCATTTGTTTGAAGACCGCATCATGAAAATCGGCCGGGTAGAAATCGGCTCTGGCGTAAACGTCGGCCCGCGCAGCACCATTCTGTACGACGCCGTTGTTGGCAACGGCGCCCGGCTCGGCCCGCTGACGCTGGTAGTAAAAGGCGAAACCATCCCCGAAGGCCAAGCATGGACCGGCAGCCCCGCCGTGCCATGGCGGACATGCCGCAGCTGATTTACCCGCAATTGAATTGAAATGGCGCTGCTTAAAAGCAGCGCCATTTTTGCGTGTATTCCCCTTACAAATGTCATCTCTCCATCCAGAGCCGTGTGCTGAAAATTCTGGTATGCACATGCTTCTTTCCATTCTTTTGCTTAACTAGCTTACTTAATAAAAAATATTTTTATATTTTAGTCAGTTAATTGTATTAATTTTCTATTGTTTACTTTCGTATAATATAAATTATATGTCAGGAAAAATGTCACAAACGAAAGCATCGTATTGGCGTTATTGGGGAAAGGCGAAGCCTCATGGCAGCGGCTCAGCCTGGCATCTGCTGCCTTATCATGCTCTGGATGTAGCGGCGCTGATGGATTGCTTATTGGCGCAGCGGAAAACTTGGCTGAATAATTTAGCAAGTAAGCTGGGGTGGTCTGTGGGTCAGCTGCATGACGCCCTAGTTTTTTTTGCTGCGTTACATGATTTAGGAAAGTTTGCCCGCGCTTTCCAGTGTTTGTTTGATCATCACTCACCAGATTTAGTCCCAATAGTTCAATCCAAGCGCTACGACCATCGGCACGATACGCTGGGTTTACTGCTATGGCTGGATGTATTGCGCGACAGAGTGCCCGAGTCTGTTTTGCAGGATGCCGCAAGTGATAGCTGGGATATTTTCTTTAAAATTGTTTGTGGTCATCATGGTCATCCTCCCGTGGATGACTTGCCATTTGGCGCGGCGGATGATTATTTTTGCGCTGAAGATATGGATGCTGCGCTGGCATTTATATTGGATGTTGCAGGATTTTTATTAGCCTCTTCACTCCCAGCGTTCAATTCAACTCAGGAAGAAATACTTAAAGAGGCTAGCTGGGCACTTGCTGGCCTGATGGTTCAGGCGGATTGGCTGGGATCTAATCAGGATTTTTTCCCCTATCACGATCGGGCTGGCTCGCTTGAAGAATATTGGCGGATGACTGCTTTGCCTGCAGCAGCCCATGCCTTAGTCGCATCTGGAACGATAGAAAAACAGCTTCAGCCTTATGTGCAGAATGAAGCCATTCAAGCTGTATTTCCTAGCCTAAAGCAGCCTCAATTAACCCCGCTACAACAGTATGCCGCCACCGTGCCTTTGGCCACAGGGCCGCAGCTTTTTATGCTGGAAGACGTTACGGGGGCTGGGAAAACAGAGGCGGCACTGATCCTAGCGCACAGGTTGATGGCGGCTGGTTTGGGTGACGGGCTATATTTTGCTTTGCCAACCATGGCAACAGCAAACCAGATGTATAAACGGGTTGGGGAGGTTTATCGCTCTTTTTATCAAAAAGGAGAGCGGCCATCTGTTGTACTTGCTCACGCATCACGGCATTTAATTGATGCGTTTCGCCAATCCGTTTCCCCCAAAGATGTTGCTTATAGCCTGGATGAAAGTACCGCATCAATGGTCTGTAATGCCTGGCTTGCAGATAGCAGTAAAAAAGCACTCTTGGCCGATGTGGGCGTGGGGTCGATTGATCAGGCGCTGCTGGCGATCTTGCCGGTACGGCACCAATCTCTTCGTCAGCTGGGTTTGGCTAATAAGGTACTGATTGGTGATGAAATTCATGCTTACGATGATTACGTTTATACCCTGCTGTGCCGCTTGCTAGAAAATCAAGCAAGGCAAGGTGCATCGGTCATTTTATTGTCGGCTACATTGCCGTCAACGATGCGGGAAGGGCTGGCGAATGCCTATCGGCGTGGCCTTAAATTACCGGCTATTGAGTTGCTTAGCCATTTACCTTACCCCTTGATTAGTCATATTCATCAAACTGCCCATACCCAGCCCTGTGACACACGTCAGGAAGTAAAACGCCGCGTTAAGGTGCAGTTTTTAAATGATGAAGCCTCTGTGATCGCCCTGATTGCTGCCAAAGCCAGTAGTGGCGAGTGTGTGTGCTGGATCAGAAACACGGTTGAAGATGCCCGCCGAGCTTTTTCTGCATTAGAAACGATTGTAGATAAAGGGCATTTGCATTTATTTCATAGCCGCTTTGCCATGGGGCATAGGCTGGATATTGAAAATAGCGTTTTGGATATCTTCGGCAAAAAATCGACGGCTGAGCAGCGCTGTGGGCAAGTCTTAATAGGGACTCAGGTTTTACAAGAGTCTTTAGATATAGACGTCTCCAATATGATTTCTGATTTAGCACCTACTGATTTATTAATCCAAAGGGCAGGCCGTTTACAGCGCCATGTACGCAAAGTCAATGGCGATTTAAATCCGCAGGGTAGCGAGGGCCGTGAGCCACCTGTACTTTATATCTATGGGCCAGAGCCTAGCCAGAAGCCAGAGGCAAATTGGTACGCTGCCGTATTTCCTAAAGGGCAGTTTGTCTATCCGAATACTGGTCAGCTTTGGCTGACGCAACAAGCCTTGCTGCAAGCGGGCTGCATCGTGTCGCCTGGCGAAATGGCTGAGCCAGGGGCCGTTAGGCAATTGGTGGAAGCGGTGTATAGCGAAGAAGCACAGATTCCAGAAGCATTGGAAAAAGCGACTCTGGAATGCATGGGCGTTGCTAAAAGTGAAATTAGCATGGCTAAGTTCAACGCACTGGATTTGCCCAAAGGCTATTGCCGCCAAAGCAGTGAGCGCTGGGCGGAAGAGCGCAATGTCCCCACCCGTTTAGGCGATGAAACTCAAACGGTGTATTTGCTGTGTGTAGCTGTAGAAGGATTGCAGCCGCTCTACAGCAGCGAAACCGATTTTCCATGGGAAATGTCGGCACTGCGGGTGGACAGCAAAAAATTAAGCCATCTTTCCCCTCAATGGAAGCAGCGCTTTGCCGCTGATTTAGACGCTTTGTCCGCTCATGCGCCTGATAAATACGCCGTGTTACTGCCGCTGATTGCTGAGCAGGGAGAGCTAATCGGCGAGGTGCAAGATAAGGGTGGAAAAGTGATTTCAGTGCGCTATAGCCAGCACTTGGGTTTGTTGATGTGAGAAGGGCAGAGCTTGTAAATTTTTTAAAGGGGAAGACTTATGAATCTACTGGATCAAAGTAATGCCTGGCTGTCATTCAGGCTACAGGATGGCAGCGTTAGCAAAGGATCGGTTTACGATATTTTGATGACAGACAGGATTGATATTGTCTCCCCCCGTGCTGATTTTCGCGGAGCGCTATATCAGTTTCTTATCGGTCTTTTGCAACAGGCCATGCCGCCTGCTGATATAAATACCTGGCATGTCTTATATACGCAGCCGCCCACTTTAGACGAGCTAATGCAGGCATTTCAGCCACTTTTAGGTGCGTTTGAAGTGCTCTCTGATGATGCTGCTTTTATGCAGGATTGGGACCAGCTGGCCGATGTAAAGCCGATAGGAATAGAGAATCTGCTGATTGATTTAGGCTCAGATTCTAATCTCTTTTTTAACAAAACATCACAATGGGCTGGCTTGTGTGAAGGCTGTGCGGCACAGGCTTTGCTGACTTTACAAATCAATGCACCCAGTGGAGGGGTTGGGCACCGCGTATCTTTGCGCGGCGGTGGGCCACTTACCACTTTGCTGCTGCCGCAAGAACCTAATGCCAGCCTGTGGCAAAAGCTTTGGTTAAATGTAATCCCCACCAGTAGTTTGCCCAGCGAAGCCGCGCAGGAAATGCCGCTTGCCAGTTCACTGCCTTGGATGACCCCAACAAGGGATAGTAAGCAGGGCAATCCAACCACACCAGAAGACGTCCATTATCTGCAAGCCTATTGGTCGATGCCCAGGCGGATTCGTTTGGATAAGCAGAACACTAATGTGGGGCCGTGTGAAATTTGCGGTGAACACCATGAAATATTGATCAGCCAGTATCGCACCCGTAATTATGGCACTAATTATGCGGGCGCATGGCAGCACCCTCTGACGCCTTACAGTTTTGATGCAAAAAATGAAAAACCACCTAATCCGGTGAAAGGCAAACGGGGTAGCAGTACTTACCGTCAGTGGCTGAGTTTAACGCTGGCGAGTGCTGACGATGCTTCTAAGCCTGCTGGTGTGGTGCAGGATTACAGCCGTTATAAAGGTCGGCGATTACGCTTGAGTGCGCCGCCTCGTCTTTGGTGTTTTGGTTTTGAAATGGACAATATGAAAGCCAAATGCTGGTACGACACAGCACTTCCTTTGTTTGATATCGCAGGTGACGAACGTCAGTTTGGCAATGTTGTTAGTGCTTTACTTGATGTGGCCACAGAGGCAGCCAAACAGCTTAGTGAGCAGGTGAAGCAGGCCCGAAATGCTTCCGCCAGAGAACCCATGATAGAGCTGGATTTTTGGCAGCAAAGTGAGGCAGGTTTTTATGCTCTGCTGGATATTTTGGCGGCTATGCCGGATTTATCCGATGAAGAATTACTTGCCCCGCTTTATTGCAAATGGCTGCTGACTTTAAAGAAACTTTGCGAACGGTTATTTGAGCAGTGGGTGCTGGATGTGCCAATTGAAGAGATGGATATGCAGCGCGTAATTAAGGCGAAAGCCGATTTAAGCAAATGGTTAAGGCTGGCCAAGCCTATGAAAAAACTGTGGGACATTGTGAACACTTACCAAAAGGAAAATCATGCGACTGCAACTGAGTGACGAGCAAAAGAAAACGCTGAGGCTTTGGTGGCGTTCCTTGCAGGCAAGGGAAAAAGGTGATCCGCCTTTGCCCCAGTTTAATCACCAGGGCAGGGGCGAGCGGGCTAAATTGCGCCGCTGCCAAACGCCGGAAGATGTGTTATTGCAGGCCTCCCTTCACCATTTGGCTTTAGCTTTGTTTGCTTCAGATAAACCCAAACCTCAGCAATTACTGGATTTAGCTTTGGTGGCGGGCATTTTAAGCCATGTGGATCAGGATGATTTTGCGCATAAATTTGCGGCCAGTTTAGGCAGCAAAAAGGCTGATCGTCCTGCCATGAGTGAAATGCGCTTTCAGCAATTGCAAACCAGCCGAGATCCCGATGATTTTTATCGTCAGCTAAGAAGGGCTGTTGATTTGCTCGGTAATAAATTGGATGTGATTGATTTGGCCCAAAGCCTGTTTGATTGGTGCCATGAACAAAGAGAAAACGTAGAGCCAGCTAAAAGACTGAAGTTACGCTGGGCCACAGATTACTACACCGCATCGTTGACTAAAAACGCTTGATAAGGAAGACTCAAATGAATCGTTTTATCCAATTGCACACTCTGATTTCCTATCCGCCAGCTAATCTGAATCGTGATGATCAGGGGCGACCTAAAACCGCAAAAATGGGCGGTGTTGAGCGTTTACGTGTGTCTTCACAAAGCCTGAAACGCGCTTGGCGTACTTCGGATGTTTTTAACGAGCAACTGGCAGAAAAAATCGGTGTGCGCACCAAGCTATTGGGGCAGGAGCATGTTTACAAGCCGATGATTGCAGCAGGGATTAGCGAAAAAAATGCCAGTGATTGGGCAAGTAAAATTGCGGCGGTTTATGGTGCGGTGAAGAAAGACAAGCCATTAGAAATCGAGCAATTAGTACATATATCCCAAACCGAGCTATTGCAGCTTAATCAATTGGTAGCTGTGTTAATCGCTGAAAAACGCGCCGCAACGGAAGAAGAATTAGCCACCTTATTGCAAGCCCAGCAAGCCGTTGATATCGCCATGTTTGGGCGCATGCTGGCAGGTAAAACACAATACAACGGTGAAGCGGCAGTGCAAGTGGCCCATGCATTAGGCGTGCATGCTTCGGTGATAGAAGACGATTACTTTACCGCTGTGGATGATTTAAATCAGGATGATTCTGGTGCTGCTCATATTGGCGAGCTGGGCTTTGCTTCGGCGGTGTTTTACCAATACATCTGCATTGATCGCGAGTTACTAAAAAGAAATTTAGCGGGCAATGAAGCACTGACTCAGCAATCCATTAAAGCACTGATTGAAGCGGCATTAACCGTCGGCCCGTCTGGTAAGCAAAATAGCTTTGCCAGCCGTGCTTATGCACATTACGCCTTGGTGGAAAAAGGTGATCGCCAGCCACGCTCATTGTCCCTCGCCTTTTTAAATGCGGTGAATGGCGATAGCTATGCAACAGACGCAACTCAGGCACTGGTTCAGGTTCGGGACAATATGGATAAGGTTTACGGCCCATGCGCGGCAGAACGCAGTGAGTTTAATGTCATTGCAGGGACAGGTAGCTTGCAAGAATTAGTGCGTTTCTCTGTGGAGTAAGGCGATGAGCCAATATTTGGTTTTTCGCCTTTATGGAGCCATGGCAAGCTTTGGCGAAATTGCCGTGGGGGAATTGCGGCATTCCGCCGTTTATCCTTCGCGCTCGGCCTTGCTTGGGCTATTGGCTGCGGCTTTGGGCATTCCACGCAGTGATGAAGCAGGGCAGCAAGCCTTAATAAACGGCTATCGCTTTGGCGTGAAGTTAATCGCTTCGGGTACGCCCTTACGTGATTATCACACCGTTCAATCGCCTGCTATTTCCAAGAAAATCACCTATCGAACGCGCAAGCAGGAAATGGCGGATAAAGACAAACTGAGCACGATTCTTACCAGCCGTGAATACCGCACTGATGGTTTGTATAT
Organism: Janthinobacterium sp. B9-8; assembly: GCF_000969645.2. NCBI lineage: Bacteria > Pseudomonadati > Pseudomonadota > Betaproteobacteria > Burkholderiales > Oxalobacteraceae > Janthinobacterium > Janthinobacterium sp. B9-8. The sequence goes on from NZ_CP014222.1 coordinate 169,391, forward strand.
GGTTGCCGTTGACGCCTTAAACGATGCACCGTTTAGCTTGCAACAGCTTGCTGGTGCTCTAGATAAGCCGATATTTCAGCTTTATTTGGGGCGCAAATCCTGCCCGCTCGCTTTGCCTTTGGCGGCGATTGTGGCGGAGTTTGAAAGCCTAAAAATGGCGCTGGATAGCCGTGATCAGCAAGCCTTATTACCTGAAATGCTGGCCGTTTCACGTGCACTTCGCTTGGATCGCAGCCCCAGATATTTTTGGGAGCAGGGCATGGATAGCGGCATGGACGCCACGTTGACGCAAACACGGAGCGATCAGCCTTTATCCAGAGCACGCTGGCAATTTGCTCCGCGCCAAGAGTTGGTTTTTATGTCGGGAGTAGGCTCATGAGCTATTTTTCACGCATCAGTATTGGGCATAAGGCATTGGCAGATGGTGAGCTTTCAGAAGCAATAGGGGCTGGAGATGCTTATCGTGATCATCAGTTGATGTGGAAGCTGTTTCCAAGTGAGGCGAATACTCAACGGGATTTTGTGTTTCGGGCAGAAGTGCGTGAGCAGCAAGCTACGACGCGTAGTTTGCTGTATTACATCGTGTCCCAGCGTGAGCCTGTGGCCTGGCATTCAGAAGTTAAAGTGCAAAGCAAACCATATGCTCCTCTTTTAGAAGAAGGCGAATGGGTGCATTTTGATTTACGAGCCAATCCAACGGTTTCAGTTGCCGCACAAAAAGGCCAGCGTGGTAAGCGCCATGATGTGTTGATGCACGCTAAGCATTTGCATAAAGAGCAATCTGTTGCTCAATCTGCAGAGGCGGTTGAAAAAGCGGCTTTAGCATGGTTGGCTAATCGGGCGGCGAACTGGGGCTTACAGATTGATATGGAGTCAGTGCAGATTGATGCCTATCGCCAGTATAAATTGCATACCAAAGGGCGTGAAATTCAGTTTTCAACGGTAGATTATCGGGGGCAGGCCAAAGTCAGTAATTCAGAAAGATTAAGCCATGCTTTGCTATCAGGCATTTCAAATAAATCTCAAGCAGGTTTGGGCCACTCCCAAGGCTTTGGTTGTGGTTTATTACTGGTGAAACGCATGCTATGAGTGATCTGCTTCCCAAGCTAAAACCCATCCCCATCAAAGAGCGCCTTTCGGTGCTGTTTATTGAAAAATGCCAGCTGGATGTGATTGATGGCGCTTTTGTTGTGGTTGATAGCACAGGTGTGCGTAAGCATATCCCTATTGGTGGTGTGGTTTGTCTGATGCTGGAGCCAGGCGTGCGGGTGTCGCATGCCGCTTGCAAATTAGCTGCGATGGTTGGCACTTTATTGGTATGGGTGGGGGAAGCCGGTGTGCGGCTTTATTCTGCGGGCCAGCCGGGCGGGGCGCGGGCAGATCGCTTGCTTTATCAGGCAAAGCTCGCCCTTGATGACGATGCGCGTTTAAAAGTAGTACGTGAAATGTATCGCCGTCGTTTTGGGGAAGAGCCGCCGCAGCGCCGTTCAGTTGAGCAATTACGCGGTATTGAGGGGGCTAGGGTGCGGGCTACTTATCAGCTATTGGCTAAGCAATATGGTGTGCAATGGCGTTCGCGTAATTACGATCAAAAAGACTGGGATGCGGCTGATATCCCTAATCGCTGTTTGTCCGCGGCAACATCTTGCTTATACGGAGTGACTGAAGCCGCTGTGCTGGCAGCAGGTTATGCCCCTGCAATTGGCTTTATCCATACCGGTAAACCGTTGAGTTTTGTTTACGATATTGCGGACGTTTATAAATTTGAAACGGTCGTGCCAGTGGCCTTTAGCGTGGCGTCTAAGCCTTGTGCAAATCCAGAGCGGGAAGTGCGAATCCGCCTGCGGGATGTGTTTCGGCAAAGCAAATTGCTGGAACGTATTATTCCGGATATTGAAGAAATTCTGGCCGCTGGAGAGTTAGAAAAGCCTGAAGCGCACGAAGAAGCGGTTCTGCCTGCCATTCCAAATGAAGAGAGTATGGGTGATGCTGGTCATCGTGCTTGAAAACGCCCCGCCGCGTTTGCGCGGGCGGATGGCGATCTGGTTATTAGAAATTCGGGCTGGTGTTTATGTCGGCAATTATTCTAAAAAAGTCAGGGAATCAATCTGGAGCCAGGTTGCTGCAGGAATAGAGGACGGTAATGCAGTTATGGCCTGGCGAACGAATAATGAAGCAGGATTCGATTTTGAAACCCTAGGTAAAAACCGCCGTATTCCTGTGGAATTGGATGGGGCAAAGTTAGTTTCATTTTTACCCGTAGAGCAAAAAGAAAGCTAATCAATGAGGCTCTTTAACAAAACAATTTAGCTTACAATTTATGTGTAAGCTTGGTAGGTTTTTAGAAGTGAAAATAAGTCATATGGTTCAATGACTTATTTTTAGTGCGTTCCCCGCACCAGCGGGGCTGAACCGACGGTGATTTTTTGGTATTAAACGCCAATAATGCGTTCCCCGCACCAGCGGGGCTGAACCGGCCATCCACGCTAGCAAGTCGTGACTGCTTAAGCGTTCCCCGCACCAGCGGGGCTGAACCGGCTGGAAACAAATTGTCATCGCTGGCCCCGGCGCGTTCCCCGCACCAGCGGGGCTGAACCGCTGGCATCAACGAATCTGGCACCATTGAAGCTGCGTTCCCCGCACCAGCGGGGCTGAACCGACTCGCTAGTTATGCGGCCTGTTGTTGAGGATGCGTTCCCCGCACCAGCGGGGCTGAACCGCCATGTGTGATCGTATTTTTCCATTTTTAACAGCGTTCCCCGCACCAGCGGGGCTGAACCGCGACAACAAGAACTACAACATCCGCGCCCTAAGCGTTCCCCGCACCAGCGGGGCTGAACCGCCTTTCAATTGGTGGTACACATTCGCCAACTGGCGTTCCCCGCACCAGCGGGGCTGAACCGTTCTGCCCACGCGAGGCAAGCATTGCAGCAGCGCGTTCCCCGCACCAGCGGGGCTGAACCGACGCGATGTTGATGCGGTTTGCCCAGTCCAAAGCGTTCCCCGCACCAGCGGGGCTGAACCGGTAAATACACACCTGATTTAACAATATTTTCGGCGTTCCCCGCACCAGCGGGGCTGAACCGCGTAATCGGCATAATCAACAACCAGATTAATTGCGTTCCCCGCACCAGCGGGGCTGAACCGCCAAAACCCCAGATAGAATCAGGGTCAACAACGCGTTCCCCGCACCAGCGGGGCTGAACCGTAAAAATATGGCAACATACCCATAAATAAACAGCGTTCCCCGCACCAGCGGGGCTGAACCGTATCAACTTCTAAAACACCCAAAACTTCAATTGCGTTCCCCGCACCAGCGGGGCTGAACCGCCAGCTTCTGAAAATGCGTCTGGCCCAGGTGAGCGTTCCCCGCACCAGCGGGGCTGAACCGGCGTCGGATTTTCTACCCAGTGCAAAAACTCAGCGTTCCCCGCACCAGCGGGGCTGAACCTTGCCTGAGGCGTCGAGCGGCGTCGGCCTGACCGCGTTCCCCGCACCAGCGGGGCTGAACCGGCCCGCCCCAGCCAGAGCACCGCACGGCCAACGCGTTCCCCGCACCAGCGGGGCTGAACCGGTTGTTTCTAAATCAACCGTGGCTGAAGTAGAGCGTTCCCCGCACCAGCGGGGCTGAACCGCGAGTGTCAACGAAGCTAGTGTCAACGAAGCGGCGTTCCCCGCACCAGCGGGGCTGAACCGATATCATCGTTGTGGAATTAAATGGCGGCATAGCGTTCCCCGCACCAGCGGGGCTGAACCGGCCCAATTTGAATGTATGGGCAGGCTATCATCGCGTTCCCCGCATCAGCGGGGCTGAACCGCGCCCAGCCCAAGGTGGCGCACTCATACGCCAGCGTTCCCCGCACCAGCGGGGCTGAACCGCAGGTAATTTGGCTATGTCAGGGGAGGGGATGGCGTTCCCCGCACCAGCGGGGCTGAACCGTCAGGCGAGCGCCTTAAAGGAGTTTCGGCTTGGCGTTCCCCGCACCAGCGGGGCTGAACCGTCGTCAGGTAGTGCGCTTGGTAAATCAATCACGCGTTCCCCGCACCAGCGGGGCTGAACCGTCGTCAGGTAGTGCGCTTGGTAAATCAATCACGCGTTCCCCGCACCAGCGGGGCTGAACCGGTCGGCAGCTATATCGTGCCGATCGATATCATGCGTTCCCCGCACCAGCGGGGCGGAGTCAGGCATCAATGTAAATCAGGAGTGGCGCTTATTTGTGTTGTCTTTGTTAGTGGAGCTTAATTGCTTACAGAGTAGGGCTTAATCATGATTCAATATCTTCAGCGATAAGTAGCCTGTTTACTTGCTGTAATTTAATGGATGTTCACGAAACTTATGGTACTTTTTATTATTATTTTTTGTGGTTTTTTGTTGTTTGAATTGGTTTTAGGCAATTTGCCGTGGTGGATTGCAGGCGGTTATTTGTTGATGAGCACTGTGGCTTTTATTGCCTACGCGCTGGATAAATCCGCCGCTAGGAATAATCGCTGGCGCACGCCGGAGCGCACTTTGCATTTGCTGGGGGTGTTGGGTGGTTGGCGGGGGGCTTTGTTGGCGCAGCGGGTGCTTAGGCATAAGTCGGCTAAGGTGGTTTTTTTGCGGGTATTTGTAGCGACGATTGTGCTCAATTGTGCGGCGTTAGCGTGTTTGTTGGCTGTGGGTGGCTTTTGGCAGGGGTGATTAGTTTGTGTGTGTTATAAAAAAACGCCCGGGAAAGGGCGTTTTTTTATGGCTTAAATTTTGCTTAAGCGCGGCTAGCTTTGCGACGGCGTGCAGCTAACAGACCAATCAGGCCCATGCCCATCAGTGCATAGGTTTCTGGTTCTGGAACAGGGGCAGCTACTGAGCTTAGAGTGTAATTAGCACCTGCAGTACCTACAACACTACCTTTGATTAGGTAGTAGTAAGCAGCACCTTTTACCAGGTTACTAAAGGTGTGGGTGTTGTCGGCGCTGAAGTCATACCAGCTGCCGATTTGTGTGTCGCCAGCAGTGCTAAAGTCAGTGAAAGTGCCTTGGAACAAAGCAAATTGGCCTTTTTTGATGTCTTGAGTCTGGCCAACTTTAAGCCGGGCAGCAGCAGCATCAGTCGATGATGATACGGCTGTGAAGTTAAAGCCGTTTTGAATGCTGATTTCACCGGTTACGCCTGCATTGCGTTTGATTAAAACTTGAGCAGTTTCATCAGCGTGGTGCAGGCCCCAGTTGAACGATGCCAGCTCGGTTGTGCCATCATATTTAACGGTATCTGGCTGTGCGTGTTCGTGGTTTTGGTAGCTGATTTTTTCGCTATTAACAAATGTTGACGTTACTGCCGCGAACGATGTTGAGGCGGCAAAAAACAGTGCCGTTGCTAAGATGCTTTTAGTAAAGTTCATGTGGTTTCTCTCTATCCAGTTGATAAGAAATAATAGTTAAATACATTACTATTTCATTACTATGTACCTAGCTAAATATAGGATTAACTATGTTATTTCAGCCAGTTACGAGTCAGGCAATGGATAGTACATTGTCAGTTGTGTAATAACAAACAGGGATAACTTATATACGACACATTATTTTTATTAATATAAAAGTTATTTGTTTTTGAGGGTTTATTTGTAAATAAGGGTGATTTTTAATTGTAAGTATTGATGTTTTTTATTGTTTATATTTAAATAATTTAATTAATCGTTTATATGCTCTGTAGATTGTTTTTGTTACAGTAAAACCCGCTAATATTTTTCCCTAGCGGGTTTTTAGCTTAGCGCATGGCAAATACTTCGTGGTGAAACCGCGGTGGATTGCTCATTTTTGCGAGGTGTTGGCTGATGGCTTTGCCTAGGCTTTGTGGGCCGCAGTACCAGATATCGTCTAGTGTTTCGGCGTTGATTACGGCGATATTGAGGCGCTGGCCAGTGTCGCTTTCTATTAGGTGCAGGCGCAGGTTTTTGGCGTGGCAGGCGGCTTGGATTTCTGTCAAGCGGGCGGCGTCTTTGGCGCTTTTTACGCAGTAGTAAAAGTCGATTTGCTGGCCTTTAAAATCCGGGCTTTCTAGCCAAGCTAAAAAAGGCGTAACGCCGATGCCGCCTGCAATCCATGCTTGGCGTGGGCTATTGGCCTCGCCATCAAAGCAGCCGTAAGGGCCTTCTACTTTTACTTTTCCTCCTACTTTTAAATCTTGGGCCAGCGTGCGGGTGTAATCGCCTAGCGCTTTGATGATAAAGCGCAGCTCGCCATTTTGGCGCGGGGCCGAGGCGATGGTGTAGGGGTGAGCGCCTTCGCTTTGATTAAAGCTGACTAGGGCAAATTGCCCAGCTTGGTGGCTGGGCCAGTTGCTATCCATTTGGCAAATCACTTCTAGCTGATTGGCGGGCAATGGGGTGATCTGGCTGATATGGCCATTCACTTGGCGGCTTTTTCCAATTTTGCCGAGTAGTGAGTAGATCGCACAGATCGATCCGCTAATGAGTAGCGCCGCCAGGAGTGCACCCACAGGCGTCAGCCACATGGTTCTTGGCATAAGGATCAGGCCGTGAAACGCGCCCATTAAAAATAGCGGGGCAAAGAGCTTATGCACTTTGCGCCAAAAGCGGTAAGGCACGGCGCGTAGCAGCGCTAAGATCACCATCGCCAGCACGGCCCAGGCAGCCCATTCACCGACATCTTTGGCAAAGGAGACTAGTGGGTCTTTGATGCCACCGCTGCGCTTGATGCGCGGGGCGGCCCATTCCATCGCTATGATTAGCTTGGGGGATAATTTAATCAGCCAGTGCGTTGCCAGTAAAATGCCTGCTGCAATACCCAGCTGCTTGTGTAGGCCGTACATTTTATCTAAGCCGCTTAGTGTTTTTTCCAGCCAAGCTGGGCGAGTGGCTAGCAGCATGGCGGCAGACATGACGGTCATCAGTTGCACGCCGCTCAGCAGCACTAATTCATGCCGCCAATCCCAATAGCTAGCGGGGATGCCGTTTTGAAAGTAGCTGCACAGGCTGTAGAGCAGGGTGCTGATCAGTAAGAGTAGGGGAAGTGGTTTCATGATGGTTGATTCGCTATTTGGATAGCGGTATTTGAAGCCATGAATATGAATTGAAACTTAAGCCATTTAGGTATTAATGGCAGCACGCGTGGCGAATGAAAGAAGTTTACTGCCATACAGGCTGTGCCTTATGTAGAATGCCTCGCACAGTTTTCTATCCGAGCGCTATGAATATTGCCGTATCACACGATTCTCAAAGACATTCGTCCTGGCTGTGGTACGGCTTAGCGGCTTCTATCCTTGTGCATCTCTTATTTTTGTTGCTGCCCGCCGCCGCGCCGAAGGCATTGCCAAAGCAGTCGGGTAGCCAGGAGATTCAGCTGCAATTGCAGCCCAAGCCTGCTCCTGCCCCAAAGCCCACGCCCGAACCCACGCCTATTCCTACTCCGCCACCGGTAATGACAAAAGTGCCGCCTAAAGTGCCGGTGAAAAAAGATTACTCGGTGCCTGCACGCCCAGCCAGCCAGGTTGCGACTAAAGCCGTGCCTAGCAAAGAAGTGGTGATTGATGATTTGGGTGAAGCATTGGCGGGCAAGCCAAGCAAACAGCCTGCGGAGCTTATTACTCGTTACGCTGATTTAAAGCCTAGAGAAGAAGATCAGCAGGAAAACGGCGCAACGCGCGCGCAGCAAAGTGTGGATACACAAGCGCTGTTTAATATCTGGGAGCCGCAAATTCGCAAGAAGGTAGAGCGAATCGGGCAAATGAATTTTCCTAAAGATGAATATGGCCGCTCGATGTTTGGCACTTTGCAGTTTAGGCTGGTGCTTAATGGCGATGGCAATATTGCATCGCTGACTTTAGAGCAATCATCGGGTAACCCGGCCTTGGATGCGGCGGCCTTGCAGATCGTAAGACGCTCCGCCACCTTTGGCCCTGTGCCTGTGCCGCTCTTGGATAAGCGCGGCCAGATTATGCTGCTGCGCTACTATCAGTTTATTAATGAAAGAGCGGCGTGGGGCAGGTCTTGAGGAGTTGAGCTTGATGCCAACTAAATTTAAAAGACCTTTTGAGTGCCTTCGGCACGTTGATTTTGGTGCGGTATCCCCGCAGGGGACTCCCTTTCTTGAACGGCCAAGAAAGGAAGCAAAACCGCAAACACAAAACCACGAAGGCCCTTACGCTGCGGACAAGCGAGTCGGCGGCGGGCGGGATTGGCTCGCTGCCTCGCTCCCTGGCCGAAACCCCGCCCCGCTTGTTCGGAGCTTGCGTGTTTCAATGGGATTTTAAAGCCCTACGCGGAGAATGTGGTTATTACGTTTTTTTGCTGTTTGCTAATAAAAAAACAATTTTTTTGACGTCTATGGGGTAAGCATCCGCGCTAGGAGTGGCGCTGTGCCTGCGTGCAATATCAATATTCTGAGATATACAGACGAAAAAAAACAGGCTGAGCGCCTGTTGATTTTGGTTTCTGGTGGGGGGGGAAGGATTCGAACCTTCGAAGGCTAAGCCGCCGGATTTACAGTCCGGACCCGTTGACCGCTGGGGTAACCCCCCCACAGAGGCCCGAATAATACGATCCATCTGGCGGCTTGTCAACGCCTTACACGCAAATAAGTCATTTTTTCTTCATAAAATATTCTGGAATGGCTTAGACTGCCGCTGTCCAGTTTCTACCCTTAAAAAAATATCATGATGAAAAACGCTTTAGGTAGCCTTGTTTATTCCACCGAACACGGCACGATGTGCCCAGATTGCAGCCAGCCCAAAGACGCCTGCATTTGCAAAAAACAGCCGCGCCCGGCGGGTGATGGTGTGGTGCGCGTTTCCAGAGAAACCAAGGGCCGCAAGGGTAAGGGCGTTACGCTGATCAAAGGCGTGCCGCTGGATGACGATGAATTAGCCGTGCTGGCTAAGCAGCTGCGAACTCGGTGTGGATCAGGTGGCACAGTCAAAGATGGCGTGATCGAAGTGCAAGGGGACCATTGCGATGTGGTGCTGGAATTCTTAAAGCCTAGAGGCTGGGTTGTGAAGCGGGCGGGAGGCTAGGCTGTGCTTTTATGTAGGGCGTGAAACCCCATATGTGCTAACCATTTTTCTTTAGTCCTAGTAAGCAGCGAAAAAAAATAATGACACGCTCTCTGCATGGGGCTTAAAAATCCCCTTGAAGCACGCCGAAGCGAGGAACAAGCGGGCGGGGTTTCGGCGAGGACTGTTTGAGCGAAGCGAGTTCCGCAGCCGCCGCTCGATTGTCCGCAGATGAGGGGCTTTCGTGCTGGTCGGGGTGGCCTTCTTTGGCTTCGTTTCTTGGCCGCGCAAGAAAGGAAGGTCCAGCGGGACGCCCGCACCTAAATCAACGTGCCGAAGGCACTAAAAAGATCTTTTTGACCTTGTTTAGCGCGTATGGACTGAAACCCGCGTATTTATCCAACATTGCTCGCGGGTTTCACCCGCCCTACGAATGGTGTAACACCTGCATTCCCCCACTTTTTTATTTATTCCGCCAATAAAGCCGCTTTCAAGTATTCAATAAAGCGGCTGACTTTGGGCGGAATAAAGCGGCTGCGGGGCGCGATGGCCCAGATGCCGTCTGTGAGCGCAAAGGGCTCGAGCACGCTAATCAGTTGGCCGCTTTGTAAATAAGTATCGACGTAATAATCCGGCAATTGCACCAGCCCCAATCCTTTTAAAGCCGCCTGTACTAGGCTGCTGCCGCTATTGCAGCGCAAGCGCCCGTTAACGGATATTTCGCGGTGCTGCATGCCTTCCTTAAATCGCCACATATTCACCGCGCCAATCAAACACTGGTGTTGCTTTAGCTCGGCCAGCGTATGCGGGGTGCCGTATTGATCTAAATACTGCGGTGAGGCGCAAACATGGTGAATACGGCTGCCTAGCTGCGTCACCATTAGGGACGATTCATCCATCGGCCCTAGCCGAATCGCTAAGTCGATATGATCGGCCACCAGATCGGCCTTGCGGTTATCTAGTAGTAATTCAGCATTTAGCTGGGGAAAATCAATCAGGTATTGGTGCAAGATGGGTGCCACCACGGTTTCGCCATAGTAAACCGGCGCGGTGATGCGTAATTTACCTACTGGCTTATCTTGTGTTTGCAGCAGCGCCAGCTCGGCCTCGTGCAGGCCATCGAGTAGCGGGCGGCAATATTGATAATAGAGCTGGCCTTGCTCGGTAAGGCTGACTTTACGCGTGGTGCGGTGCAATAAACGCGCGGCAAGGCGCTGCTCCAGTGCGCTGACTTGGCGGCTAACCTGCGCCACCGACATCTCCAGCTTTTGCGCCGCCAGCGTAAAGCTTTGCGTTTCAGCTACGCTGATAAACTCAACGATTCCTTGCCATTGCATGGTTTGATTCTCGGTTTAACTTAAGTCCAAAAACTATTTTTAGTGCCTGCGGCACATTGATTTAGGTGCGGGCGTCCCGCTGGACCTTCCTTTCTTGCGCGGCCAAGAAACGAAGCCAAGCCGCAACTCCAAAAGCACGAAGGCCCCTCACTGCGGATAATCGGTTCGGCGAAAAAGGCTGCTCGGGAGCAAGCCCGCTACCCCTTTTCCGAAACCCCGATCCGCTTATTCCTCGTGTCGCGGCTTCAAGGGGGATTTAAGCCCCATGCCACGAGCAGCGATAAAAAGTTAGTTAGCTGGGTTTGAAAACATTTAAAACCTATTCAAATATCGTAATTCAAAACCTATTTTTCTCCGTGAAACTCTGTGTTCTCTGTGTTCTCTGTGTTCTCTGTGTTCTCTGTGTTCTCTGTGTTCTCTGTGTTCTCTGTGTTCTCTGTGTTCTCTGTGTTCTCTGTGTCCTCCGTGGTTCAAGATTTGGGTTTTTTCGCTTGATGGCGTCCCCAGCGTATTAATTATTACACACCAGTAACAATATCTTTCTTATTAGGCTAATTATCTTTAATTGGGTAATGGTTAAAATGGTGGTAATCAAAACGCAAGGATTCGTCATGAAGATGCTTAAAACACGTGCTGCTGTTGCTTGGGGGCCTAATCAGCCTTTGGTGATTGAAGAGCTTGATCTGATGCCGCCGCAAAAAGGCGAGGTGTTGGTGCGTATCGTGGCAAGTGGGGTTTGCCATACCGATGCTTACACTTTATCGGGCAAGGATTCGGAAGGGATTTTCCCTGTGGTGCTGGGGCATGAGGGCGCGGGCGTGGTGGAGGCGATTGGCGAGGGTGTGACTAGCGTTGCGATTGGCGATCATGTGATACCGCTTTACACCCCAGAATGCGGCGAATGTAAGTTTTGCTTATCGGGCAAAACCAATCTGTGCCAAAAAATTCGAGCCACCCAAGGCCGTGGTGTGATGCCGGATGGCACCACGCGTTTTTATAAAGATGGCCAGCCCATTTATCACTATATGGGCACGTCTACATTCTCTGAATACACCGTGCTGCCAGAAATCTCGCTGGCAAAAATCAATAAAGAAGCGCCTTTAGAAGAAGTCTGTCTGCTGGGCTGCGGCGTGACGACGGGTATGGGTGCGGTAATGAATACCGCCAAGGTAAAAGCAGGCGACACCGTGGCGATTTTTGGCTTGGGCGGGATCGGCCTGTCGGCGGTGATTGGTGCACGTATGGCTAGGGCCAGCCGGATTATTGGTATCGATATCAATACCAGTAAGTTTGAACTCGCCAAGCAGCTGGGTGCGACCGATGTGATCAATCCTAAGGACTTTGAAAAGTCGATTCAGGATGTGATCGTAGAAATGACCGATGGCGGCGTGGATTTCTCTTTTGAATGCATCGGCAATGTCAATGTGATGCGCTCAGCCTTGGAATGCTGCCATAAGGGCTGGGGTGAATCGGTGATTATTGGCGTGGCAGGAGCAGGGGAGGAGATTTCTACCCGGCCGTTTCAGCTGGTTACCGGCCGTGTATGGCGCGGCTCAGCCTTTGGCGGCGTGCGTGGCCGCAGCGAGCTGCCAAGCTTTGTCGATCGCTATATGAAAGGCGAATTTGCCCTGTCTGATTTCATTACCCACACTATGCCGCTGGAAGAAATCAATACCGCCTTTGAGTTAATGCACGAAGGCAAATCAATCCGCTCGGTGATTCATTTTTAAGGTTTGATCCGCGGAAAACCCCCTAAGTTCTGTAGACACAGAGAGCGGTAAGAACACGGAGCACACAGAGAAAAACGAATGAATTTTCTGATGATAAAGATGCTTTAGCTCTTAAAGCCAAGGGAGTGAAATCTCGAACCACAGAGAACACAGAGAGCACAGAGTTCCACTGAGGGAAGCAACGATTAGAAGGCTTTCTCTGTGAACTCTGTGTCCTCGTTTTACTCTGTGTTTCAAGGTTTAGCACTCTAGCAAGGCTCGCGACAAATCTTGTAAATCAGAATGAATTTTGAGTTTTTCCTCAATGGTTTTCTTGGTGTTTTTCTTCGTGCTCTCTGTGTCTACAGATCTGTTTTAAGGTTTTTTTGTCTACAGATATTTAGCTTTTTGACATCTAAAGGATAGTTATGTCCCTAGAACTCATCAGCAGTAACCGCAGTTTTGGTGGCTGGCATAAGCGGTACAAGCATCAGGCCAGCAGCACTTCGTGCGAGATGACGTTTGCGGTGTATTTGCCGCCGCAAACGGCGCAGGGTGGCAAGGTGCCGGTGGTTTATTGGTTGTCCGGCCTGACCTGCAATGACGAAAACTTTGCCACTAAAGCAGGGGCACAGCGGGTAGCGGCAGAGCTGGGGATTGCTTTAGTGATGCCGGATACCAGCCCGCGCGGTAGCGATGTGGCTGATGCGGGACGTTATGATCTGGGGCAGGGGGCAGGTTTTTATGTGAATGCCACCGAGGCGCCGTGGCAGCGGCATTATCAGATGTACGATTATATCGTCAGCGAATTGCCTGCTTTAATTGAGGCGCATTTTCCGGTGACTAATCGCAAGTCCATCAGCGGACATTCGATGGGTGGGCATGGCGCTTTGATGATTGCCTTGAGAAACCCGCAGGCCTATCTCTCCGCTTCGGCTTTTGCGCCGATCGTGAACCCCTCTCAAGTGCCCTGGGGTGAAACGGCGTTTAGCGAATATCTGGGGGATGATAGAAGCACATGGCTGGCATATGACAGCTGCCATTTAATGCAGCACGCCACGCAGATGCTGCCGCTACTGATTGATCAGGGCGATCAGGACAGCTTTATACCGCAGCAATTGCAGCCAAATGCTTTAGAGAAAATTGCAAGGACTCGCCAATGGCCGTTTACCTTAAATATCCAGCCCGGCTACGACCATAGCTATTACTTTATCGCCAGCTTTATTGAAACGCATTTACGTTTTCATGCGGATCATTTGGGGGCGTAGTTCATTTTTAGTGCCTTCGGCACGTTGGTTTAGGTGCGGGAGTCCCCCGCGAGGGACTCACTTTCTTGAACGGCCAAAAAAGTAAGCAAAGAAAGCCGCCCCGAACAGCACGAAGGCCCCTCACTGCGGACAATCGAGTCGGCGGCTGTGGGACTCGCTTCGCTCAGACATCCTCGCCGAAACCCCGCCCCGCTTGTTCCTCGTTTCGGCGTGCTTCAGGGGTGATTTAAGCCCCGTGCCACGAGCCGTAATATGAACCCTGATTGCTGTGTTTTAAAATACTAAAACCCTAAGCAAAACCTACAAAATAGCTTAATTCAACCCCTGTTTTTCTCCGTGAAACTCCGTGTTCTCTGTGGTTCAGGGTTTGGGTTCTTTAATCTCAAATCACAATAAAAAACGCGGGCCCCACCCACCCTTTAAGATCAATTATCTTGTAGGGCGGGTGAAACCCGCGTTTTATCTTGCGTATCTACCGGCAGGGTGCCGAGTATTTAATTACTTCTGCGCGCGATCGTAGCTTTCCATAATCTCTGCGTGGGCTGCGGCTTTGTCGCCCCAACCTGTAATCTTCACCCACTTGCCTTTTTCTAAGTCTTTATAGTGCTCGAAGTAGTGTTTTACTTGAGCCAACAGCAGTTCTGGCAGGTCTTCTAGTTTTTGAATATGTGCGTACATGGCACATACTTTTTCTACGGGTACGGCAATCACTTTTGCATCCATACCTGCTTCGTCTTCCATGCCCAATACACCAATCGCGCGGCATTTGATAACCATACCTGGCAGCAATGGGAAAGGTGTGTGAACCAGCACATCCACAGGATCGCCATCCAGCGACAGGGTGTGCGGCACAAAGCCGTAGTTCATTGGGTAGGACATCGATGTGCCAACAAAACGATCGACGATGATCGCGCCCGATGCTTTATCGAATTCATATTTGATCGGTGGTGCATTAGCAGGAATTTCGATAATGACATTGAAATCGTTTGGTAAATCTTTGCCTGCGGCAATTTTGCTGATGTCCATTGGATGATTCCATAGTTTCAATTGAGAACGGCGGCAATTATAAGGCTTGCGGCTGTGGCATGCATCATTGCTTGCAGGTATTTTGCTCCGCCTATCTCTGAACTTAAGTGCTGATACAAAAGTTTTCCAGCAAGGCGTTCTAATACAGACCGCATGGGTAATACGGTAAGGAGCCACAACGTAGCAGGGGAATTTTGCGTAAGTACTTCCTTACACAGCAATAAACACTTGGGCGGTATAAACTACGCAGCAATCCTTTATGATTTGTCAGCCATGAAACCACATTATCTTTCCCCTCTGTTTGACCCCCGCTCGGTGGCGGTGATTGGTGCTTCTGAAACGCCTGGCGCGGTGGGCAGCACGGTGTTTGCCAATTTACTGGATGGCGGCTATACGGGGAAATTATTCCCCGTTAATTTGCATCGTGATCAGGTATTGGGAATTAATGCATTTAAAACGCTAGCCAAAGTGCCGATGGTGGTGGATTTGGTAATTATCACAACGCCTGCTAAAACTTTGGTCGATTTAATTGAAGAATGCGGCAAAAAAGGCGTTAAAGCCGTTGTGATTATGTCTTGTGATTTTGTGGGGACAGATAAAAAGAGCCAGACGCAGCTCGATAAGATCATGGATAGGGCGCGGCATTACGGCATACGGATTATGGGGCCAACGGTATTTGGCCTCTGCCGCGTTAGCTCTAAATTAATGGCGGGCAATTATCAGGGCAAGCTTAAAAATGGCAGCATGGCCTTGGTATCGCAATCATCATCGATTACCTCGGCGATTTTAGATTGGGCCGAATCGCACGATGTGGGCTTTTCTTCTGTGGTGTCTTTAGGCTCGGCAGTGGATGTGGATGTGGGAGAGGTGCTCGATTACCTTGTGGCAGACCCTAAAACCCAGAGCATTTTGCTGTATATCGAAGATTTGCAAGAGGCGCGCACCTTTATGTCGGCAGTGCGGGCTGCGGCGCGTTCCAAGCCGGTGATGGCGCTGAAAGTAGGTCGTTATAACGATGTCTCTGCCGCACATGGCCGCACCCATTCCGAGCGTTTAATTGGCCGTGATGATGTATTTGATGCCGCGCTCAAACGCGCTGGTGTGCTGCGTCTGCGTTCGATTAATCAGCTGTTTACCGCTGCAAAAGTATTAAATGGCACGTTTAAAACCAAGGGCCGCCGCTTGGCTGTGGTCACCAATGGCATTGGCGCAGGGATGATGGCGGTAGATAGGGCGCGTGATTTACACGTGCTGTTACCTGAGCTGGCCCCTGGCACCGTGGCTTGGCTGGCTAAAAATCTGCCTGCGCAAGCTAGCCGCAATAATCCGGTAGATATCTTGGGGGACGCCTCGCCCGAGCGATTTAAACTGGTGGTTGAAGCTGTATTGGCAGATCCAAATATCGATGGGGTCTTGGTGGTGTTTACCCCGCAAGCAGGCACCGATCATTTGCGCACTGCGGAGGCGATGATTGCGCTTAAGAAAACCAGCGACAAACCCCTGTTGATGGCGTGGATAGGTGGTAAAAAAGTCGATGCCAGCCGCAAGCTACTTAATAAAGCAGGATGTGCAAGCTTTTCTGCACCAGAGCACGCAGTAGAAGTGTTTTATTCTTTAGCGGCGTGGCAGCACAATCAGCAGCTCTTATTGCAAACGCCTCCACCGTTGGGTGAGTGGGAAGCGCCGGATATGGAAACGGCGCACATGGTGATCGATAAAGTGCTGGCCGATGGCCGTAGTTTGCTGGATGAAATTGAATCAAAAGCGATTTTAAGGGCGTTTCATATTCCTGTGGCCATGACGGTGCGGGCCAATAGTGCTGACGATGCGGTGAACGCCGCCATGGGCATGGGCCTGCCGGTGGTGCTGAAAGTGGATGCCATCGATTTAATGCACAAAACCGATATCGATGGTGTGGCACTTAATTTAAACAGCTTGATTGCGGTAGCGAGCGAGGCCAATAAAATGCTCAGTCGTGCCCACGATAAGCTGGGTATTGAGCGTGTGCGCGGCCTGACGGTGCAACCCATGCATGGCAAAAAACACGCCCGTGAGCTGATGGTCGGGGTTGTCAACGATTCGGCTTTTGGCCCGGTGATTAGCTTTGGTGCGGGTGGGATTGCGGTAGAAGTCTTCAACGATATTGCCGTATCGCTACCGCCTTTAAATGATTATCTGGCAGAGCATTTAATCCGTCGCACGCGGATTAAAAAAATGCTGGCTCCTTTCAGAAACCAGCCTGCAGTGAATATCGAGGCGGTTAAAAATGTGCTGCTGCGCGTGTCTGAAATGGTCTGCGAATTACCGCAGATTCAGCAGCTGGATATCAACCCCTTAATCAGCGATGAAAACGGCGTGATTGCGGTGGATGCTAGCATTATTGTGGCAGCTGTGGACCCCAAAGCCCGCCGCTACGCGCATATGGCGATTCATCCCTATCCATCGCATCTGATGCAGCTCACCCAGCTTAAAACAGGCATGCCCATGATCTTGCGCCCGATTCGGCCGGAAGACGCCGAATTGTTGATTCAGTTTGTCAGCCGCCTATCGGATGAGACGCGCTATAACCGCTATATGAGCGTGCTTAAATCCCTGCCGCAAAGCCTGCTGGCGCGCTTTACTCATCTCGATTACGCAAGAGAAATGGCCATTGCCGCCACGGTGCAGGCAGGCCAAGGCGAGCAAATTATCGGCGTAGCCCGTTATACTGCCAACCCCGATAAAGACAGCTGCGAATTCGCCGTAGTGATCGACGATGCGTGGCAGGGTAAAGGCCTTGGCAATCGCCTGATGGAAGCCCTCTTCACCGCTGCCCGCGATATGGGTTTATCGATTATCGAAGGCGAAGTGCTCACCAGCAATAAAACCATGCTGGCCTTTATGAAACACCTCGGTTTCACTATTCAAACTCACCCGGAAGACAATGGGCTGAAGTGGGTGGTGAAGGAGCTATGAGGTGTTGATGATTTTGTAGGGCGGGACCTCGCTGGATTTTGATGTGAAATGTTGAACTTGGCAGGTTTTCCCCATGTGCGCTAAGCAAAGTGAAAAAGACCTTTTTAGTGCCTTCGGCACGTTGATTTAGGTGCGGTATCCCCGCGAAGTATTTGATTTCTGAACGGCCAAGAAAGTAAGCAAAGAAGGCCGCCCCGACCAGCACGAAACCCCTCGCTGCGGACAATCGAGCGGCGGCTGCGGAACTCGCTTCGCTCAGACAGTCCTCGCGAAACCCCGCCCGCTTGTTCCTCGCTTCGGCGTGCTTCAAGGGGGTTCTTAAGCCCCATGCAGAGAGCGTGGTTAGTACATTTTTTCGTTGATTGCTACAGCAAAACTAATTGGTTAGCACGTATGGGGTTTCACCCGCCCTACAAATGATGCAATCCCTGTAAAACACAGAACAATCGAGTAACTTTATGTCTTCCGCCGTATCCTGTAGTACTTGTAAAGCCTGTTGTTGCCAGCTGGAAGTCATGCTGATTGCCGGGGATGATGATGTGCCGCCGGAGTATGTCGAGCAAGATGCTTGGGGTGGCGAGATTATGCATAGGCTGGAGGATGGTTGGTGCGCGGCGCTCGATCGCCGCAGCATGATGTGTACGATTTATGAGCAAAGACCATGGATTTGCCGCGATTATCAAGAGGGCGATTTTGATTGCATGGAGCAAAGAAAGCGCATCCCTATCCTGACGGCGCGCTGGCAGCTTAATCAATAAAGACTACTTATTTGTCATCTGAGTATTTTCGCCTGAAGGATAGGGCTCGAAATAAACCCCGAAAGGGCATATTCAATAAGATTGTCATTCCCGAGTGCTTCTGTCGGGAATCCAGTGGCTCTGCTGGATCCCCGATAAAACCATTCGGGGATGGCGCAGAGTAGTTCACTCCCTCTCTGACTTCATCCCATCCGTTTCAAATCGAGTCAATCACAAATTTAGGCGTGAGTATTCGGCATGCCTATGTAATAGTTTTTGTTTATAGTAAATATCAATGCGCAAGATTAAAACTATCAATTAGACCTGAGAGAGGCGGGGGCTTAAGATGACTTCACTGCTTCACAAACAACACTTTCTCTACTTAGGAGCTACACCATGTCTTTGATTAATAGCGAAATTAAACCATTCAAAGTAAACGCATTCCATGCAGGTAAATTCACTTCAGTAAGCGAAGCGGATCTAAAAGGCAAGTGGTCGATTGTGTTCTTCTACCCAGCTGATTTCACTTTTGTTTGCCCTACCGAATTAGGCGATCTGGCTGATTTTTACCCGGAATTCCAGAAAATGGGCGTAGAGGTTTACTCGGTTTCTACCGATACCCAGTTCACCCACAAGGCTTGGCACGATACATCGGATACGATCAAAAAGATCAACTACCCGATGCTGGCAGACCCTACCGGCACGCTGACTCGCAATTTTGATGTGATGATCGAAGAAGAAGGCCTAGCACTGCGCGGCACTTTCCTGATCAACCCGGAAGGCCAGATCAAGCTGTGCGAAATTCACGATAACGGTATTGGCCGCTCTGCTGCTGAGCTAATGCGCAAAGTGCAAGCCGCTCAATATATTGCCAAGCACCCAGGCGAAGTTTGCCCTGCTAAATGGCAGCCAGGAGCAGAAACACTGGCACCGTCGCTTGATTTAGTTGGCAAGATTTAATTAATTAAATGCGTAGGGCGGGTGTAACTTGCCCTACGACTATCGCTTTTATTGCAAAAGCACTTTCTAAACATGCGCAAAGCGCTTTTTCAATAAGAACTACTCCGGAGAATTCATCATGCTTGAATCCAATATTAAATCTCAACTTGCTGCCTATTTAGAAAAACTGCAATTCCCGATTGAGCTGATTGCCTCCGTAGATGAAAGCAGCAGCGCGCTAGAAATGAAAAGCCTGTTGCAAGAAATCACCGAGCTATCAGACAAAATCACTCTGCGCTTTGACGATGCTGAGTTGAAACCTTCATTTGGTATTGCCCGTGTCGGCGAGGAAGCTCGTGTGCGTTTTGCCGGGATTCCGATGGGGCATGAGTTTACTTCCCTGGTGCTGGGCCTGCTGCAAGTCGGTGGGCATCCGCCCAAGATTGAAGCGGCGCTGATTGAGCAAATTAAGGCCTTGCCGGGTGAGCTGCGTTTTGAAACCTTTATTTCCCTGACTTGCCAGAATTGCCCGGAAGTAGTGCAATCGCTTAATTTAATGGCGGTGCTTAACCCAAAAATCAGCCATGTGATGATCGATGGTGCGCTGTATCAGGATGAAGTGAACGCAAGGCAAATTATGGCCGTGCCTTCGGTGTATCTGAATGGCGAAGCTTTTGGCCAAGGCCGGATGGGGATTGAGGAAATCGTTGCCAAGCTCGATACCGGCTCGGTAGAGCGTCAGGCGGAAGTGATTTCGGGCAAGGATCAATTTGATTTACTGGTGATAGGCGGCGGGCCAGCAGGAGCGGCGGCAGCGGTGTATGCGGCGCGTAAAGGAATTCGTACCGGCGTAGTGGCCGAGCGCTTTGGTGGGCAGGTGCTCGATACTATGAGTATTGAAAACTTTATTTCGGTGCAAGAAACCGAAGGGCCTAAGCTGGTAACGGCGCTGGAGCAGCATGTAAAGCAATACGATGTCGATATTATGAATCTGCAACGTGCCGAATCGCTCAGCCTCGATGAAAACGGTATCAGCCAGATTCGCCTTGCTAGTGGTGCTACCTTAAAAAGCAAATCGGTGATTATTGCGACCGGTGCGCGCTGGCGCGAAATGAATGTGCCTGGCGAAAAAGAATATCGTGGCCGGGGTGTGGCTTACTGCCCGCATTGCGATGGCCCGTTGTTTAAAGGTAAACGCATTGCAGTAGTGGGCGGGGGTAATTCTGGCGTAGAAGCCGCGATTGATCTGGCCGGGATTGTGGAACACGTTACCCTGCTGGAGTTTGGCGCAGAGCTGCGCGCCGATGCCGTATTGCAGAAAAAACTCTATAGCCTGCCGAATGTGGTGGTGATTAAACAAGCCCAAACCACATCAGTATTGGGCGATGGGCAAAAAGTCAGTGGCTTGCAATATACCGATCGTCAAACCGGTGAATCGCATCAGGTCGACTTAGCAGGGATTTTTGTGCAAATTGGCTTGCTGCCCAATACTGATTGGCTAAAAGGCACGCTGGATTTAAGTAAACACGGCGAGATTGAAGTGGATAACCGCGGCCAAACTTCTTTAGCTGGCGTGTTTGCAGCGGGGGACGTGACCACCGTGCCATTCAAGCAAATTGTGATTGCGATGGGTGATGGTGCAAAAGCTTCTCTTGGTGCATTTGATCATTTGATGCGTAGCTAGCGTTTATAGGGTGCAAAGCGCCAGAGGCGTTACGCACCGTGGTACTAAATAAAACAGCCGCGAAGACCTGTGGGTTTTCGCGGCTGTTTGTCATTGCGACTCGCTTGCAAGCATTTCATCATTCGTAGGGCGGGTGAAACCCGCGAGCGATGCTGAAAAATACGCGGGTTTCACCCGCCCTACGATGATTCGATGTTTGTAATTACTCGGTAGAAAGCCAGAGTCTTAAGTTGTTAGGATTGAGGTGAAACCTGCCAGCCTTATGCCTTAAAAGTTTATAAACGGCGGGTTGCAGCTGGCTGACGAGATTTACTTCTTGCAAGCACCTAGGTCTTTCCACACACCCCACTGGCCGCTTTTTGCTGGCTCTTCACCCGTCGTCCACCATTTGTTTTGGTAGTTACGCAGGTTCTGGCTGACCTTGGTATTGACCGTGGCGTAGGTGCTGCTTGCTTTCCAATCTGGCGCGCAGCTGCTGGATGGTGGCGGTGTTGGCACCGGCGTTGGAACTGGTGTAGGAACCGGAGTGGGTACCGGCGTCGGCACAGGTGTTGGAACTGGCGTCGGTACAGGTGTCGGAACTGGAGTGGGCACAGGTGTTGGAGTTGGTGTCGGCACAATCACGCCGCCAATATCAATTTTAAAGCTGTATTCGCCATTATTGCGGGCATAAACACGGTTGTCTTGCACCGATTTAACCGGGGATACGCTGCCGTTGCTCGCCAGTACACCCACGCTGATATAGCGCGAGCTGATGTTTACTTTTTGGGCCAGATAGAAAGGCCAGTTCACGGCTAAAGCGATATTTTCGCCAGTTTGTGGATCATAGCCGGTGGTGATCGAAAAGCTCTCCACATCACGGCCGTCTTTATCAAACAGACGGAAGGTCACCTTGGTATCGGCTTTTAAATCCTGCTGGGCACGAATCTGGCCTAATTCTTTATAAGTGGAAAGCGCGCCAGAGAAATTAACATCGGAGCAGGAGTAAAACGCCTCATCGCTATCGCTACGTTGCCACACATTATAAATAATGTGTACGCCGGTCTTTTTAGGCAGCGGGCAGCTTAGTTTGTATTTTTTATCGACTGCGGCCGTATTGCCCAGCGTGCAAAATGGGGCTTCTTCCAGATCAGACCAAGCCAGCGCTTTATTAGGATTCCAGCCATCTTTGGTGATAAAAAATTGCCAATTACGGGTTTGGTGTGCGGCGGGTGCGGTATAAATAAAATCAAATTGCCCATTGGCATCTGCCGCAATCGGCGTCACTGGCCAGTCTGTGCGGGCTAAATTCATCCCCGCATAATTAGATTTCCCCCCGGCGCAAAGCTGGCCATCTGGCACAAAGGCTTTGTGATTGCCATTAGGAAGCTGATTAACCCCTGACCAGTCATACAGCATTTGAGGGCCGGATAGCGCGACGGCTGCCTGGCAGGCCGCTGATTTTGGGTTTTCCGGGCCTTCTTTAAAGCAGCTGAGGATACGGCTGATCGGCACTTCCATCGTGCCGTGGGCGCTGGCAAGCGGGGCAAGCAGACTAGCCAGCAGGGCGGGCAGAGCATATTTATTCATTGTTTTCTCATCCATCGTTATAAGGGGATTAGGTCTTTGATCTGAGCCAAATGACCGACATCAGCTTAGTGAAAGATAGGGGAAAACTCAATTAGGGTTGCCCAGATAAAACCCCTAGATTTTGATTACAGATTATGTTTGTAAAATGGAAGCATCGTAAGAGCGGCTTCAGCCACGAATGGCTGAAGGGGCATTTTTGCGGCTAAGACCGCTCCTGCGAAAGGTCGCTATTCTGGTGGTTTTGCCTAAGAGGGAAATAAGCCTAGTCTGCTTATTATTTCTTCAGCCAGCCCTCAATCTTACTAATAATTTCCTTATCGTCCGGCTCGGTGATCGAGCTATAGGCGGTGACTGTTTTGCCATCCGGGGCGATCAGGTATTTATAGAAATTCCATTTGGGTGAGGTATCTGATGCCGCAGTTAATCGCTTAAACAGGGGGTTGGCATCTGCGCCGCGCACGCTGGATTTCTCTAGCATGGGGAATTCTACAAAGTAGGTAAGGCGGCAGAAATCGCCGATTTCTTTATTGTCGGCTAGCTCTTGTTTGAAATCATTAGATGGAAAACCGACCACCAATAAGCCTTGTTCTTTATATTTGGCATAGATTTTTTCTAGCTTATCAAATTGCGGGGTAAAGCCGCATTTACTGGCGGTATTGACCACCAGAATAGGCTTGCCGCTATAGCTGCATAAATTAAAGGGCTCTCCTTTTAAGGTTTTACTTTGGTAATCCAGTAAGGGCGGGCAGGCCGCCATGCTGATTGAGCTGCAAAAAACCATTAGGGCAAGTAAGCGCATGGAAAGATCCTTTAGGCGGTTTGCTTAGCATAGCCTGATTTTGCATGAGTCATTGTTTAAGGTGTGCAATATTTTTATGCGTGATCCGCTCGGTTTTTATGTTTCATTCATCGTGCTTTGTAGTGCTTTAATGGCCGAGCTGAGCTGGTCTTGAAAATCAGCATCGGCATGCAAGGTATTTGAAATATCTTCTAGGCCGCTGCGAAGTATGGAGATTAATGAGGCCTCTTGACGTTCGGTGAGTTGTAAGCTGACCAGAGCAGCCTCAATTCGCGTGGTGACAGTATTGAGAATAATCGATGCTGAAGCGCGGCCATTTCTTTGCAGCTCATCGGTTTTGCTGAGTGCGGCTGTGAGCGATCTGATTGTTTCTTCAATGGCAAGGCCCTGTTGTTTGGCTTGCACCATGGTATTGAGTGCTTCTAGCTTTGCTTCGGTGGCTTCAATCAGAATGGCCAGATGATCGCGCAGCCGGCCGCAGCGATCAGGATCGTGCTCGGGCATATTGCAGATCAGGGCGCGGATATGCGGGAAAGTAATCGACATCCGGCTTTTAAACTGGGTGATGCGATCCATCGTGGCCATATGGTGCAAGATGGATGTTTCCAGTGCACTGGCTGGCCCGCGCGTATTGACGGCAAGTGATTTTCCGGCGGGCAATAAAAACTCAACCACGCTATCCACTTCAAATAAAGCCAGGGCATTGAGCAAAGACTTGGCGAGCTCCACAGGGGTGTTGCAGCGATTAAAATGCTTGAGGCCTTCGATTAGCAGGCCCGTTTCACTCATGCTGGTCATGGCCATCATGGCGGTATTGGTGGCGTATTGCGCTTGTGATTTTAATTGCTGACGTTCTTTAATTAATTGCAGAACATGGGCTACTTTAGCTTGTAATACTTTTGGGTTGGCAGGCTTTAGTACAAAATCTTCTCCGCCTACATCAAAGCCTTGCAGGCGATCTTCAATAGCGTCCAGCGCAGATAAAAACAGCACCGGAGTATCGCTGATATCAAAATCACTTTTAATCTGGCGGCATAATTCATAGCCATCCATTTCGGGCATGATGACATCGGCTAATACTAGTTTTGGGCGCTGTTGTTGTGTGAGTTGGAGCGCGGCCTTGCCGTTTTCTGCCGTGATTACATTGCATGTTTCGCTTAAAGCATCAAAGATAAAATCCAGCATAAAGAGATCATCATCAACAATGAGGACCAGCGGCTTTTCTTGATTGTTCATGATCTCTATCCTGTAAAAGTAAGCGCTTGGCTAAGCAAGCCTTTTTGGAAAATGGCGGGTGGGTTAGGAGCGGATTACAAAATATTTTGCTTCTTCAATCACTTTTTTTGCATTTATGGGTTCGCGCTGTACTCCCGGCCACCCGACTCCCAGTTTTTTTTCCAGAGCATAAAATCGCTGGCGGGCATGGGGTGGCCGATCAGATAGCCTTGTACTTCATGGCAGCCAATCTGGGCGACCAGATCCCAGTCTTCTTGTGTTTCAACGCCTTCTGCTACAAGGTTGAGTGCAAATTTCCGGCCAAGATCTGCGCTGTGCTCCAGTATTGTTTTGGCGGATAAATCTTGCGTTGCACCGCGCACAAAGGCTTTGTCGATTTTGAGCTCGGTAAAGGGAATCTGGATAAGATGCTCCATGGTGGAAAACCCGGTGCCAAAATCGTCTACCGATAAACCAAAACCCATAATGCGTAAGCGGGTCAGGATATCCAGGCTCAGCACATAATCATGCGAGAGCTGGGTTTCGGTGATTTCCAGCGTAATCGATTCCGGGCTAATGCCATGCTCCTGAAGCACTTGGGCAAATAAGTCGGGCAGCTCAAGGCGATGCAGATTACCCATTGATACATTGATCGATAGCTTGATTTGCTCGCCCTGATCCTGCCATTCTCTTAGTTGGCGGGAGGCAATGCGTAGTACGCAGAAGGTCAGCTCGTCAATCAGGCCAAGTGCTTCGATGGCTGGCACAAATAAATGCGGCCCGAGTAAACCACGTGTAGGGTGCCGCCAACGTGCCAGGCTTTCAGCACCAATCACAATGTGCTCCTTGGTGCTGACCTTGGGCTGGTAGTACAGCTCCACTTCCCCGCAAGCCAGCCCGTGGCGCAACTCCTCTTCAAGCAGCTGCAATTCAGGCGGCTTGTTATGGGCTTGCGAAAGCGCCGAGTAGGCGGGTTGCTGTGATAAAAGCGCGGCCAGCTCGTTTTTTTTAACAGGTTTGGTTAGCACTCCTGCCAGCTTTAAATTAAAAGAATGAGCGAGTAATTCGGCGGCCTTCAGTACTTGCCTGTCCAGCGCAGAGAGAATGGCGATATAGCCGGTGTAATGCAGCGATCCAAGCTGGCGTAAAAAGGCAACGCCATCCATATCCGGCATTTGCAAATCACAAAATATCCAGTTGGGCAGTGGTGCTTGCCTTAGCCTGAGCAAGGCGGCTTTTGCACTCAGAATGGGTGTGACTTGGCTGATGCCTAAATCGTTTAAATGCTGCTGGATAGCGTCCAGCATAAATTCATCATCGTCGACCAGCAGGATGCTGACGGCTTGCTGGCTTTCTTGGGTAGAGGCGGTCAGCTCTGTGCTGCTGCTTAGCAAGCCGATATGCTGTAAATGCTGGCAAGTTTGCTGAAACAGCAGATGAAGTTGCTCAATATGGCTTAGCAGCAGCGCCGGGCTAATGGTCTGATTGATCTGCTCCATCGTGGCTAATTGCTTGCCCAGCAGCATGGCGCCAACGGTGCGGGCAATTGATTTAAGCCGGTGACATTCCTGATTAATTTGCACCACATTGAGCTTGGCCTGGCTGATATGGCTAAGCCCTTCCTGAATGGATTGTGCAAATTTTTCGCAATACTTGCTTTGCCGCTTTGGATCATTGCCCAGCATATTTTGCATTTGGCTTAGATCTATCAGCAGGGCATGCTCATCGCTGCTTACCGTGGGCGGTAACTCTTCGGTATCAATTTCGGCGGCTTGTTGTTGATCGCCCAGCCAGTAAGCCAGTGTTTGATAAAGCTTTTCTGCCTGCACGGGCTTGCCGATAAAGTCGTTCATACCGGCACTGAGGCAGTGCTGGCGATAGTCGGTTGATACATTCGCGGTCATGGCGATAATAGGGAGATCATTAAATTCAGGTTTTTTTCTGAGCATCTGGCAGGCGGTAATGCCATCCATTTCAGGCATTTGCACATCCATCAAAATGGCATCAAAGTGGCTTTGCTCTGCCAGCAAAATGGCTTCTAAGCCATGATTGGCAATGCTCACTTCGGCACCCATCATTTCGAGTAACTCAGCGCCAATTTGCTGGTTAAAAGGGTGATCATCGGCCAGCAGAATGCGCTTTCCAATTAAAAAGTGTTCATTGGCTTTGTTTTTTGACCAATGCGGCAGCGGCTTGGGCAGGGCCTGGATTTCAGGAAGCTCGAGGCAAAATTTAAACTCACTGCCTTCGCCCAATTGGCTTTCTACGCTGAGTGCCCCCCCCATCAGCTCGACTAATTGGCGACTAATCGCCAGCCCCAGCCCCGTGCCGCCATATTTGCGGGTGATTGAATTATCTGCTTGCTGAAAGGATTGAAATAACTGTGTTTGGGCCTTGGCAGAAATGCCTATACCTGTATCTTGGATGCTAAATAGGATGCAGCCGGCGTCATCATGGAGAATAGAGAGGGTAATCGTGCCTTGCTCGGTAAATTTAATGGCATTACTGAGTAAGTTAATCAGTACTTGTCTGATACGCAAATCATCGCCCTGTACAAATGGCGGCACTTGTTCGCTGATGATGGTGCGAAGTAATAAGTTTTTTTCTTCTGCTTTTTGCTGAATCAGTTCATGCACATTATCAATGAGCTCGGGTAGGGAAAAGTCGCGCTTATTGATTTCTAACTTGCCCGCTTCAATTTTAGAAAAATCGAGGATATCGTTGATTAAATCCAGCAAATGCCGGCCAGATAGGGTGATTTTTTGCAGATAATCGCTTTGCTTGGCGCTTAAAGGGGTGAGCTGGGCTAAATGCGCCATGCCCAGCACGCTATTGAGCGGAGTACGAATTTCATGGCTCATATTGGCTAAAAACGCGCTTTTGGCTTGATTTGCGTTTTCTGCCTGTTGTTTAGCCGCTTCTAGCTCCTGAGTGCGCTCGATCACGCGCAGCTCCAGAGTGGTTGTTAACTGCAATAAGCTCAGCTCATAGTCGATGCGATCAGTGATATCGCGCACCATGGCGGTGTAAACCGGTTTGCCTAAATTATGTAAATAGGAAATCGCCACTTCAATGGGAAACTCATGACCATCGGCGTGCTGGCCCATTACTTGGCGGCCTGTAGTACCGCTCATTTTGCGATGCCCTTTGCCCTGGCTGGCAAATTGCTGCATCAGTTCACGATGCTTTATTGCAAGTTGGGTGGGGATAAGCGTTTCAATAGGGCATCCCAGCATTTGTGTGGCGGGATAACCGAACATATTTTCTGCCGATTGATTGAATAAAATAATATTGAATTCGGCATCGGTGGTGATAATTGCATCCATTGCCGAATCGATCATGCCGGCAAGCTGAGCCTGGTTGCTTAACAGTGCGTTTTCATTGTTTTTTCTTTCGGTAATATCATGCTGTGTGCCAATAACCCTGAGCGCTAAGCCTTCGGCGCTACGGCTAACGGCCATGCCCCGATCAACAATCCATTTCCAGCTGCCATCTTTATTCAGAATGCGGTATTCGTGGCTAAAGTGTGGCGTGCTGCCTGTGAGGTGTGCCTGGATATTGGCCATCAGCCGAGGCTGATCTTCCGGGTAGACTCGTTTTTGCCACTCCTCATAGTGATTGCCGATTTCATCTTCGGCAAAGCCCAGCATTTCCTTCCAGCGCCGGCTGTAAAAGACCGTATTGGAGGTAATATCCCAATCCCAAAGCCCGTCGCCTGAGCCTTCGATTGCAAATTGCCAGCGGCTCTCACTTTCTTTGAGCTTGCTGATGTCCTGAATGCTGACCGGCACAATGCGGGCTTCTTCAATTGAAGAGGGAATCGGGTAGGAAAGCAGGGCTTGAAATTGCCTGCCTTGCAAGGTCTTGAGATTAACTTCGCTGCGAAAAACACGGTCTCCCCGCCAAAAAGCCATTAATTCCTGCCGAATGACTTCGAGCGCACCTTCGCCAAATAAAGAGGTAAAGCCCTGCATAAATTCGGCTTTGCTGCTGCCTTCAAATAGCGCCAGCGTGGCTGGATTAATATCGATTACGCGGAACAGGCTGATCATATTAATGAGGGCGGCGGGGGTGTGCTCAAGATGGGCGGCTAAATCGGTAATGCCTGCATCACGAAGTGCGGTGAGATGGATAAGCAGGGCTGTCATGTCCTGATTCCAGATTGATAAATCGGCATTGTTGAATAATTGCCGGTATTGCTGGGCTTGCTCTTGCAAGCCGGATTGCCGGGTGTTCAGCTCGCTTAAATCACGTAGCGTCATCAAAATGGCTTTGCCTGCCTGAAGGGGCAAAATGCTGCGGCTAGCTTGAATAGTTTTATAAAGGCCATTCTTGCAGCAAACGCTTAATTCGAGGCTTGGGAAAACAGGGTTTTCTTGTTTAGAAAGCAAGTTTTGCTGATGTAAATGCCGGTGTTCAGGATCCGCATCACGCCACCAGTCTGCCAATCTGGGCATCTCATCAAGCTGATAGCCAAAACTGTCGCTAAAGGCGGGATTAAGATAAATGATTTTGCCTGCTGTATCGCAAATTAGATTGGGCGCAGGCGAGGCTTTGATCAAGGCATCGAAATAATACTCATACTGCTCGCTGAGCCTATGGCTTGCCGTGATGTCTTCCACGCTGCCGATATAGCCGGATATTTGGCCATGCGCATCCCAGAGCGGCTTTGTTCTGGAGCGCAGATAGCGTAGCTCATGATTAGGCCGCAGAATGCGAAAAGAAAGCTCAAATTCAGTTTGGGTTGCGAGTGCATTCTGCCATTGCTGATGGACGGTCTGGCAATCTTCGGGGTGCAGCTTTTTAAGCCACCCATATCCCAAGCTTTCTTCAAGTGATAAGCCAAACATCGCCAGCAAGGCGGTATTGCCATAGCGACACTGCCCACTGGCATTGCACAAATAAATGCCAGCAGGGATCAGATCGATCAGTTGTTGTTGGGCTATTTCACTTGAAGCTGCGGACATTACCAGAGCACCTTCTTATTAAGGTAGTAACACTTTTCTTCCTTAAGCTTAGGTTAGTCTGGTAAACCTTCAAGGATCTTGTAATTTAATGGTAGATAATCTTATGTACTTTGGTCATTAATTAGTAAATATTGTGCATATTTTGTAAGTTTATGTCTTGCTTTATGATAAAGCGTCTGTGTCTACATGATTAAGTACGGTTATTTTTCTGCTCAAAATGGCGTAAAAAAACCCGGCAAGCCGGGTTTTTTGCTGCACAGTGACTTAGTTACTTCTTTTTCTGCGGTGGCAGATCCGTGCATACGCCTTTGAATACTTCGGCAGCCATACCAATCGATTCGCCCATGGTTGGGTGAGGGTGGATGGTTTTGCCGATATCTACGGCATCGCAACCCATTTCGATGGCAAGGCAAATTTCACCGATCATATCGCCAGCGTGTGGGCCAACAATCGCACCGCCGATGATTTGCTTGGTATCTTGATCAAAGATCAACTTGGTAAAGCCTTCGTCACGGCCATTGGCAATAGCACGGCCAGATGCGGCCCATGGGAATACGCCTTTACCGTAGTTGATGCCATTTTTCTTGGCTTCATCTTCGGTGACACCTACCCAGGCGACTTCAGGATCGGTATAGGCCACGCCAGGAATCACGCGGGCATCAAAGAAGGCTTTGTGATCCGCTGCATTTTCAGCAGCAACGTGCGCTTCGTGCACGGCTTTGTGTGCCAGCATAGGCTGGCCAACCAAATCGCCAATCGCAAAAATATGCGGCACATTGGTGCGCATTTGATTGTCGACAGGGATAAAGCCGCGATCGGTTACGATCACACCAGCGTTTTCTGCGCCGACTTTGCCGCCGTTAGGTACGCGGCCAGTTGCATGCAGTACGAGGTCGTAGCATTGCGGCTCTTTTGGGGCATTTTCGCCTTCAAAAGTGGCCCAGATGCCGTCTTCTTTAGCTTCTAGTGCGACAGTTTTGGTCTTGAGCATGATGTTGTCAAAGCGATGGGAATTCCATTTTTCCCATACTTTAACGAGGTCGCGATCTGCGCCCTGCATCAGGCCGTCGAGCATTTCCACCACATCAAGGCGTGCGCCCAGTGTGGAGTAAACCGTGCCCATTTCCAGACCAATAATCCCGCCGCCCAAAATCAGCATGCGTTTGGGTACAGATTTCAGCTCCAGCGCGCCGGTTGAATCGACCACGCGTGGATCATTCGGCACAAAGGGTAGCTTAAATACTGAAGAGCCAGCAGCGATAATCGCTTTCTGGAACTTGATGATTTTGGTCTCGCCAGTGACTTCTTTGCCATCACCCGAAGTGATTTGTACTTCCATATGGTGAGGATCAATAAAGCGCGCCACGCCACGTACGAATTCTACTTTACGTGCCTTGGCCATACCGGCTAAGCCCGTAGTCAGCTTACCAATTACTTTTTCTTTAAAGCCACGTAGCGCATCGATATCAATCTCTGGCTCGCCAAACTTAATCCCGTTGGCCGCCAAGTGTTTCACTTCATCAATCACCGCCGCATTGTGCAGCAGGGCTTTAGAAGGAATACAACCGACGTTTAAACACACACCGCCTAGCTTAGAAAAACGCTCAACGACGATGGTTTTCATGCCAAGGTCAGCAGCACGGAAAGCCGCGGAGTAGCCACCTGGACCACCACCGAGTACCACCATTTCGCATTCGTAATCAGCGACACCCGTGTGGCTGCCTGCAACTGGGGCGGCTTGTGGTGCTGGGGCAGGAGCGGCAGCCGCTGCTGGGCTTGGCGCTGCGGCTGGAGTAGCGGTGGCAGTTGCTGCCACTTCTAAAATCACCAGCAAGCTACCTTCAGAAACTTTGCCGCCCACGGCGACTTTGACTTCTTTCACTACGCCAGCATGGGTAGAAGGCACTTCCATCGTCGCTTTATCGGTTTCTAGCGCAATCAGGGATTCTTCAACGGCCACCGTGTCGCCGACTTTAACGAAGACTTCGATGATATCCACATTGTCATGGCCGCCGATATCGGGGACTTTAATTTCGATTAGATTGCTCATCATTTATTCCATTTGATCTGTGCAAGGGGCTAAGTCTGGAAAAATCTAAAGATCTACCTATTGGAGGAGCAACACGGTTCCAGATGATCAAGCGGTTTTAGCTTGACGCTGAGGGAGCAAAATCTCAAACCACAGAGAACACAGAGAGCACAGAGCACACAGAGAAAATCAATAATCTGATACATTTCTCTGTGTGCTCTGTGTTCTCGTTTTACTCTGTGGTTCAAGGTTTAGCTCTCTATCAAGGCCAGCGACAAATCTTGCTAGCTAGGAAGCGGTTTGCTCACCCTAAGATGAGATTTAAATTTCTGCTTACAACACCAAGCGGCGGATATCGCTTAGGAGCTTGCCGAGTTGCACGGTGAAGCGGCCGGCCATTGCGCCGTCGATGACGCGGTGATCGAAGGAGAGCGACAACGGGCACATCAGGCGTGGCATAAATTCTTTGCCATTCCAGATCGGCTTAACTTGTGATTTACACACGCCAAGAATCGCCACTTCAGGGGCGTTGACGATAGGCGTAAAGCTAGTGCCGCCAATGCCGCCAAGGCTAGAAATGGTAAAGGTTGCGCCTTGCATATCGGTCGGCTTGAGCTTTCCTTCACGCGCTAAGGCGGAAAGGTCGGTCAATTCTTTGGCGATTTGCTTCAGGCCTTTTTGGTCGACATTTTTGATAACAGGTACAACCAAGCCATTTGGCGTGTCAGCAGCAAAGCCGATGTTGTAATACTGTTTTAAGATCAAATTGTCGCCATCGAGGCTGGCGTTAACGGTAGGGAAGGCTTTCAGCGCTTCAGCCGCGGCTTTAATAATAAAGGCCAGTGGCGAGAGCTTCATGCCGCTCTTTTCCCACTCTTTAGCTATGGATTTGCGGAATTCTTCCAGCTCGGTGATATCGCATTCGTCGTTAAACGTGACGTGTGGAATCACTACCCAGTTGCGGTGCAGATTGGCGCCAGATAGCTTCTGAATACGGCTTAGCGGCTTGGTTTCGATAGGGCCAAATTTGGCGAAATCGACTTTTGGCCAAGGCAGCAGATCAAGGCCAGAGCCTGTGCCTGTTGCTGCGGGCGCATTTGGCGCTGCAGCTTGGCCGCTCATAATCGATTTCACATAAGCTTGTACATCGCCATGCAAGATACGGCCTTTAGGCCCTGTGCCGGTGATGCGGCCCAGATCAACGCCCAATTCACGAGCAAAGCTGCGAATCGAAGGCGATGCGTGGGATTTTTTGAAGCTGGCTTCGTCAACTGTACGCGCTGCTGCTGCGGGAGCTGCAACGGGAGCAGGTGCTGCAACTGGAGCTGGCGTTGGAGCCGCAACGCTAGCAGCTGCAGCCACCGGTGCTGCGGCAGCTGATGATGCAATGCCTTTCAGTACCAGAATCAAGCCACCTTCGCTGATTTTGTCGCCCACTTTTAGCGTGATGCTTTCAACCACACCCGCTTCAGGGGACGGCACTTCCATCGAGGCTTTGTCGGTTTCTAGCGTGATCAGTGATTGTTCTTTCTCAACCACATCGCCGACTTTTACAAATACTTCGATCACATCAACTGCATCGTGCCCACCGATATCCGGTACGCGCACTTCGATGCTGCTGGCAACGCTGGCTACGGGAGCCGCTGCCGGAGCTGGAGCAGCTGCTACAGGAGCGGGCGCTGCAACAGGAGCCGCAGCAGGTGCTGCTGCACTGGCGGTATCTGCGGCTTCTAGCAGTAAAACGATGCTGCCTTCAGACGCCTTATCGCCAATTTTAATCTTCATTTCTTTTACAACACCGGCGTGGGTCGATGGCACTTCCATCGTTGCCTTGTCGGTTTCGAGTGTAATCAGTGATTGCTCTACTTCAATGGTATCGCCAACTTTTACAAAAACCTCGATCACTTCAACGCCCTCGTGGCCGCCGATGTCGGGGATTTTTACTTCAATCAATGTGCTCATATATACGAATCCTGTGAGGGGTATGGAGTGAGAGGGGAGAAGGGACGAATCCCTCCTCCTTGTCTTTAAGCGTGCTGCTTAAGACAAAGTCTCACTGCTTTACACGGTCCAAGGCGCTGGGCGGTTGGCTGCAATGCCGTACTTTTCAAGAGCCTCTGCTACTTTCGCAGCAGGAATTTTGCCCTCGTCAGCCAGTGCTTTCAGTGCAGCGATCGCAACGTGGTAGCGATCGACTTCAAAGAAGCTACGCAATGCTTTACGTGAATCGGAGCGGCCATAGCCGTCGCAACCCAGCACAACGTATTTAGCAGGAACGTATTCACGAACTTGATCTGCAAACGCACGTTTGTAATCGGTAGCCGCAATCACAGGGCCTGTACGACCAGTCAAGCATTCAGTTACATAAGGCACTTGCTGTGCTGCCATTGGGTTAAGCATATTGTGACGCTCAACCGCCATACCATCACGGCGCAGTTCGTTAAAGCTTGGGCAAGACCAGATATCAGCATCAATACCAAAATCAGCTTTCAGTAGATCTGCCGCAGCGATCACTTCGCGGAAGATGGTACCTGAGCCTATCAGCTGCACTTTCAGTGCAGCATCTTTGGCGCCCTCTTGGAACATATACATGCCGCGCAGGATGCCTGCGGCCGAGCCTTCTGGCATGGCTGGGTGGCTGTAGTTTTCATTCATTACTGACAAGTAGTAATAGATGTTCTCTTGGTTTTGATACATGCGGCGCATACCGTCTTGCACAATCACCGCCAGCTCGTAAGCGAAGGTTGGATCGTAAGACACGCAGTTCGGAATAAACTCAGCAAACAGATGGCCGTGACCATCTTGGTGCTGCAAGCCTTCGCCGTTCAGCGTAGTGCGGCCAGCCGTACCACCGACCAAGAAGCCGCGAGCGCGTAAATCGCCCGCTGCCCATGCCAAATCACCAATACGTTGGAAACCAAACATCGAGTAGTAGATGTAGAACGGAATCATGGTGACGCCGTGGTTGGCGTAGGAGGTTGCCGCAGCAATCCAATCGCTCATCGCACCGGCTTCGTTAATCCCTTCCTGCAATACTTGGCCAGTCTTGGATTCCTTGTAGAACATCAGTTGGTCTGCATCTTGTGGCTCGTAAAGCTGACCCACATGTGACCAAATACCCAACTGGCGGAACATGCCTTCCATACCAAAGGTGCGTGATTCATCCGGCACGATAGGCACGATGCGGTTACCGATTTTTTTGTCTTTAACCAAGGTGTTCAAGATACGAACAAAGGCCATGGTGGTGGACATTTCACGCTCACCGCTGCTACCCAATAAACCTTGTAATGCGTCTAAGCCAGGTACTTCCAGTGGCTCGTCGATTGGCTTTCTGGATGGCACAAAGCCGCCGAGTGCCGAACGGCGCTCGTGCATATGCTTCAGCTCTTGGCTGTCGTCAGCAGGGCGATAGAATTTGCAAGCAATCGCTTCTTCGTCGGTCAGCGGGATATTAAAGCGATCACGCAGGTAAAGCAGATCGGTGTCCGACAGCTTTTTGGTGTTGTGCGCTACGTTTTGTGATTCGCCGGCCGCGCCTACGCCAAAGCCTTTTACTGTTTTAACCAGCAAGAGCGTCGGTTGATTTTTGTGCTCGGAAGCGGCTTTATAAGCTGCGTACACTTTATAAAGATCGTTACCGCCGCGAGTCAGACGCCAGATATCGTCATCCGACATGGCCGCAACCAAGTCGAGCAATTCTGGGTAAGCACCGAAGAAGTGTTCGCGTACATAAGCACCGTTTTTGGATTTGTAAGTCTGGTATTCACCATCGACTACTTCCATCATGCGTTTTTGCAGCAGGCCTTTTTTGTCCTGAGCAAGGATGGCATCCCAGCCTGTGCCCCAGACTACCTTGATCACATTCCAGCCCGAGCCACGGAAATCGCCTTCCAACTCTTGAATGATTTTGCCGTTACCGCGTACTGGGCCGTCAAGGCGCTGCAAGTTGCAGTTAATCACAAAGATCAGATTGTCGAGCTTTTCACGGCCAGCTAGGGAAATCGCGCCTAAGGATTCTGGCTCGTCCATTTCGCCATCGCCGCAGAAGCACCAAACTTTACGATCGCCTTTTTGCTTAAAGCCACGGTCGTCGAGGTACTTCATAAAACGGGCTTGGTAAATGGCCATCAGCGGGCCAAGACCCATCGATACCGTTGGGAACTGCCAGAAATCAGGCATCAGCCAAGGGTGCGGATAGGACGATAGGCCACCGCCTTCTACTTCACGGCGGAATTTATTCAGTTGATCTTCGGTAATGCGGCCTTCAAGAAAAGCCCGTGCATAAACGCCTGGTGCAGAATGGCCTTGGAAGTAAACCAGGTCGCCGCCGTGGTTTTCTGAAGGCGCATGCCAGAAGTGATTCCAGCCGATATCGTATAAAGTGGCTGCGGAGGCAAATGAAGAAATATGGCCGCCCGGCTCTGCTTCGTCACGATTAGCTTTAACCACCATCGCCGCTGCATTCCAGCGGGTATAGGCCAGAATACGTTCTTCCAGATTAGGCTTGCCCGGGTGCTTGGCTTGCAGGTGTGCCGGAATCGTATTGATATAAGCTGTAGTAGCGGTATACGGAATATTGACGCCATCTTGGCGTGCATGATCGACTAGCTTTTCAACCAGGAAATGGGCGCGCTCTGCGCCTTCTTTTTCGAGGACGCTATCGAGTGACTCTAGCCATTCTTGCGTTTCTTGGGGATCGAGGTCATGAAGCTGCTCTGCCATTGGTCTCTCTACCTTGTGAGTGGGTTAATTATCCGCACAGTGATTGTGAGGAGGCGGGTTGTGTGGACCCGCCTGCTTTAAAAGGCCTGCATTGTAATAGGCATGTATAGATACATCCCGTTTAACGGGGAGTATTTCGCTTGTAATAATTCACCAGACCGTTGGTCGAAGCATCGTGGTTAGTGGTCAAGCCAGGGGTAGTTAAATCGGCTTCGATGGCTTTTGCCAATTGCTTGCCGAGTTCTACACCCCATTGGTCATAGGAATTAATATTCCAGACCGTGCCTTGTACAAACACTTTGTGCTCGTACAGGGCAATCAGTGCACCTAAACGCCTCGGTGATAAACGCTGCATTAAGATGGTGTTAGTCGGGCGATTGCCTTCAAATACTTTATGTGGAACTAAAGCATCCTGTGCTTCGCCGGTAATGCCTTGTTTATCTAATTCTGCCCGGACTTCTCCTTCATTTTTACCGCGCAAAAATGCTTCTGTCTGGGCAAATACATTGGCCATCAGAATGGTATTGTGCGGCTCAGGAATATCCGGATGCTCTATGGTGGCAATAAAATCGACGGGTACGATTTGGCTGCCCTGATGCAATAACTGGTAATAAGCGTGCTGCCCGTTAATACCGGTATCGCCCCATACAACAGGCCCGGTGCGATAGTTCACGCGTTTGCCATTCAAATCAACCGTTTTACCGTTTGATTCCATATCCAGCTGTTGTAAATAAGCTGGGAATCGATAAAGCGATTGGTTATAAGGCGAAATAAGCTGGGTGCTGGCACCAAAGAAATTGATATACCAAACACCGAGCATCCCCATAATCACCGGTAAATTCTGCTCTAATGGTTTACTGCAGAAATGCTGATCCATGGTGTATGCACCATGAAGAAGATCCTGGTAATTATGTTTGCCCAAATAAATAGCAATCGGTAAACCAATCGCGCTCCATAGGCTATAGCGGCCACCGACCCAATCCCAGAATTCAAACATATTGTTGATATCAATGCCGAATTCGCTGACTGCCTTGGCATTGGTCGAAACAGCCACAAAATGCTTGGCAATATGTTTTTCATCACCCGAGGCTTTTACAAACCATGCACGCGATGTGCGGGCATTGGTCAGTGTTTCCTGAGTGGTAAATGTTTTGGATGAAATAATAAAGAGTGTGGTTTCTGGATTAAGTTCGGCTAATGTAGAAATAACCTGATCACCATCGACCGTCGAAACAAAGTGCATCTTCAGGCGTTTATGGCCGTAATCTTTGAGCGCCTGGCAAACCATCAGCGGGCCAAGATCTGAGCCGCCAATCCCGATATTGACAATATCGGTAATCGCTTTGCCGGTGTAACCCAGCCATTCACCCGAACGTACTTTATCCGAGAAAATGCCGATTTTTTCTTTAACGGCATTGACCTTGGGCATGACATCTTCGCCATCAACCATCAGCGGGTGTTTGTCTAGATTACGCAGGGCGGTGTGCAAAACGGCACGGTTTTCTGTGGTATTGATTTTTTGCCCGGAAAACATCGCTTTAATGCGATCTTCCAAGCCAGACTGACGGGCCAGATCCATCAGCAAAGTCATGGTCTTGGCGGTAATGCGGTTTTTTGAGTAATCAAAAAACAGGCCGCCCGATTCAATAGAAAACTGCTCAAAGCGTTGCGGATCGTCGTTAAACAGATCACGTAAATGCAAAGGGGACACTTCTTTGAAGTGCTCTTCCAGAGCAAGCCACGCTGGCGATTGTGTGAGGTTAGGCATGATGTGGTTTGGCATGAAGTAAATGAGTCCTTAAAAATCAGCTGTAGTTGTCATGACCACGAACACGCTTTTCTTTGAGGCTGCGCTTCATTTTTTCGAGCTGGTCTATGAGTTCTGGTCCGCGTCTGAGTGCTACGCCTACGGCGAGTACGTCAATAATCACCAGGTGCACAATACGAGTGATCATTGGGGTGTAAAGATCGGGGTCTTCCATTGTGTCGGCATAAAGGCAAAGCGAGCAACGCTTGGCCAATGGCGATTTGGAATGGGTAATACCGATGACATCGGCTCCGGCATCACGGGCAATTTCTACCGAGCGCAGTAAATCGAGTGTGCGGCCCGAGTTAGAAACAGCCACAACAGCATCCCCTGGCCCGAGCATCGATGCGCTCATGCCGTGCATATGCGGATCGGTGTATGAAACAGTTGGCACGCCTAAGCGGAAAAACTTGTTCTGTGCATCAATCGCTACCGCACCGGATTGCCCCTGGCCGTAGACTTCAATTTTCTTGGCATTCGACATAATGGTGATCGCGCGCTCTAAGACCTCGGTATCGAGTTCATTACGGCAGCGCAGCAAATGTGAAATATTATTGTCGAATAATTTGCGTGCCAGATCGTGCGCCGAATCATCACGGCTCACCATAGAGTGCACATAAGGCACGCCAGACACCAAGCTGCGTGTAAGACGCAATTTGAAATCCTGCAAGCCAGAGCAGTTGAGTGAGCGACAGAATCGAATCACGGTGGGTTGTGAAACCAGCGCTAAGTCGGCAATTTGCGCAATGGGTGCATTAGCGACCAGATTGGGTTGCTCAATCACCAGCTCTGCCACTTTGCGTTCTGATTTGCTGAGGCTATCGAGTGCGGCCTTGATACGTTCGAGCATGTATTTTTCTCACACAATTGTAGGGTGGCTTAGCCCAGCGTTTTTTGGCTGGGCTAAGCCACCATGGCACATGAAACTCGGGAGCCAGGGCAATATCGCTGAACGAGACAAACCTCGCACGCAGATCGCCTAAGCTGCCTTAGGAAAGTATCAAGTAGCCCAAAATACCTGTTTGAGTCCATTGCACTTATCCAGCACACGGCGGATAGGGAATAGCTCAGTGGCTGGTTTTTGCTCAAGCAAGGCCGTTTGCAATAATGCTT
This sequence comes from Janthinobacterium sp. B9-8, assembly GCF_000969645.2. Taxonomy (NCBI): domain Bacteria; kingdom Pseudomonadati; phylum Pseudomonadota; class Betaproteobacteria; order Burkholderiales; family Oxalobacteraceae; genus Janthinobacterium; species Janthinobacterium sp. B9-8. Next base: position 208,253 of record NZ_CP014222.1, read on the forward strand.
TTTTACTGTCGCCAGTGATATGTACGATTACCGAACGGGCTTTTGCCAGTGTAGGCAGAGTGAGCGTAATGCGCTGATGGGGCGCTGCTGGCGGGGTGACTGCAGCACAAAGGGCGTCTGATACACAGGCGGCTTCCAGCTCGGCTGCATTGGGGAAGAGCGATGCAGTATGGCCATCATCTCCCATACCTAAAATCAGCACATCCAGCGGGGACGGCAGGGCGGCAAGGCGTTCTTCAATGGCCGCTTGGCCTTCATGCGCGCTGGCCGCATTTGATACTTGTGAAATAAAAGTCGCTTGGGCAGCTTTATCCTGCAAGAGATTCTCACGGGTAAGACGCTCATTGCTATCCGCGTGATCGGGGGCAACCCAGCGCTCGTCCGCCAGTGTGATGACTACTTTTGACCAGTCTAATTCTTTTACTCGCAAGGCTTTAAACATGCCGGCGGGGGTTCTTCCCCCTGATACTGCAATTCCTGCCTGACCACGCGCCGCAATGGCTGCACTTAATTGCTCAGCGATAAAATCAGCCAATTGATGATCTAATTCGTCTTTTGACGAATATTCGTGCCATGACAGTGATGACATGTTTTACCTCATGATAATGAAAGAACGGGCCAGAAAACTGGCCCGCTTTATAGTCTCAATTTTAATTAAGCTTCTTCGTGCCAGCAAAGGCCGTCGCGCGATAGCAGGGCTGATGAGGCAGCAGGACCCCAAGTGCCGGCAGTATACGGCTTAGGACCATCCGGGCTGCTTTCCCAGTTGTCGATAATAGGCTCAACCCATTTCCAGGCTGCACGTTGCTCGTCACGGCGTACAAATAACGATAGATCTCCGCGAATCACATCAAGCAACAGGCGCTCGTATGCTTCCGGGCTGCGGGTTTGGAAGATTTCTTTGAAATCCATATCCAGATGCACAGGGCGTAAACGACCTTGATTGCCCGGCTCTTTTGCCATCATATAAAGACGTACAGATTCGGCAGGCTGTAGCTGAATAACCAAGCGATTTGGCGTGCTGGCTGTACGGCCATAAATGGAGTGCGGGGTTTCGCGGAAGTTAATCACGATCTCGGCAAGGCGCTCGGATAAGCGCTTACCTGTGCGTAGATAAAACGGTACACCCGCCCAGCGCCAAGTCTGGATTTCTGCTTTAAGGGCCACAAAGGTTTCGGTTTTTGAATGGGCCGGAACATCAGGCTCGGTCAGGTAGCCTTGCACAGGTTTGCCATCCACTGCACCCGCGCGGTATTGGCCACGAACAACCTTGGTGTGAACGTCTTCGGTTGTGAGCGGTTTTAAGGCACGTAAGATTTTGAGCTTTTCATCACGTACAGCATCGGCATCGATCGATGCTGGTGGCTCCATCGCAACAATGGTCAGTAGCTGCAAGAGATGGTTTTGCACCATATCGCGCAATGCGCCGGTTTTATCGTAGAAATCGGCACGGGATTCAACGCCTACTTGCTCGGTAACGGTAATTTGTACGTCGCGTATCCATTCTCTGCGCCAGAGCGGCTCAAGCAAGGTATTGGCAAAGCGTAAAGCCATTAGGTTCTGGACCGGTTCTTTGCCCAGATAATGGTCGATTCGATAAATTTGATGTTCTTGGAAATATTCACCGACTTCATCATTAATCTTGTTTGATGAAGCTAAATCGTGTCCCAATGGTTTTTCAAGCACGACGCGGGCGTTGCCAGCAGCAAGGCCAGCTTCGGACAAACTCTTGGAGATCGGGGCAAATAAATCAGGTGCAGTCGACAGATAAAATACGCGAACACGTTTTGGAAATGCATTGAGTGCATCAGCTAGCTTACTGAATTCTGCGGGATGATTGGCATCCAGCTGCAAGTATTCAATACGCGCAGCAAACGAGGACCAATCTGTATCATTATAGTGGCGCCCTAAGTAGCCAACGGCTAAAGCATGGGCTTTTTTGAGGTAGGCAGCAGTGTCTGGAACACTGCGGCCCAGACAGACAATGCGCCCTTCTTGGGGCAGATTGCCTTCTTGATGTTGGTGGTACAGCGCTGGTAGCAATTTACGCATTACCAAGTCGCCAGTGCCGCCGAACAGCACCATGTCGAAAGCGTCGATCGGAGTCATCCGCGAGAGTCCTTATTCTTAATTCGGTTTTTGGGCCTTGGCGGGCACGTAAGACTTTGTAATCTTACTACACCACTAAATAGCGGCGCAAACGAAATTCGCCAAGGCCCATGAATGATGGGGGATTACACGTAGCGCAGAATGTTAACCCTGTGTAAATGTTGACTATTGATACAGCGCAATGAAATCAAATTTCCAAGCTGATGCGGTTGAAGTTATAGGTGCTTTGTAGTAAAACTACGATCAATTTTACAGAAATGCACGTGGCGTGCTGTGATCGCGCCGTAACTCGGAGCCTTTGTCTATGTCCGTTCATCCCAAGCTTGCCGAAGTCACTGCGCGTATTATCGCAAGAAGCCAAGGCCCCCGCTCTCGTTATTTAGCCCGCCTTGAAAAAGCTGCCAGTAAGGAGCCGCTACGTAAGGGTTTAGCCTGTACGAATCAGGCTCACGCCTGGGCCGCTGCGCCAGAAAACGACAAAATAATGATGCGCGAAATGCGTCAGCCCAATCTGGGTATTGTCTCTGCTTACAATGACATGCTGTCCGCGCATCAGCCGTTTGAAATGTTTCCTGCCATTATTAAAGAGGCGGTGCGTCAGGCGGGTGCAACAGCACAATTTGCGGGTGGCGTACCAGCAATGTGTGATGGTGTGACGCAAGGCCAGCCGGGCATGGAGCTCAGCCTGTTTAGCCGTGATGTGATTGCCATGTCGACCGCAGTTGGCCTATCGCACAATGTATTTGATAGCGTGGTTTGCTTAGGCGTCTGTGACAAAATTGTGCCGGGTTTGTTGATTGGTGCATTGCAGTTTGGTCATTTGCCAACGGTTTTTGTTCCTGCTGGCCCGATGACCTCGGGTATTGCTAATAGCGAAAAAGCCAAGGCGCGCCAGTTATTTGCTGAAGGCAAATGTGGTCGTGAAGAATTATTGGCCTCAGAAGAAGGCTCTTACCACGGCGCAGGTACATGTACTTTCTTTGGTACAGCTAACTCTAATCAAATGTTGATGGAAGTGATGGGCCTGCATTTGCCAGGCGCCGCTTTCGTTAATCCGAATACCCCACTGCGTGACGCGCTGACTGTTGCAGCAGCACAACGTGCGATTGCTATTACTTATAAGGGCGATGAGTTTACGCCGGTAGGTAAGGTGGTCGATGAAAAATGTATCGTAAATGGCATTGTTGGTTTGCTTGCAACAGGTGGCTCGACCAATCACACCATTCATATGATTGCGATCGCTCGTGCAGCGGGCATCATTATTGATTGGACTGATTTCGATGATTTATCCGCCATTATTCCGCTGCTGGCAAAGATTTATCCTAATGGCTCGGCCGATGTAAATCATTTCCATGCTGCTGGCGGTATGGGCTTTTTGATTCGTGAATTACTTGATGCGGGCTTGCTGCACGAAGATGTGCTGACCGTAGCAGGCAAAAGCTTGCGTCCTTATGCGAATGAGCCTTTCTTGGGTGAGGATGGCAAGGCCGTATGGCGCCCAGCCCCGCTTGAGCCCGTTGACGACAATGTGGTTCGCCATGCTAGCAATCCATTTAGTGCTGACGGTGGTTTACGCTTGTTGGCGGGTAACTTGGGTCGCTCTGTCATCAAAATTTCTGCGGTTAAACCAGAAAATCGCTGTGTTGAAGCGCCAGCGATTGTGTTTGATGATCAAGATGATGTGTTGGCAGCCTTTAAACGTGGCGAGTTGGAAAAAGATTTTGTAGTCGTGCTGCGTTTCCAAGGCCCATGTGCCAATGGGATGCCAGAGCTGCATAAGCTCACGCCTGTGCTAGGGCTTTTGCAAGATCGCGGTTTTAAAGTGGCCTTGGTGACCGATGGTCGTATGTCGGGCGCGTCTGGCAAAGTGCCTTCTGCCATTCATATGACGCCAGAAGTCTTAAAAGGCGGCCCATTGGGCAAGGTTAGAACGGGCGACATCATCCGTCTCGATGCCGATGCGGGCGTGGTTGAAGCCAAGGTCGATGCAGCTGTTTGGGCTGCTCGCACCGTGGATGCCGCAGATCTGTCTGCTAATGAGCATGGTATGGGGCGTGAGTTGTTTGCCACATTCCGCTCTGCAGCAACTGGCGCTGAAGAAGGCGCAATCAGCATGGGCCTCGCTCATTAATTAAGTTTTTTTTGATGGGGGAGCATCGCTGAGTGAAGAAAAGCATTCGCACTCAGCGAGATACTCATCGAATTGTCATTACTGATGGGTATCACTCTGCTCCTCCCATCCTATATATCTAATATTTACAGAACAGGAAGAACAACCCCATGCAAATTCGCGAAATCATGCGCTCTTGTCCGGTGATGCCGGTTTTGGTAATCGAGAAAGTAGAGCATGCAGTTCCATTGGCAAAAGCCTTGGTTGAGGGTGGTATATGTGTGCTTGAAGTGACTTTACGTACCGATGCAGCTTTGGCAGCAGTGCGCGCCATTGTTGATAACGTACCCGGCGCGATTGTTGGCGTAGGCACTGTAGTGCGCCCAGAGCAATTTGCTGAAGCAAAAGCTGCAGGCGCGGTATTTGCGGTGACGCCTGGCCTAACACCTAAGCTGGCTGCTGCGGCCCGTGCTGCCGATATCCAATTACTACCCGGTGTAATGACCCCATCTGAAGCAATCGCTGCTTTGGAAGAAGGTTTTGATGCCTTAAAACTATTCCCAGCTGAGCAGGCCGGTAGCATCGGCATGCTGAAAGCAATGGGCGGCCCATTGCCACAAATCTTATTCTGCCCAACTGGCGGTGTAAGCCCAGAATCTGCGCCTAAACTCTTGGCGATGCCTAATGTAGGTTGTGTAGGTGGCTCATGGCTGGCACCAAAAGAAATGGTTGCGGCAGGTGATTGGGCAGGGATTACCGCCCTGGCTCGTGCTGCAGCAGCATTTAGAAAGTAATTAAATTGTAAGGTGGGTACAAAAACTTGCTCACTCTAAGATTTAAATCAATATTTCATTATTTATAGGGAATAGCCATATCGTCAGCAAGACGACAGTTGGGTATTCTTTGTATTCAATTTTTTTATGCGCGGCTCTGTAGCGAGCGCGTTTTTTCTGAACTCTCTGAGGAGCACCAGGCAATGGCAGCAATTCGTATCGCAATTAACGGCTACGGTCGTATCGGTCGCAATGTACTGCGCGCTTTGTATGAGTCTGGCCGTACTGATGAATTCCAAATCGTAGCAATTAACGATCTGGGCGACGCTAAGACCAATGCTCACCTGACTCAATACGATACCGTGCACGGCAAATTTGCTGGCAAAGTATCGGTTGATGGCGAGTTCATGGTTGTAAACGGCGACAAAATTCGCGTTTGTGCTCAGCGCAATCCAGCTGATCTGCCATGGGCAGAAATCGGCGTTGATGTGGTGATGGAATGTACTGGCTTCTTCGCTAGCAAAGCAAAGGCTTCGGCTCACATCACTGCTGGCGCGAAAAAAGTCATTATCTCCGCGCCTGGTGGTAATGATGTCGATGCAACCATCGTGTTCGGTGTAAACCACGACACGCTGAAAGCAAGCGACACCGTTATTTCTAACGCCTCATGCACAACCAACTGCCTTGCGCCGCTGGTTAAGCCATTGAACGATAAAATTGGTCTGGTTTCAGGCTTGATGACCACGATCCATAGCTACACCAACGATCAAGTACTGACAGACGTTTATCATGAAGACTTGCGTCGCGCTCGTTCAGCAACGCATTCGATGATCCCAACTAAAACCGGCGCTGCTGCTGCGGTTGCACTGGTATTACCAGAGCTGAAAGGTAAGCTAGATGGTTTCGCTGTTCGCGTACCAACGATCAATGTGTCCTTGGTTGATCTGACTTTCACTGCTGCTCGTGAGACAACAGTTGAAGAAATCAACCAGATCATGAAAGAAGCGTCCGAAGGCCCAATGAAAGGCGTGTTGAACTACAACGACCTGCCATTGGTATCAATCGACTTTAACCATGACCCAGCATCCTCTACCTATGAAGCATCGCAAACTAAGGTTTCCGGTGGTACTTTGGTGAAAGTGCTGTCTTGGTACGATAACGAGTGGGGCTTCTCTAACCGTATGCTCGATACCACTAAGGCATTGTGGAACGCTAAATAAGCACACTTCTTTAGCTTAAGCCCGGTTTCAAAAAATACCCGCAGCAATGCGGGTATTTTTTTGCCTGCTGGTTTCTTGGATCGTGGGCTAGCGCCTTTGGCCGCTCTAAAGCATGGGCGCCTTATACAGCCCTTATTTCGCGGCGTTGGAGGCTTTTTTAGGGCTTCTTGGCGGAAGAAGTGATTGGTCAGACCCATTGGATGCTCTGTGCGGTCTTAGTGTGATTAGGTATGTTTTTTTGCGGTGGGCTGGAGTGAAAGTCAGCAAGGTGTGGCCCAATAAATTAAAACTGAGTATTTTATGTGTCAGTTTTTAAGCAAAAACCATGTTGCAAATGTGCAACATGAATACTCTTGATCCCTGTTTTACTGCTGATTTACTGGCAGATCCTGATGCTTTTTTTGTTGTTTGATTGATCGTGTCAGGGAAAATAATTATGAGGATGTTAAATGACAATTGAATATTTTATTCAATTTTGTCAATTTACTTATCTTATTTTTAATAGTAAAAAAGTTAAATATTTACTTGTTTTATATATTAATATTTACCACATTTATATTTTGTTTTAATGTATTTTTGCGCTCGATTATTAAGATATAAAGTGTATTACTTAGTGTATGCCAAATAGATACTGTGTTGGTATTTTTACGTATGCGGGTTTGGTATTTTTACAGCAGAACAAAATTTATCGCTGTGGTTATATACGGGCTTCGGAGCACTTAGCTCGCTTGATTTTTATTAAGTAGATTCAGTTTTTTTACTGAGTTGGCTTTAAATAAAATGCGCTGCTGAGTGGTCTTTCAAATCCTATGGATCCGAATTCAATTATTGAATTCGTGGCTCTAAAATTGATAAAGGAATCTCAGTATGTTTAAGCGCGTTCTTATCGCTACTGCCGTATCCGCAATGTTTGCAGCTCCTGCATTCGCCGATGTAACCATCAGCGGTTCTGCTGAAATGGACCTGATGTACAAGACTAACCAAGCTGGTACAGATGGTAAGGGTAAAGTTGCTGAAGAAATTGCAGTTATCGTAAACGTTGATGGTACTGACAAGCTGGATTCCGGCGATACGCTTAAATGGCGCCTGGCTCAAAAAGTAGCGACTCCAGATCGTTACGACAGCTTTGGTCAACGTGAAGCTTGGATCGGTTACGAAACTAAGTTCGGTGAAGTTCGCTTCGGTAACCAGTTCTCTAACCAATACCTTGAGTTAGATGGCTTTGCATCTTCAGGTCAAGGCAACTTGTGGGCTGACTTTGGTTCGCAACAAGTTCAATACGCAAACGGCGTAAGCTACTTCTCACCTAAATTCAGTGGCTTTAGCTTTGCTGGTCAGTATGATTTGGGTAACGGTCGTAACTCAGCTCGCGCTATGGAATTGACAGCTAACTACACTGGCTACGGTTTCAATGTTGCTGCTGGTGCTTCTGAAGCCAAAAACGGCAAAAGTGCTTCTTCTAACGCTGCTACATTCGGTGGCGGTGCTAAGGGTTGGGGACACTCAGGTGACTTCACTGTAGGTAGTAATGCAGAAAACAAACTGCGTACTTACAATATCGATGCTAAGTACAAAACTGGTGCGTTTGATCTAGCTGCTGGTTACAAGCGTAACGAATGGAAGGGCACTGTTAATTTGGCTGTAGTGGGTCAAAAAACTACAGTTGACCAATTCTTGGTTGCTGCTGGTTACACCATGGGCAAAAACAACTTCAACCTTGGTTATCAGCGTGTGCAAGACAGCAAGACTGATGGTGCTAAGCGTGATGACGGCATGAACGTAATCAACGCTCAGTACAACTACACACTGTCTAAGAACACAGTTGCATTTGCTCAAGTTCGTCATCACATGTTAGACACAGCTGGTAAAGCTAGTGTAATGACAGCCGATACACAGCTTGATGGTTTTGCGCTTAACTCAGATAAGAAAAACGCGACACGTCTGATGGTAGGTACATGGACAGCGTTCTAATTTAGAACCTGACCTAAAAGTGAAAAGCTGGCATTTTATGTTGGCTTAGCACTTTAAAAGCTAAAAAAACGCCACGATGCACATCGTGGCGTTTTTTTGTGTGCGCTAGCATTTACGCCATTCTCTCGGGGGCTGTGTTGCATTTGGACCACACAATGTTGCAGATACGCGACGCAATATTGCATGGGTTTGTACCTATTGAGTATTCTTGTTTCGTAACACAAGCGAATACGCCTTGATGTACTGAAGTTAAAAAAACCATATTCCCTTTTAGAGAGAGATGAATAATGTTTAAACGTGCTCTGATCGTTGCTGCTGTTGCAGCTGCATGCTCAGCTTCTGCTTACGCAGAAGTTACTATTAGTGGTTCTGCTGAACTGGATGTAATGTATTACACAAACCAAACTGCTGATGGTAAGGGTAAGTTTGCGATTGATACTCCTGTTGTGCTGAACTTTGATGGTGTGGATAAGTGGGATAACGGTATGTCCACTATCTGGCGCATTTCTCAAAAGCCAGGCCCTGGCGGTAGTGATAAAGCAACAGCTCCAGCGGCTTTTGGTACTCGTGAGGCTTATATTGGCGTTAAGGGTAACTTGGGTTCGGTTAAGTTCGGTCGTATATTCCAAGCAACTTACTTACAAAAAGACTGGCCATATTTGACTGATGGTTCGGGTAACACTGGGCAAGATCGTGGTGTGACTGATGCTGCGTTCTGGGATAATGCTGTTGGTTATGAAGGCTCTTTCGGTGCTGTAAATGTATTTGCATCTGCTGATCTGGGTACTGGCTTTACAGATAAACGTAACGGTACGCAAGGTTACGAGTTGGGCGGTGGAGCGAAGTTTGGTGCATTTCACGTAGATGCTTCTTACCTTGCTAAGAAAAATGGCACTGCTGCAGTAAGTGCTAGTGGCTATGACAGTACATTCTTTGTTGGTGCACGTGGTGCATTTGGCCCAGTTACATTATCTTTGGATTGGGCGCACGACAAGTATGATCGCACCGATGTAAAAGAAGATGCTATTCATGGTAAGGTTGGATACAACTTCAATGACAAACTGTCTTTGAACGCGGGCTGGACTCACATCAAGGATAATGGTGGTGGAGATAATAAAGCGGACCAGTTAAGCACTCAGCTTGGTTATAATGTTTCTAAGAACACGATGGCTTTTGTACAGTATCGTTATATTAAGCTAGGTGATGCAGGTAAAAACCCAGTTGGCTTTACTTACCAAGCACAGGGAATGGCAGGTAATAAAGACAGCATGCAGCGTTTGGTTGTTGGTACATGGACAGGTTTCTAGTCGTTTAATTACATATTTAAACGAAATAAAAAACCCCACTTTGGTGGGGTTTTTTGCGCTAGTGCTGTTTATTATTTGAGGGTGGGGTTTTTGAGCGCCCACAACATGATTGAGCGCGTTTATTTTTTGTGGTTTTAAAACGAATAAAGCCCCTGATTTTCATCAGGGGCTTTATTTTGAATCCTGGCGGAAGCGGTCGGATTCGAACCCACGGAGGACTTGCATCCTCGGCAGTTTTCAAGACTGCTGCCTTAAACCACTCGGCCACACTTCCTTTTGTTCTGTTCTTTTCAAAACAGACAGGAACGCATTATAGCGGAACTTTTGAGGAAGTGTAAACTAAATTGTAAAAATAATTGCCCGTATATTATTTTGTGCGCTTATAGCTTTTCTAAGACGGTAAATTTGGCTAAGACAAAGGTGGGGGTGTGTTCTAGCGCAGGGGATAGGCGGATGCGATAGCTTTTGTTCTGGGCCGTAAATTTATACTCTTTATTTTCAGTGTAAATATCATTGGGAATAATAAGGAACCGTGCGGGGTTGCTGCTTGGGCCTTCAGGGGCATAAATGCATGAGATGCTGTGCTCGGCGAGTAAGGGGGTAAGCTCGACGATTAAAGGGGTTTGTGTCAGTGTTTCTACACCCACGCTGACAAACCCTTTATGGCTTCGATTGAAACGGCGCACAATGCCAATCGTAAACGGGTGGTTGCTAAGGTTTGCTAACCCTAGCAGCTCTCCAGTTTCAAGCTGGATATCACTATGGTAATTTAAGCCAAAGCCGCTGGCGCTCTCATCCCCCAGTTCCCATTTTTCAGCGCTGACATGATCTGCACTTGTTGTTGCTGTTTTCCCTTGCTGTGACATAAAGGGCAGGATGTTGGGGAGGCCGGTAATCACTCTGATGGATTTATTATTACTTTGTCTTTCATGTTTGCGCACGGGTGTGATGGTGTCTTTAGACCACAAATTACACAGTGTTTGAAGTAACTCTAAATTAGCTGGAGTTGATGATTCTGCCGGTACGCCAAGCAGCGAGGTGGGTTCACCTTGGCTAATTTGTGTGATCAGTTTTTGGATTTGCGTGGTAACAGGATCAGCAGTCCAATAGCGCCAGTTTTCTCCAACCATATCCCGCCGAATGCGTTTAGGTGAGCTGGTGCCAGTGAGATTGATTGCAAATAAATGTTGGTGTGGTTTGAGCTCTTTTTCTAAGACAATCTCATTGATCCATTTTTTTAGCCAGATGGCGATGAGCTCAATCTGGGCCGATTGGATTTTTTCAGGGCTAGCCAAAGACAACATCAGTGCTCGCACGTAGACCTGATAGATGCTGATGTTTTCAGCCGCTATTTGTGGCTTATCAGCAAAATTACTCTGCTCTGCAAATTGATAAAGGCGGTTGAGATTGCGCCAGATATGGTGGTCAATTTCTAAGTGCCGCATATAGGCATATTGTGCTTGTATCGCGTAGAGCTCCATTGCCCTCAATGTAAATTGCTCAATTTTTTGTGTGGGCACGAACTTTTTTTGGCTGCCTTGTTTAATGCAGCTTAGATAGCCTGCTGCCATTTCATGCCAAAAGCTTAAAATGGTGGGCAGCACTTGATGAGATGTGGTGCCTTCTTCAATCAGGCGGCCATGATAGATATCCAGCAGATGGCTTTGTAATGGCTGCGCTTTTTCTTCAAGATAAGGTATTGTTTTAAATCGCTCAGTTGCACTTATTTTTGGATTGCTATTGAGCTGTTTCAGCGCTTTTACAATTTCTATTTGTGCTTGCAAAATATCGCTTTCGGGCAGCTCTTCCATAAATATAGTGGCTGATTTCAGATTAAAAACACCCTCTTGGCTCGCTGGCTGAAAGAGAGAATTAACAAGGCCTTTGATATCAAACATCTGCTGTTCTACCTCGGCACACAGTATGGGTTAAAGAGTTAGATCTATTTTTAGCGTTAAATTTTCATCATCGCGTAGTCATCATCTGCTTGGCAGAAATGTGGCATGCTATCTAGTGGCAATGCAATGTAGTCATGCTTATTTAGAGTTTTTGTATCTGCGATACACAAGTCAGTCAATATGCTAATTAGATTGTTGCTTTAATTGCACGGGCTTTGCCGGAGCAACAAAATAGTGGATGAAATATTTTATATGCGGTCTGATCATATGGTTAATGGCCGCTATTTTACAGCGTTAGCAAGAAAAGAAGGGCATATCTTGCATCGCTTACCGATTGATGAGCGGAGGTTGTGCGAATGCTTGGTTTGAGTATAGATAAACTGTGAAAAAGTCGCTCTAGTATAGCGGTAGTGCTTTTAATGGGGTGAGGGCATTACAGGCAATTATTGCCGGTGGCTGAGTGGTTTTAGTGCTGATCTTATCCTTCTGGTCGCTAGGTATGGGGATCAAGACGCTGTGCTGTGATAAAATCCCCGCCTTTGTGCCCGCGTAGTTTGCAGCTCACCACTGCTGCTGGCGCATTCGCTTATATCGCTCTTTATGATGCGTTTGCACTGTAATGAGAGCAACAAGATCTGTATGTCGTGTTTGCAACGATGCACCGCCCGATAAAGCGGATAAAATATTATTTTCTTATAAAATACAAAGATGTATCTGTAGGCATAAATAAACGGACCAAGATATAAATATTGCAGATGATGCATCTGTGCGAAAGCGAGCAAGTGATCATTTTTTTAAAAAAATACAACGATGTATCTGTGTAGCAATAGGGTAAACGGACCATGATTAGTACTTTTAATATTACGATGCAATTTGGCGCGAAGCCTTTATTTGAAAAGGTTTCTGTTAAGTTTGGCGATGGTAATCGCTATGGCTTGATTGGCGCAAACGGCTGCGGCAAGTCAACTTTTATGAAAATCCTGGGCGGCGATTTAGAGCCGACAGGCGGTAATGTCAGCTTAGAGCCCGGCGTGCGCTTGGGTAAGCTGAAGCAAGATCAGTTTGCGTTTGAAGATAGCCGCGTGATTGATGTGGTGATGCAAGGTCATACAGAGTTGTGGGCTGTTTTAGCAGAGCGGGATGCAATTTATGCCAATCTGGAAGCCACCGAAGACGATTATATGCGTGCAGCCGATCTGGAAGGTAAAGTGGCTGAATATGATGGCTACACTGCTGAAGCGCGTGCTGGTGCATTATTATTGGGCGCAGGGATTCCAATTGAGCAGCATAACGGCCCGATGAGCGATGTTGCTCCGGGCTGGAAACTACGCGTATTGCTGGCGCAGGCATTGTTTTCTAATCCGGAAGTATTGCTGCTCGATGAGCCGACCAATAACTTGGATATCAACACAATTCGTTGGCTGGAAAACTCGCTGAATGAGCGCGATTCCACCATGATTATTATTTCGCACGATCGTCATTTCTTGAATCAAGTGTGTACGCACGTGGCCGATGTGGATTTCCGTGAAATTCGTATCTATCCGGGTACTTACGACGATTACATGATCGCATCGACCCAAGCTCGTGAGCGTTTGCTGACAGATAACCAGAAAGCCAAAGAAAAAGTAGCCGAGCTTAATTCCTTTGCTGCGCGTTTCTCGGCCAATAAATCGAAGGCACGTCAGGCGACAAGCCGCTTGAAGCTGGCCGATAAGATTAAAGAAGGCATGGTCGATGTCAAACCATCTAGCCGTCAGAATCCTTATATCCGCTTTGAAGTGGAAGAAAAATCCAAACTGCATCGTCAAGCTGTTGAGCTGTCTTTAGTATCTAAGTCTTTTGATAAGCCGCTGATCCAGAATCTAGACCTGATCTTAGAAGCGGGTCAAAAGATTGCCGTCATTGGTGGTAATGGTGTGGGTAAATCCACGCTGATGAAGCTGCTGATGGATGCGATTAAGCCAGATAGCGGCAAGATTAAATGGGCAGAAAAAGCCCAGCTTGGTTATTTTGCTCAGGATCATGAAGCTGATTTTGAACAAGAAATCACTCTGTTTGATTGGATGAAGCAGTGGAGCCAGCCCGGTACCGATGATCAAGTGATTCGTAGCATCTTAGGCCGCTTGCTGTTTGGCGGTGATGATGTGAAGAAAATGGTTACCGTGCTGTCAGGGGGTGAAAAAGGCCGCATGCTGTATGGCAAGTTAATCCTTGAAACGCCGAATGTGCTGATTATGGATGAGCCAACAAACCATATGGATATGGAGTCGATTGAATCTCTGAATCTGGCTTTGGATTTATTCAAAGGCACGCTGCTGTTTGTGTCGCATGACCGGATTTTTGTAAGCTCGCTGGCAACGCAAATTTTAGAGCTGAACGGTGATGGTACTTACAACTACTATGTGGGTGGCTATGAAGATTACTTGGCTAGCCGAGGTCTTGATTAAGTAAGCTTAGCTTATTTCAGTCTGCTTAGGAAATGCAAAGAAAGTTTTGAGTAAGCTTTTGTGTTAATATTGAAGGGGCGTTTATTCGCCCCTTTTTTATGTGTATTTTTGCTCTTCTGGATTGATATCTCGCTATGTCTCGCACCACTCCCTTTACTGTGCCAGTTTACCCTGCCCCTGCGTGGCTGCCCGGTGGGCATGCACAAACGATCTATCCTGCGGCGCTAATGTGGAAAAAAACGCCGATATATCGCAGAGAATCTTGGATTACGCCGGATTTAGATTCCATTGTGCTTGATTGGGTAGAGGGGCGGGTAGGCACACCCCTAGTGGTGTTATTTCATGGCCTGGAAGGCAGCTCGCGCAGCCACTATGCAACCTCTTTATTTGATTATCTTTACCCTTTGGGCTGGCGAGGCGTGGTGCCGCATTTTCGCTCCTGTGGCAATGCCATTAATCGATTACCAAGGGCTTACCATGCGGGAGACTCTGCCGAAATTGATTGGGTGCTTTGCCGCATTCGTGCGCAATATCCGGATGTGCCAATTTTTGCGGTGGGCGTTTCGCTAGGCGGAAATGCTTTGCTTAAGTGGCTGGGAGAGCAGGGCGAGGCCGCTTCTGCGGTGATTAATGCTGCTGCTGCGGTATGTGCGCCGATGGATTTAACTGCAACGGGCAATGCGCTGGATCAGGGCTTTAATCGCAGGGTGTACACGCGTGAATTTTTGCGCAGCTTACGCAAGAAGACCTTTGCTAAACTAAAGCTGGTTGATAATCCTTTTCTTGATCAGGAAAGCTTACGCCGCGCTACTACATTGCGTGAGTTTGATGACTTGGTGACGGCTCCCATTCATGGCTTTAAAAGTGTCGATCATTATTGGCAATCTGCAAGCTGCAAGCCTCATCTTGCTTCAATCCGTCTGCCCAGTTTAGTGATTAATGCAAAAAATGATCCTTTTGTACCTTATGAGTCTTTGCCTTTGCAGGCGGAAGTGTCTGATCACGTTACACTAATGCAAACGCGGGAAGGGGGACATGTTGGCTTTGTCTCCGGTGCGATGCCGGGCCACTTGCAGTGGTTGCCACAAACCTTGCATCGTTTCTTTCAGTGCCACTTACCGCAGCCTCGCTAAGGGAGCTTATTTTGCCTCTGCTTTCTCCTCGTCTTTTTAAAGCTTACGATATTCGGGCTCAAACATCGCTGCTTACCACTGAGGTGGCTCACTATATTGGTTTGGGTTTAGGTGCAGAGGCCCATCAGCGCGGCATTCAGCGCATTGCGGTTGCTCGGGACGGCCGTTTTTCCAGTCCTGCTTTGGCTGCTGCTTTGATCAACGCGCTGGTGGCAAGTGGCATTACCGTGCTTGATTTAGGGTTGGCAGCCACACCCTTGCTCTATTTTGCAGCCCGTCAGTATGCTGCAGGTTCCGGGGTAATGATTACCGGTAGCCATAATCCTGCTGACTATAATGGTATTAAAATGACGTTGGCAGGCGAAACCATTGATGGCGAAGCTTTGCAGGCCTTACGGCTGCGTATTGAAGCCGATGATTTTATTGCAGGCAATGGGCAGATTCAGCCGCTTAATATTGCTGCTGATTACTATACTGCTGTGGCAGCGATTTGCCCTTTAGCGCGGCCTTTTAAAGTGGTGGTGGATTGTGGCAATGGTGTGCCGGGGGCGTTCGCTCCTGATTTATATCGTGCCTTAGGCTGCGATGTGATTGAGTTATTTTGCCAGGTTGATGGTGCTTTTCCTAATCACCACCCCGATCCGCAGGTTGAGGCGAATCTCGCTGACTTAAAGCGCGTTGTGTTAGAGCAGAATGCAGATATCGGGCTGGCATTTGATGGTGATGGGGATCGCTTAGGAGTGGTGACTAGTCATGGTGAAAGCATCCCTGGCGACCGATTACTGATGTTATTTGCCGCGGCGGCTTTAGAAAAACAGCCGGGGCATATTTTATATGATGTGAAATCGAGTGGCTTAATTGCAACGTGGGTGAAAAGCAAGGGGGGGAGTTGCGCCGCAATCCCAACAGGGCATGGGCATATGAAACGTCATTTGCATGATTCCCAAGCCTTGCTTGCAGGGGAGTTATCCGGGCATTTTGCTTTTAATGACTGGCAAGACGATGATGCTTTGTTTGCTGGGGCCCGATTTTTAAAGCTGATGGCAGAGAAGGATTTAGAGCAAATGCTAAGCACATTGCCCCGCTCTGTTTCCACACCTGAGCTGCAAGTGGCCTTAGAGCAAGATGGGCATCAATTGGTTGCCAAAATTGCTCAAAACGCAGTTTTTCCTCAGGCTTTGCGTATTTTTACGATCGATGGTTTACGTATTGAATATGCAGACGGCTTTGGCCTGATTCGTGCGTCAAATACCACGCCGGTCTTAACGCTGAGGATAGAGGCACAAACATCGCTGGGCTTAGCAAGAATACGCTCAGAATTAGCAGCGGCAATTGCGCCGCTGGAGTTTCCGCTGGTGGCGTAATGCACGATGGCTTATAAGCTATCCGGCGTATTTTTTTTAGAGGAATTAGGTGGATGCTGCTGTGTGGCAGCTTGTACCATCCTAAGTGTATTGATGACGGGTTTATCAAGACTTTGCTGAATGCGGGTCTGTATTTATTTTTGGAAAAACAATGATTCCTGCTCCACACCTTATCGCCGCACAAGTAGCAAATGCTTTACAGGAAGACATCGGCCATTGTGACTGGACTGCTATGTTGATTACGAGCGACACCCAAGGCAGTGCCACAGTGATTGCCAGGCAAAGTGCCGTGTTATGCGGGCAGGCTTGGTTTGACGAAGTATTTCGCCAGGTTGATTCACGGGTGAAAATAGAATGGCTGGCTCAGGAAGGCGAGCGTGTTGAGGCTGATCAAGCCCTGTGCCGCATCCATGGGCTGGCGCGCAGCTTATTAACGGCAGAACGGAGCGCGTTAAATTTCTTACAAACTTTATCGGCAGTGGCGAGTGAAACGCGTCGTTATGTTGATTTAGTGAGTCATACTTCAGCAAAAATTCATGACACACGTAAAACGCTGCCAGGCTTACGCTTGGCGCAGAAATATGCCGTGACGGTGGGCGGTGGGCAGAACCAGCGCATTGGCTTATACGATGGTATTTTAATAAAAGAAAACCATATCTTAGCTGCTGGTAGTATTGCCGCAGCCTTACAAGTAGCTGTGAAGTTGGCTCCGCCTGATGTTAGTATTCAGATAGAGGTAGAAACCATTCATGAGCTGGAGCAGGCTTTACATGCTGGCGCTAAGTCAGTACTGCTCGATAATATGAATTTAACTGATCTACGCGCTGCAGTGGCATTGGCGGGAAATAGTGCTGTTTTAGAGGCTTCTGGCGGCGTAGATGAGGATACTGTGCGTGAAATCGCCGAAACAGGCGTTCAGCGTATTTCAATTGGTAAGCTAACTAAAGATGTGCAAGCAGTCGATTTATCAATGCGGTTTGTGTAAGAACGGAACAGCTATACCCCTCTTAACTTGTGTCAGTTTTTTTCTCTCGTACTTCTAAGGAGCTTTTCTTATGAATACCAATAGCGAAACTTTACTCGATCAATCACAAGATATTTTGCAAGAAGCTGAGCAACTTTTGCTTGAAGCGTCTCAGGCCGGTGGTAAAGATGCTGAGGCTCTGTATGCCCGGGCCGTTGAACGTTTGCGTATGGCCAAAGTTCGTCTGGTAGAAGTCGAACAAGTTGCGGTTGCCAAGGCTAAAAAAGCCGCTAAAGTTACCGACGAGTATGTGCACGATCATCCTTGGCAAGCCATTGGTGTGGCAGCAGCGGTAGGCGCGCTGGTAGGTATGTTGATCTCGCGTCGTTAATTGTGATGCCTCCGACTCCTCTTCTTGCCAGCGTGCAGCGTATTTTGGCTCAGGTAGCTGGTTTGCTTGGCACACATCTTGAATTGTTCGGTTTAGAGCTGCAGGACGCTTTGCAGCGTTTTGCCGTTAATTTTATTTTGGGCGTGCTGTCTGTGGTGCTAGGGGGCTTATGTCTGGCTTTAGCTGCCGTTTTGCTGTTGATTATTTTTTGGGATAGCCATCGGATTGCCGTCGCGCTTGGGCTTATGCTGGTATACGGCGGAGCTGCAATTGGCTTTGCTGCTTACTTACGTCATCGCCTAAAACACGCCGCTGATTTGTTTCCGGCGACCTGCGGCGAGCTGGCTCGTGATCGCAAAGCCTTACTTCACGCTGAGGATGAGGCATGAAATTAGCGCGCTTCTATCGTAAACAGTTTTTGCAGCTCAAAGCCGA
Source organism: Janthinobacterium sp. B9-8 (assembly GCF_000969645.2). Lineage (NCBI taxonomy): Bacteria > Pseudomonadati > Pseudomonadota > Betaproteobacteria > Burkholderiales > Oxalobacteraceae > Janthinobacterium > Janthinobacterium sp. B9-8. The sequence continues at coordinate 226,375 of NZ_CP014222.1, forward strand.
ACAGCAGCGGCAAGCGTTGCGGCAAGAGTTGAAAGCCTTTGCCCAGCCGATTAATTTTCTGCAAGAGGGTTTAGCGATCAGCCAGCCTAAAGGCGGCTTATTAGGCTGGCTGAAATTAGCACGATTTGCGCTGCGTTCTGAAGGCTTGAAAAAGCACCTTGCGCTTGCATTGGGGGTGTTACAGATTGCCCGGTTTGTGATGAGGAAACGAACTTAGCTTAGCCAGCTGTAGCCAAATAAAAATAAGCCGAGCGATGCTCGGCTTATTTTTTTATGTAGCAATGCCTAAGCTTAGCGCAGGCTCGCTGGTTTTTTGTGCATGGTCTATTTGCAGATGGTGGCGAAATTTAAAAAAGGCCAATTGCGTATCAAGATGATTCGCCGCATAAGTCAGCTCGCTCAGCTCGCTGAGCATTTGCTCACTTCTCTGGCTGCTGGCCTGCGCATTACCCCCAATATCTCGTAATCTTTCATTGATGGCTTCGCTGAAGGCGCTTTGCTCTTCTACTGCGGTGCTGATGGTTTCCATCATTTCGTTGACCTTGCTGGCGGCCTGATTGATTTCTCCCAATGCGCTACTAATGGTGTGGCTGTCTTGCCGGCATTCAATAACATGCGATGCCGCAGATTGCATGGCTGCAAGTGTTTCCTGAGTGCAGGCTTGCGTGTCGTCCAGAATGCGGCGGATGTCTTTAGTTGAATTTGCGGTTAGGTGAGAGAGTTTTCTGACTTCATCGGCCACCACTGCAAATCCACGACCATGCTCACCTGCTCTTGCTGCTTCAATCGCGGCATTCAGCGCGAGCAAGTTTGTTTGCCCGGCAATATCTTCGATCATGGTGGCTACATTGACGATCTGGCGTATGGCATGGGTGAGCGCCTGTATGGTGGTTTCTATCTGATTAAAATCATCTGTTAATGCTTCCAACTTGAGCTTTGAATCATGCCCTGCAGAATGAGCCGCTTGCACATTGACCAGCGATTGCTGACTAATGATGGCCGTGCGTACAGCTTGCACACTGATATGAGTGATTGAATCTTGCAGCAGGATGCTGCTCGAGCCGATTTCCAGTAGATGATTACTTTGTAAGCTTGCCCCTTCATGGTTAGCCTTGGCGAGCTGAGTAATATGGTTTGCTTCTTCCCGTGAAAGTTGTGAGGCTTGGCGTGCTTGCTGTAGCGTGTTTTCCAGCTGATTCAGAAAGCGGTTGATTCCTTGGCCCAGCTCACCTAATTCATCCGGGGTTTCTGCAATCCGGCTGGTTAAATCACCGGTCTCTAGTTTTGCCGTTTCTGTGGCCATTGCATGTAAGCGGCTTTTGAGCTTGCGGGCAAAATGTAGCTGGCTGAGCACAATAAAGAGAGCGCTGAATAAAAGCGGCAAGAGCACGGTACGTAAGAGCTGATCGATATGGGCGCTGATGGCCTGATTTGCTGCGCGTGATTGAGTTTGCAAGCCCGTTTCTAATTGATTGAGTACCGCTAAGGCGGGCTCCAAATCATTTTTATAAATTTGCTCCGGAATGCTTAGAGCATCTTGCGGGCTTTCGCTGGCAATGGTGATCGCGCTTTGAAATTGTTTTAGATAGTTTTGCCAGTGTTGGCTGAGCAGGGCATCGAGCTTTTGCTGCTCAGAAGGAGCCAAGTGCGCTCTGATAACGGGGCTCGCGCTTTGTACCGTTTGTTGAGCGGTTTGTAATTGTTGCTTGGCGGTATCGACTAGGGGGTCGAGCCTGGAAATAATCAGCATGGTACTGCGGATCTGATTCAGAGAATTGACTGCATTTTGGCTGTCGTGATGAAACTGGAAATCATGCGCAAGTGTGTTGCTCTTCCATGTCATCCAGCAGGCAAGGGAGACAAGGGCTACAACAGTCAAGCCGCTTACCCATTTTAATTGCGTGGTCATTCTCATCAGATTTCTCTAATTTAGTAGGAAGAAACCGGCGAAGAGTATGATTATTATGTTGCATGAATATGACAAAAAATGATCGTTTCAAACATGAGTTTGCGTGCTAAAAAATAGTCGATCATTTACTGTCTTTAGCATTTTTTAAGATTGATTATTACTTATACTTTGGTTACAGATTTACTCAGGTATCTTGGGGTATCAATCTCGTTTTTCTGCAAAATAGCGGTGTTATATGCCAGTGTTTGTAAGGCGATGCCATACAAAATAGGATTTAAATCATGCAGATTGTTTGGCATGCAAATCACATTAAAGTGCTCTGCAGAGGCGAGACCCGCATCCGATAAAATAAACAATTCACCGCCTCTGGCTCTGACTTCTTGCAAATTAGCGAGTAGTTTTTCGGTTAAGCGGTTCCAGGGCAAGCAGGCGATTACGGGTAAATCTTTGTTGATTAAGGTTAGCGGCCCATGGATCAGCTCGCCGGCAGGAAAACCATATGCGTGGATATAGGCGACTTCTTGCATCTTTAAAGCGGCTTCCTGGGCAAGCGGGTAATAAAGATGCCGGCCTACAAAAAAGAGCTGCTTACTATCGAATATTTTGTTCGCCCATTCTTGTAATTGCTCTGTGATCACCGCAAGATCACTGGCTGCCCGTGGAAGGCGCAGCAGATCATGAATGGCAGCCGCTTCCGTGGCAGGGGGCAGATGGCCACGTAGCTTGGCAAAGCAGAGCGCCAGCCGATATAAGGTCAGGAGCTGGGTGCTAAATGTTTTGGTTGAGGTGACGCCAATTTCTGGCCCCGCCGCTAAAAAGAGTTGAAAGCGGGCGAGTTGCATCAAGGTACTGGGGGAGGCGTTTGAGATGGCCAGCGTGTGTGCATGATTCTGGCTTTGTGCGTATTTAAGCGCCGCGATCGTGTCGGCGGTTTCACCGGATTGGGAAATCGCAATAATCAGCGTGTTGTGGTGCTGCACCGCATCGCGGTAGCGATATTCGCTGGCCAGCTCCACCGTGCATGGCAGGCCGGCTAAGGCTTCAAACCAATAACGGGCGATCAGTGCGGCATGATAGCTGCTGCCGCTGGCTAGCAAGGTGATGCCTTCTATATCGCAGAGAATACGAGCGGCATCGTTATCTAATAATTGAGCCAAATTGGCGTCGCAGCCGCTATCGTCCAGAATATCTGCAAAAATTGCCGCCTGCTCATTGATCTCTTTCTGCATATAGTGATGAAAGCCATGCAGCTTTATTCTGGCTTGCTGAAAGTCTTCAGGCTCTCTCTGGCAGGGCTCCCCTAGTGGGTTAAGAATTGTGCACTTGCCGGGACTAAATCTGGCGGTGTCCCCTAAAGCCAGGCGAATGATGTCCGGGGCAATGCTTTGCAGCGCTTGTGGCTGATCAGAAAAGCCTGCACTGCTTTGGCCTACTGAAATAAAGAGGGGGATGTGTCTGGAGGTGCAGATGATTTCATTTTCTGCAGACATCACGCCTATGGCGTAAACCCCGATGAGCTCACTGGCGGCTAAATGAACGGCTTTTAATAGATCATGCTGGCTGCGGTAATGCCAATGAATTAAATCTGCGGCAAGTTGGGCGGTGCTGGGCTTGTCGTTCAGATAGCCTAAGGTGGCCAGCTTATCCTGTAAGGCCTCGCTATTTTCAATTAAGCCCCGGCAGCTCACTGTAATCGTATCCCGGCTACTGGCAATGCTGTGCTTAACCGGTTTATCCCAATCCAAGCGAATTAAGGTGCGATGGGCTGTTTGCTCATGTAAATGCAGGTGCAGAGTCAGAATGGGGCAGGATAAAATCTGCGCTTCTGGCTGATCGGTGATTAAAGTCGCACTGCAATGGCCTTGCTCAATCATGGTATTGAGTTGTTGGCTGATATTTTTCAGAACATTATCTTGAGAAACGATTCCAATCAAAGCACCCATATTCTCGCTCCAATATTTTGTTGGTTCCCTTTATTATCTGATATATGCCAAAAAATATATGACTTATTTTGTAAGAATAAAGAGGGTGTCGGGGGCTAGTTGTTCAAATGCGCGCTGAGCTGTGAGGTGACCAAGCCATCGCCAGCAAATTTTCGGGCAAAGAGTGATGGGCAGGCAAGTAAGCGTGTTACATCGCTGATCTCAAAGGTGCGGGGTGACCAAGCCCCTGTTTCCCATTCCAGATAATGCTGTGAATCATTGACTAGTTCTTTAGCAATGGGCGTGTGCATCAGGATGGTTTGGACAAACATTTCATCTGGCACCAAGGTCTGGCGAAAGTACTGGATTACTTCTGGGTTTTCCGCACAAAACTGAAGCAAGGCTTGGCAGGCGCGCCTAGATAAACACCACCACTGAGAGCCGGAGTAAATGGTATGAATTGCGCGTGGTAGTTTGCGTTGTAATAGGCCAAGCCGGTTAAGCGGGCGTTGTATTTTTTGCAATAACTTACCCGCTAGGCTGCCCTTGAGCCACTCCGGGTGATAGCTTTGATAGCGGTAGCGGATATCAAAATCGGGATCAGGCTGAGGGCGAAACTCAATAAAGCCAGCGTGCTGCTGCAGCTGATTGATCGTTTCTTGTTTGGATTTCAGTGGATAATCTTGAGCAGAGAGCAATATCAGATAATCACAATCGTCTTTCAGTGCCGCTTGAATTAGTGCCAAGCTCGCACTTACCAGCGAAAAACCGCCCCAGCGACAAGCTTGCCGTTCAATAAAGCACGCTTCTGCAGGCGTGGCCTCTTGCATGGCGGTTAAAATATCGGCCGGTGTATTGGCATCAACATGAATATAAAGCCGGGTATTTTCTGCAAAAAGCTGTTGGCATAGGCGGCCTAATTGCGCTGGGTGAGCGTGGCATAGGATTAAATAGCCAATACGCATTCTGATTTCCATTTAATAAATGGTTTTAATTCTAACCCGAATACTTTGCAAATAAATGATGTTATGCACAAACTTTAAGCACTTTTACAGAGTGAAAGGAAAAAAAGCAGGGCGTTAGGCAAGATAGTGCACTGAATATCCAGCGCTGTATCATGTTGACAGACTACCCGCGTTGTAAGCCCAATGCCCTCCGAACCCGCTTTGCCTGCGCCAAGCCCGAGCGATGTGAATTAGCTGATGATTAAATAATCATATATAGCTATTGCGGTTTTAATTAATAAGATGAAATAAATAATGTGGTAATAGTCTGTGCAACAATGCAATGACACAGGACCTAAGCCTAATCAATATTGACTGTATAGCCTCATAGGGCTAAAGTTTGCGGTTTTATTCGGGATATTTAGCGCATGCCGAAAGCAACTAAAAGCCCCGTCAGCTTTGAAGCTGGTCTTCAGGAGCTGGAAAGTTTGATTGCTGAAATGGAAGCGGGCTCGCTGCCGCTGGAAACAGCATTGACGACTTATCAGCGTGGTACTGAATTACTACAATTTTGCGAAAGCCGTTTAGTGGATGCCGAGCAGCGCATTCGTGTGCTTGAAGGGGCGGAGCTCAAGCCTTTCTCTGCGGATAAAGAATAGATGACATTAGAATTTAAAAGCTGGATGCAAGACGTTCAGGCTCGTATGGAGCAGACGCTTAAAACTGTTTTACCTGCGGCAGATCATTTACCCTCTCAATTGCATACGGCCATGCGCTATTCAGTGCTTGATGGCGGCAAGCGGGTGCGCCCTTTATTGGCATTTGCGGCGGGCGCTGTTGTGGACGCCTCACCCGATCGTTTGCAGTATGTAGGCGCTGCGGTTGAGTTGATTCACGCCTATTCGCTGGTGCACGACGATATGCCGACAATGGATGATGATGTTTTGCGTCGTGGCAAACCAACATGCCATATTGCTTTTGGTGAGGCTACGGCATTATTAGCAGGCGATGCTTTGCAAACCGCTGCGTTTGATATCCTGACTTCCTGTACATTGGCAGATGAGCCTCGTGATCAGCTAAAAATGGTAAATATACTTGCCCGTGCTTCGGGCAGCCTTGGTATGTGTGGTGGCCAAGGAGTGGATCTATATAGTGTGGGGCAAGCTTTAAGCTTGCCTGAGCTAGAGCAAATGCATGGCTTAAAAACGGGGGCGCTGATTCGTGCCGCTGTGATGCTGGGTTCATATTGCGGTGTAGCCATCAGCGATGAAGACCGGGGCAGATTAGACTACTACGCTCAATGTATTGGCTTGGCTTTTCAAGTGGTTGATGATGTGCTGGACGAAGAAGCGGATTCAGCCACTCTGGGTAAAACAGCAGGCAAAGATGCGGCGAATAATAAACCTACTTATGTCTCCTTGCTGGGGCTCGCCACGGCAAAACAAAAAGCCGCTGAGCTAAAAGCCGAAGCGCTGGCTGCGATTGCTCCTTTTGGTGAAAAAGCCCGTGGCTTAGTGCTCTTGGCCGATTTTATTGTGGAACGCACTAACTGATGAAGAAACTCGATATGAGTTACCCCCTGCTTGATAAGGTGTCTTGTCCGCTGGAACTTAAAAAATTGGCCAAAGCCGATTTGCCCCAGTTGGCCAATGAGCTGCGCAATTATTTGCTTGATTCCGTTAGCCAAACGGGTGGGCATTTTGCTTCTAATTTAGGCGCACTCGAGCTGACCGTTGCGTTGCATTATGTTTTTAATACGCCACACGATCGCTTGGTTTGGGATGTGGGCCATCAAAGCTATCCGCATAAAATCTTAACGGGTCGTCGTGGCCAGATGCATACCATGCGTAAACAGCATGGTCTGGCAGGGTTTCCTAAGCGTGAAGAAAGCGAGTACGACACTTTTGGCGTAGGGCATTCAAGCACATCGATTGCAGCGGCACTAGGCTTTGCTGAAGCGGCCAAGTTGAAAGGCGAAGATCGTCACGCGATTGCCGTGATTGGCGATGGCGCAATGACGGCAGGGCAAGCATTTGAAGCTTTGAATAATGCCGGTCACCGGGATGTGAATCTGTTGGTGGTGCTGAACGACAATGAAATGTCGATCTCCCCGAATGTGGGTGCACTGACCAATTACCTGTCTAAATTGCTATCAAGCAAGTTTTACAATGGCATTCGCAGCGCCTCTGGCCGGGTGCTGGATGTGGTGCCGCCTTTAAAAGAGCTGGCGAAAAAAGGCGAAGAACACGTTAAAGGCTTGCTCACACCGGGTACGATGTTCGAGCAGTTTGGTTTTAATTATATCGGCCCGATTGATGGGCATGATTTAGATACGCTGGTGACGACACTGGCGAATATCAAGCAGCTTAAAGGCCCGCAGTTCTTGCATGTGGTGACGCGCAAAGGAGAGGGCTATAAAAAAGCCGTTGCCGATCCGGTGAAATACCACGCCGTTACGCCGTTTGAAAAAGAAGACGGCATGCAGGGCGTGAAGGCAGCCAAAGTCAGCTACACCAAGATTTTTGGTGATTGGCTGTGTGATATGGCAAAAATGGATGAGCGCTTGCTGGGCATTACGCCCGCCATGCGTGAAGGCTCTGGCCTTGTTCGCTTTGAGCAAGAATACCCACAGCGATACTTTGATGTAGGCATTGCCGAACAACATGCGGTGACATTTGCCGCAGGGCTCGCCTGTGAAGGCTTAAAGCCGGTGGTGGCGATTTACTCTACTTTCTTGCAGCGCGCTTATGATCAGCTGATCCATGATGTGGCATTGCAAAACTTGCCGGTGGTCTTTGCAATTGATCGCGCCGGGCAAGTGGGCGCAGATGGGCCGACCCATGCAGGCTCATTCGATATTGCGTTTTTGCGCTGCATTCCCAATATGGTGGTGCTGACGCCAGCAGATGAAAACGAATGCCGCCAAATGCTCTACACGGCTTTCTTGCATGATGGCCCAAGCGCAGTGCGTTATCCTCGTGGCACGGGGCCAGGGGTTGACGTGCAAAGCACTATGACCGCTATCCCTATGGGCTGTGCTGAAGTACGTCGCCGGGGCAGCAAGATCGCCATCATGGCGTTTGGCCCTGTGCTTAGTGCAGCTTTAGACGCGGGTGAAGCATTAGACGCAACGGTGGTGAATATGCGTTTTGTGAAGCCGATGGATAGTGCTTTGATTGCCGAATTAGCAGCCAGCCATGATTATCTGGTGACGGTTGAAGAAGGCGCAATCATGGGCGGTGCGGGCTCTGCTGTCCTGGAAAGCTTAATGGCGCAAAATACATGCAAGCCATTATTGCAGCTAGGCTTTCCTGATCGCTATGTGGATCATGCCGATCAGCAGGTACAACTGGCTGAATGCGGTTTGGATGCCGCTGGGATTGCGGCAAGTATCCGTCAGCGCTGGGTGATTTAAAGGCAGGATTGTGAAGAAAAACGAGGCGATGCCTCGTTTTTTTATGCATTAGGGTTTGTTGACGTTTCATTCACGGCTGCGTTGGCTACAGTTTTGGGGCTGAGGCGGAAAACGGCCATTCACTGCATTATGCTCCTCGGAAATAACTCGTTACGATGCGGTATTGCGCCGCTTTGATTTACAGCGACTGGATGTTCTATTTACCTTAAATCAAAGCCGTTTTGATCTGGCCTCTATTCGTGCCTTACGGGATTTATTGCGTTCATCCCCGCATGAGGCGACACCTGCTGTAATAGGTAAAGATACTTCTTTGCAATTAGCGCATATTGCCGATTTTTTGTAAGCATGGCTGGCTTTACATGCCATGCTTGAAGGGCAAACGAAAGCCGAAGCAAAAGCAAAAGCAAAAGCAAAAGCAAAAGCAAAAGCCACTTCGCCTTTGGGTTTTTATTTGAGCGCATGGATAGTATCCGCTCTTTAATTTTGCAGGCAGGCTTAAACCCGGATGTTGTCACCGCGATGTATTCCTTTGGCCAGAATGATCCGGAAATGCTGGCTGAATTACAAGCCATGCTCAGTGAAATGGAATGGATGTTGTACGATCTTGCAAATGAAATTGATCGTCGTTCCCCCACCTTAGATGGCATTTCGCAAGAAGCATTAAAGGATTTAGTTTTTCATTTGCGTGAGATCTGATCGCGTTTTATTCAGCAAGCTCGGTGTTTATATCGTTTTGATTATTGTTGTTTATTTCAATGATTTCAGTAATCAAATTGCCCAAGCTTTGTAAAGCATGATCGATTTCCGGGCTAAACGGCCAGCCGCAATTAATCCGAATAAAGTGCTCAAAGCGGTTTGAATTAGAAAACATCAGCCCGGGCGCAATTAAAATTCCTTTTTTCAGCGCAGCATCAAAAACCCGTCTAGATGAAAGTTGCTCGGGTAATTCCACCCAAAGTGCTAGCCCACCATTGGGCACATTTAGCCGTGTACCAACTGGAAAATAGCGGGCAATCGCCTCTGCGGTGCGTTCTCGTTGGGTTTTGAGCGTGCTGCGTAGCTTGCGCAAATGCCTATCGTAAGCGCTGGAACCCATATATTCGGCAGCAGCAATTTGCGACCATGCCTCGTTATCGCGGGTTTGCGCGTACTTCAGCATCTCGATCCGCGCCTGCCAGCGACCACCGCTCATCCAACCCAAGCGCATCCCCGGCGCTAAAATCTTATGCAGCGACGCGCAATAAATCACATTGCCGGTTTGATCACGCGCTTTTAAGGCGCGCAGCGGAATGTCGTCGTTGATCAGCTCGCTATAGGTATCGTCTTCGATTAATGGAATCGCCTGCGCTTCACAGAGCGCCACCAGCCGGTCTTTATGTGCCTCGGGCATGATGCTGCCCAGTGGATTTTGCAAATGCGGCACTACTACCACCGCTTTGATATTGTCGTAAGTTTGGCAGGCCAGCTCCAAGGCTTCGATCGAAATCCCCGTTTGTGGGCTGGTGGGAATTTCGATCGCTTGCAGGCCCAAGCTTTCTAAAACTTGTAGCAGGCCGTAAAAGGTCGGAGATTCAACCGCAATGGTGTCGCCTGGTTGAGCGACTGCTCGCAGCGCCAGATTGAGCGCCTCGATACAGCCGTGGGTAATGAGCACCTCATCGGGCGACATCAGCACGCCTATGCGCATCGCCCGCTTAGCGAGTACGGCGCGAAACTCTGGATTGCCTTTATTGGGAACGGCGCTCACAAATAGATCGGGGGTTTGCTTTAAGGCCCGAATCGCCGCATTTTTAAGCGCTTCGCCGGGGTAAAGATCGGGTGAGCAGCGGGCTACAGAGAAATTATGCTTAATCTGCTGCTGCCTACCGCGGGCAATAAAGCCAGAAACACGGGCATGAATCCCCACATATTGTGCCGGATCGATCTCTAGCCTTGGTTCTGTCACCGGCGTGATACGCATTCTTTGACGGACAAAATAACCAGAGCGTGGCCTTGCCTCCAGATAACCATCGGTTTCAAGTTGGCGGCACAATTGCAAGGCGGTAGAGAGGCTGATGCCGTGCAAGCGCATTAGCTCACGCAGGGATGGCATGCGCTCCCCCACTTTAAGCGTGCCTGCCACGATGGCGGCCAGATAGTGCGCCGCCCAGCGCTGGTAAAGATAATCCATAAAGTCTCCGCCTAATGAAGGGGAATCATGCAGTAACAGCGTGCTTTTACATAGATATAGATAGCGATAAACCACAGCATAACAGATGAAATAAATCACCCTTGTTGCGTAGCAGATGGTTATTTCTTGTCGCTGTTTTTGCGCCTTGCTGCCATTTAAGATGGTTTGCATCAAAAGTGGCGGGGCAAGGCGATGGAAAAGCAACACGTTTTACGAAAAGGCCAAGTGCTGCGTGGCTATTTAAGGGCTGGCACACAGATCTTGGTGCAGCGGGGCAAGCTGCATCTTCAATACACACCGCATTATATGGGGGAGCTTTTACTGCCTCAGAACCGAGTATTGCTTGAAGGCGAGTTTGAGTTGATTGAGGAAGCGGGCTGGGTGAGTTTGGCGGGGGACGGGGTAGAAATACACATCATTGATACATCGTCTGTGCGCCGTTGGGCTTGGAAAATCCAAGCATTATTGGCTGGATTTTAAGCTTGAACTTGCTTGTATGTTTAGATATGATGATGGTGTAAATCATCTCTTGGTTTGCCGTAAGCGTTTACGTCAATCAACGCGCTAAAGCCGCCGGATATTTCCGGTGCTTGTTTTTTGCTGCTGCCATAAGAAATTTTTTTTATGAGCGTTTTTTCCCTGAGCAAGGGCTTAAGACGCATTGCTGCAAGAAGGCGCTTGTTTGTCCGGCTTATGGAGTTGCTATGAAATCATCAAATCCTTCCGCTCGTCGCCGATTGTGCTTAATTCCCGCTAGGCACGCCAATTTAGTTATGCCATTTTTACTCTCTATTTTAATGACTTGCGTTGTTTCATTGATCAGCACTTTGCGTGGTGTGGGTTTTACATCCAGGCTGTTTGATCTTTGGCCCAGCGCTTGGGGCTTATCTTGGTTGGTGGCTTTTCCTACCCTGCTCTTGGTTTTGCCTTTAGTTAAAAAGTTGACCGCTTTGCTTATTGATCAGGGCTAAGTCGAGCTAGATGGCTTCGAATAACAGCCATTTAATCCGCGTTTTTTGATGCGCTCACAGGCCCCTCTTTTGCACAGCGGGGACCTGTGTCATAAAATTTCAGCTTATCCCCGCCTCGTGCGAACAAGCCTGTGCATGCCCTGTGGACAAGTCAGGCAAGTCATTGCTCTGGCAGGTTTTTTTAGTGCTGCGTATTTTTTAAGCAGTTTTTGCCGTTTATCCAATAATTTATCCAGCAAGTCCGTGGATGGCTTGTGGATAAGCCAATTAAGCTGCTGTTTTTAGTGTGCTTTTTATTCCTGATTAAAAAATAGGCAAAAAGTCCGTGCTATAATCGCGTTTTTTTACAATCTGCCTTGCAAGTAGATCTTCTACCCGCATGCAGGCGCTTAAAGAACGGATCATCATGAAAGCCCCAGAACTTCTCCTTCCCGCTGGCACTTTGGACAAAATGCGCGCCGCTTATGATTTCGGTGCAGACGCGGTTTATGCCGGTCAGCCACGCTATTCACTACGTGCCCGTAATAACGAATTTAAGCTCGAGCAAATTGGCCAGGGGATTATCGAGGCGCATCAGCGGGGCAAGAAGTTCTTTGTAGCTAGCAATATTTTGCCGCATAACGCCAAGGTTAAAACTTACCTTGCCGATATGGAGCCAGTGATTGCCATGAAGCCTGATGCGCTGATTATGGCTGACCCCGGCCTGATTATGATGGTGCGGGAGAAATGGCCAGAGCAGGTAATCCACCTATCGGTGCAAGCCAATACCGTGAATTATGCCGGGGTGAAATTCTGGAAATCGATGGGTTTAGAGCGCGTGATTTTATCGCGCGAAATGAGCCTCGATGAAGTCGAAGAAATTCGCCAGCTTTGCCCGGATATGGAGCTGGAAGTGTTTGTGCACGGCGCGCTCTGTATTGCCTATTCTGGCCGCTGCCTCTTATCAGGCTACTTTAACCACCGCGATCCGAATCAAGGCACATGCACTAATGCCTGTCGTTGGGATTACAAAATGAATGACACGGTGGAAGACGATGCGGGGGATGTGAAGCCGCAGGTGATTCAGTTTGATTTTAATAAGGCCATGGCAGAGGCGAACCAAAGCTTTGCCGCCTGTGGCGGTGCTGAGCGCCATCCTGCTGCGGATAAAACCTATCTGATCGCCGAGCAAAGCCGCCCAGATGAGCTGATGCCGATTCTGGAAGACGAGCACGGCACTTATATTATGAATTCCAAAGATCTACGTGCGGTGCAGCATATCGAACGCCTGACTAAGATTGGTGTGGATTCGCTGAAGATTGAAGGCCGGACTAAATCGCTGTATTACGTGGCACGTACTGCCCAAGTTTACCGCCAAGCGATTGATGATGCGGTAGCGGGGCGGCCGTTTAATCCAGCGCTTTTAGCTGATCTGGATGGCTTGGCCAACCGTGGTTACACCGATGGCTTTTATCAGCGCCATTACACCCACGAAGCGCAGAACTATCTGGATGGCCATTCCAAAGCCAAGCAAAGCCAGTTTGTCGGTGAAGTGATTAGCATTAAAGACGGCTGGGCCAAAATCGAAGTCAAAAACCGCTTTGCGGTGGGTGACCAGTTAGAAATTATTCACCCTAGCGGTAACCGGATTATTACCTTGTCCGCCATGCGGGATAAGAGCGGTAATCCTTGCGAAGTGGCGGCAGGCAATGGCGTGAAGATTTCTATTCCGATGGAAGAAGGCTTTGAAAAATCGCTGATTTCGCGCTTGTTTACCGAGGCAGAAATGGCCGCTTAATTGCGGCACTCAGTAAAAAGAGGGGGTGGCCATGCCACCCCCTCTTTTTTTGCTGAATACTACTAGCGCAGTTAGCGCTAATGTGGCGATAGGCCTAAGGGGTGCTTATGATTCAGTACCTTTTGCAGCCTGCTTTAATGTTGCTAAGGCAAGATCAAAATTAAAAGCCTGAATGCTTTCATTAATGATTCTAAAATGCAGTGGAAATGCGGTATACAAAAGGCTAGCGTGAGTTTCTAAAATATTAATTGCTTCCGAGTCCCCGTTAGCGAGCAGCTTGTAGAGTAGCTGTGTAATCTCACTTAGCTTTTGGGGATCAATGATGGTATTTAACTTGCCCTGCAGATTGGGTAACTTTTGCTCTAATTGTGCAATCAGGGTATCTAAAGGTGTTGCTAGGCCATCAAGCAGCGAATCAAGTGCTTGCTGGCTCTGTTCTTGGTGAAGCGCTGATTCAAGGGTTTCTGATTGCTTCTGTAATGAGACAGCACCAATGAGCCCGGTTACAGATCGCAAGGTGTGTGCCAAGCGTTCGGCTGTGTGCCAGTCCTGGTTTTCTAAAGCATGGCGTATGTTGGGAATCGTATATTTTTGCTCGGCGACAAACTTGCCTAGGACGGCCAGATAAAGCGGTTTTTTATCCAGAACGTACTTTAAGCCCAAGTTTATATCCAACCCTTCAATTCCCTTAGGTAGCTCGGCTTCATTGGGGAGCTGGGTGGAATAAATGGGTGGGCTGCTGACTGTGATTTCCTCTGGTTTAATCCACTTAATGAGCATTTTCCAAAGCGCTTCTGGCTCAATGGGCTTGGTAATATGGTCATTCATTCCTGCCGCAAGGCAGCGCTCACGATCGCCTTGCATGGCATTGGCGGTCATGGCCACAATGGGGAGTAGCTGAAATCCCTTTAATTTGCGAATTTCCCTGCTTGCCGTCAGGCCATCCATAACCGGCATTTGCATATCCATCAGCACAATATTGTAATGATTGGCTTGTAGTTGTTCTATGGCAAGCTGGCCGTTTTCTGCAATATCAACCAGCAGACCTACAGATTGTAAGAACTCACGTGCTACTTCTTGATTAATATGATTATCTTCTACCAAGAGAACTCTGGCGCCTTGAATGTGCTTTAATTGGGGAGTGAAATGGTGTTTGCTACGGGTGCCAGGTGGGTAGCTCTCTGGCTTGCCGCCTAGTGCGCTGAGCACACTATTAAATAACTGTGATGCATTAATCGGTTTGTTTAAAGTGTGGAAAACAATATTGGCATCGCTGGCTTTAATCGCATCGTGGTGATCAGAGGCCGAAACCAAGATAAAGGCGGGCATAGATTGTAGTGTCTGTGCTTTGATTTTTTGCGCGGTTTCTATGCCATTCATTGATGGCATTTCCCAATCTAAAAATATGATTTCATAAGGCTCGTTTTGCTTATCGGCTTGCTTAATTGCTGTAATAGCCGCTTTGCCTGATGCAACAGAATCGGCTCTTAATTGCATATAATTAAGTTGCGTTGTTAAAACGTCACGAGCGTTTTGATGATCATCAACGACCAGAACACGTTTATTTTGAAAGTTACTATTTAATAATAGTGGCCGAGCTGCTGCAGTACTTTTGCCTAATGGCAGGGTAAACCAGAAACAGCTGCCTTTGCCTAGCTTACTTCCTACACCAATTGTTCCGCCCATGAGCTCAACCAGCTTTTTAGAAATGGCGAGTCCAAGGCCTGTGCCGCCAAATTTGCGTGTTGTGGATGAATCTGCCTGAGAAAAACTTTGAAACAGGCGGCTTATTTGCTCATCACTCAGGCCAATGCCGCTGTCTTGTACGGAACAATGAATCACGATATCTTGATTGGATTCTGCTTGTAATTTAATTGCCATTTCGATTTGGCCATGAGCGGTAAACTTAACGGCATTTGAAACAAAATTAAGCAGTATTTGTCCCAGCCTTAACGGATCTCCAAATAAATTAAGCGGAATGTTTTTATCTATATTAAAAATAAGTTCCAAGCCTTTGTTGGCGGCTTGTTCTCCGATATGGTTTGCAACATTATCGAGTACTTTTTCTAATTCAAACTCTATCTTTTCTACTGTTAACTTACCTGCTTCAATTTTTGAAAAATCAAGAATATCGTTAATGATGCCGAGTAAATGCTGACCAGAGTTTTGTATTTTTGTGATGTAATCACTTTGGCGTGGATTTAATTCTGTTTTTAAAGCAAGGTAGGACATCCCCATGATGGCATTGATTGGGGTGCGAATTTCGTGGCTCATATTGGCAAGGAAATCGCTTTTACTTTGGTTTGCCGTTTCGGCTGCTTGCTTGGCAATAAGAAGGCCTTGGTTAATAAGAATAAGCTCTTTATTGAAGGCATCGAGTTTTTCTTGCTGTTGTATAATTTTAAAGTCTGCTTCTATACTTTTTTTTATTTCCCATAGTAAATCAAAATACTTTTTTTGATATTTCCGTGTCTTACTATCGAGTACGCAGATTGTTCCAAAGACTTCTTGCTCGCTCCAGAGCAGAGGAACGCCAAGGTAGGAAATCATATTTAGCGCTATATCGGGATTATCTTTCCATTGCTCATTTTCCAGAGCATTGGGAATATGCAAAAGGCTGCGGCTAGCCATCACTGTTTCGCAATATAAGCCGGTATTTAAGTTCGCTTTTTCTGAGTGCTCATAAGGGTTCCCTGCCGTTTCGCTGGATAGAAGTACTTCGATTTGCTCCGGTAAAACGCGCATCATCAAGCCAGCAGGCACCTCGAAAAGGTTGGCCATTACATTGATGGTGTCTTGCCATTTAGTCAGAAAACTTTCTGGTATATGGATTGGCTGATTATTCATCGATACATCCTTGCTAACACGCAAACTTGAATGGGCACTGGATTGAGCTGTTTAAATAAATCATTGTCTGAAAATCAGCAAATAGCAAAAATTCTGATTAAATTGCTATCTCCGGACGTTTCTGCCGGATATCCATTGTAAGGGGGATGCGTTTGGCTTCCTTTCAGAAGGCTGCTTAAAAAGGGCATATCACTAGTGTACTTGAGTTATTTTATTTATTGATGCTTAATTAATTATTTTTATTATTGGGGTTTTTATGTATTAATTTTATGATGATTTAGATAAAGCCTGCTTGATTCCCCATGATTTGTTGGAATAAATAGCATAGCCTTAGCAACTTATCTTTGTGGGTTTGAAAGCCAAGGCGCATCAGGTGGGTACTTAAGCTAGGTGAATGTTGCTTAATGATGAGCAGTATCCGTGAATGGAATTACAGCAGAAGCAACGATTACACCTTTGCAGTGATTGGCGCTGCTTAAATACTGAATTTATTGGGGGGGATTGCGTACCCAGCAGCTTGGGCTATGGTCATCAACCATGCCGCTGGCTTGCATAAAGGCGTAGCAAATGGTTGGGCCGATAAATTTAAAGCCTCGTTTTTTTAAAGCTTTGCTCATGGCGGTGGATTCGGCGCTTAAAGCGGGAGTGTCACTGAGTAATAGCCAGTGGTTGCGTATGGTTTTGCCATTTACAAAGGACCATAGAAAATCGCTAAAGCGACCTTCTTCCTGTTGTAGTTTGAGGTAGGCTGCGGCATTGCTGATAAAGGCAGCGACTTTAGCCCGGTTACGCACAATGCCGCTATCGCTCAATAAGAGAGCTACTTTTTCTGCATCGTAAGCGGCCATTTTCTGCGCATCAAAGCCGTCAAAGACTTGGCGGTAGTGGGCGCGTTTTTTTAATACGGTAATCCAGGAAAGGCCTGCTTGTGCGCCCTCCAGACACAATAGCTCAAAGAGCGCCTGATCATCATAGAGGGGCTGCCCCCATTCCTGATCATGATAGTTTTGGTAAAGCGGGTCATCACTGCACCAGCCACAACGGGTTAAATTACTTGTGGACATCTTGGCTTTTATCCCCCAAAAGATGGTGTTGATCTGTGGATAAGCTGTTAGCTTGTTTTGTAACTTGATGAATTTTATATGAAAAATAGCCCTGCTTATTTTTTGTGCATTGCTACTTAACGGTCATTATTTTGTAAAGAAATCAGTGTAGATGGCTGGATTACTCAAGGCTGCAGTGTGATATTCAGAGTTTTTCCTATGCTGTTATTCCACTCTGTAACGCAATCTGCGCCACAACGCTCTGCCCAGCGTTTAAGGACCACTTGCTTAACTGTTTTGGCCAGCCGTGCTTCATCATTACTCGCTGGCTGCACCAGAACCATTGATCCTTGTTCTGCCAGCGTGCAGTTTTTTCCGGTATTGCAGGCCAACCCCAGTGTGGTTTGAGTTTCCGTCGCCTGCCAAAGATCGTCGGCCAGTTGCTTAATACCCGCTTCAATGATTTTTTGATCGCGGGCATCAATTTTAGCCCAGGACGCTTGGTTTACCCCCAGCATCACCATACTCCAACCCAGTGGCAGATTATAAATATGCGTTGCTACCTGGTAAAAACGCGCGCTATGGGCTGCTAAGGCCGAGGTGATGAGGCAATCAAGTTGCTTGTCTTTCATTTTGTTGTAAACCTGATCAAAAGGAATACTGAGCGTGATGGCGCCGTAAGCTTCGATCAGATCACTGGTCGTGCGCATGCTGACTCTTACTTTTTTGCCTTTGAGTCCTTCTAGATTTTTAATCGGGCCATTACACATTAGAAGCTGTGCGGAGTAAGGCCACATGGCGAGTACTTTAATGCTTTGTTTTTGCTCAAAATAGCGCTCAAGCACCGGCTTATAGCTTTCGACGACGCGCCGTTCCATGGCTAAATTCATGGTGAGCCCGGCTAGATCAACTGCTTCGGCACGCGGATCTTGCTCAGAAATATACGATAGGATCGTTGTGCCAAAATCAGTCATTCCCAGCTTCATCAGGCGTAATACTTCGCTGCCCTTTAAGCCCACATCATTAAAAGCACTAAGATTGACCTTGATTCTGCCCTCGCTGAGCCTAGGGAGCTGCTCGGTCCAGAATGGTTTTTCGTAGTCTTTAAACTGACTGAGCATGCTCCATGAGCCAATTGCTTTTAATGGCTCAGGTGCAAGTTCTTCTTCGGCATAGAGCGGGCTGCTGAGCAGTAGCATGATACAAAACATACGCCACATGGCTTTGTCCTTAGCGATGCAAAAGAGGGGCCGCTGCGCATTGGCTGTAATCATGCACGTGCGGGCTGCGCGGAGGCTGGCTGGCTGCTTGCAGCGGGATCAGGTTTTCATCGCCTAGTAGCTGCTGGCAGGCGAGTAAAGCCGAATCTAAAGCCCCCACAATCCAAGTGTGGTGGACGCTGAGGTGCTCTCCGGCAAAGTAGATATTTTGCTCTGGCTGGCGGGCGCTATTAAAGAGTTGGCGGAATTGTCCGGGGTAAAACATGGCATCGCCCGTCGCCCATTCGGATGGCCAGGCGACATCAAAAGACTCAATAAATTGCTCATTAATATCGACGCTGCTTTGATAGAGCGTTTGTAAGTCTCTGAGCGCCAGACGTACACGTTCTTCCTGAGTTTGCGGTAGCCAGTTATAGGCATCGGTCATCCATGAATAGAGCAGTAACACACCTGCTCCTGAGTCACCCAGTCCGTAGGAGGGATAAACGCACCAGCGCATTGGCAGATCACTGGTGGATTGCCCGCCCATTGCCGCTTGCGGAAGTTGTTCCCAGAAACGGGTTTTAAAGCGTAAGCCGATTTTATACAGAGGCTCAAAATGCATGGTGCGTATGGCTTGCATTTTAGTGGGGGACCATTGCGGAGTAGAGATCATCCTTAGTGCGGCAGGCGGCAGGGCCAGAATCACACTATCAAAAGTATCAAATTCGCCAAGCTCGCCATAATGAATCACAACACGGCCATCTTGAAGGTTTTCAATTTGCTTCACGGGTGAATTCATCGAAATCGATTCAGTGCCAATTAAAGTTGCGCAAGCATTGGGCAATCTGTCCATACCATTGGCAATCGTCATCCATTGTGCACCGGAGAAATCCATACTTTCGATGACTAGCTCGGTAAAGCTGCTTTGGAATTGGTTAGAAGCCGAATTCATGACCTCTACATAATTCACTTTCTCCATACTCCAGCCCGCAATTTCGGTGAGGTAGGTGTAGAGCGAGTAATTGTCATATTGAACAATTTTGGCAAAGCCCAGCTCGAAATTTATTTCCAGTAAATCAAAAAAGGGCTGCAGCACTTCATCAAGTAGCTGCGAGGCTGTTTTATTGCGATCTTCTGGTGCCAGATTAAAGCCCAGCGCTTCAGGGTGCTGATTGGCGTAATCCAGCGTCATTGTGGCTCCGCCAAAGGCTCGTTTCCCATTGACGTACACTAAATTGCCGCTTGGATCGTATAAATTGTATGGAATTAAATCAATTTTGAAGGAGGGTGGCAGCTGCTCATTCAGGTAGCCAATCAGATCAAATACGGGCTGCTGCTCGGGGGTTTGGGGCAGGCGCATGGCACCGGCTTCAAAGTATTGATTCGCTTCGTCATTAAAGCGATGCGTATAAACCCGGCCGCCCAAGCGTTGTGGATGCGCTTCAAACAGGCGGCAATCGATGCCTTGGCTTTTAAGAATCAAGGCCGAGTAAAGCCCCGCCATGCCTGCACCCACAATCCCCACGCGTTTGTTGGCTGAAGGCGGGGTTTTTTGAGAGGGCTGCAAAGGGGTGCGCGCTTTAAGCCAAGCTTCATAAGCGGCACGTAATGAGGCTTTATTGGAGGGGACACTGGCAAACATATGCGATGAGCTAGACATGACAGACTCCAGAAAAGGATTGCACATAAACTACCTTCATAGCGTATTTTTTTATGATTTTAAAATCATAAATTAAATTTAGATGTAAGGTTTTGGAAATTTAAGTGAATGTTTCTATTGGGTAGATTAATATCCACTGCAAGGCAGCAGACATTTTCTGGAAAACTGCGCTTATGTTTTTTTTGTAGTTGGAGTGAGGGGGAATGCAGACACAAGAAGGCTTATTTCGAAAGTCAATTGCGCTACGCTTACGTCTAGCTTTTGGCGTGGTGGCGGCGACTACCCTGCTTGCTTCGGGTGCTGCACTGTGGGCATTTCACTCGGTAGATAGCACCTACTCGATTGTTTCAAAACAAAGCTTTCCTGCTGCGATTGCATCGGCACGGTTAGAAGCCAGTAGCCTAGAATTTTCATCTGCCTTGGCTAGTCTTGCCAATGCTCAGAATACGCAAACAAGAGACAGCGCCTTATCCAGAGTGAAATTAGCTTTAGCTGATTTGCCCAAGCAAATTGATGCTTTGGTGATGAGCAGCCCTGAAGATGCGGAAAAACTCTCCGAGCTGGTGGTGGAGTTATCCAAGAATGTGCCGGGTACCGATCACTTAGTCAGCCAGCAATTATTATTAGATCAACGAAAAAATAGTATCTTGCAACAGGTGGGAGACGCTCAGCAGCGTTTTTTGCAAGCGATAGATCCTGTGTTAATGGCTAAGAATGCCGAGCTGCTCTCCGCCACCCGCCGTGCGTCTGTTTCAGCAGGTGCTTCCGTTCATTCCCTGATTGACAATGAATTTTCAGAGTTGAATGCCTTGCAGCAGGCAAGGGCTGATGCTTTTCGTCTGGCTGCTATTGGAAGCGAGCAGGGGGAGCCTGCCTTACGTAAAAGGGGAGCGAATTTACTTGCCGGTATTCAAATGCATCTGCTTAAAGCCGATCCGTTGGCGCAGGAGGCCGGGAAAAAATTAGCGCAGAGCCTACATGGCCCTTTAGTCCATTCTGGACAAGAGGTTAGCCGGGCTGTTTCATTATTTGATGAGGTGATGCTGCCCCTAATTAATCAGATCACATTAAAAATGATTTCACGCAGTGATCAGATTACGTTGGATTCAACGAATGCGGTGGTTGTGCTCGTGGCAGAGCAGGTTGCTTCTTTAAGTGCAGTACAGCATTTTCGGGGCGATGTGGTGTTATTGGCGAGCTTAATTGCTCAGGCTGCTAATGCACAAAGTGCAATGCGCTTGGAAGAGACCAGAGCGTCATTTATGCAAACCAAAGCAAAGGCTAAGCAAATATTGGCCGAGTTGAATCATGGGGAGGATTTTAAACAGCTGAGGTATGAATTAAACCAGATTATTAATCTGGCAGAAACAGATGAGGGTATTTTTGCTATTAGTTCAAATAAAATAAAATTAAATAATAAATTACAAGCGTTAATCATAAGAAATCAAGATGCAACACAGTTATTGCATAATCAGGCCGAGCAGACCGAGCAAGCGCTGAAAAACGAGCTAAATGATGAAATGCTGCTATTGTCTCATCGTTTAAAGAAAAGTACCTGGTTGCTAGCGGGATTAACGCTGTTTAGTTTGTTGATCTCATTTGGTATTGGTTCTGTTTATATTGGCAGAAGGATTAGCTCCAGATTGGTTGTTTTATCTGAAAATATGCACAGTATTGCTAAAGGCCGTTTTGATGTGGATATTAATGTGAGTGGCAGAGATGAAATTTCTATTATGGCTCAAAGTTTACTGGTGTTTCGTGATGCAAGCATCTTGCTTAGAACACAATCTGAAGAGCTGATTATTTCTCGCGATCAGGCCGAGGCGGCCGTACAAGTTAAAGGTGATTTTCTGGCGAATATGAGCCATGAAATCAGAACGCCTCTAACGGCTATTCTTGGATATACGCATTTAATTTTAGAAACACCATTGGCAAACAGACAGAGAGATTATTTATCTAAAGTTCAATCTTCTGCTAATTTATTGTTAGGCGTTATTAATGATATTCTAGATATTTCTAAAATTGAAGCCGGTAAGCTGGAGCTTGAAGAATCTGATTTTGATTTGTATTTGCTATTGGAAAACCTATCTGGTGTTGCTGCGATTCAGGCAGAAAATAAAAATTTAGCATTGATTTATAGTGTCAGTATCAATGCACCACAATGGTTAAAAGGCGATCCTTTAAGGTTGGGGCAGATTCTGCTTAATTTAATTAATAATGCGATTAAATTTACCGAAAAAGGGGAGGTTGAATTAGCGGTGTCTTGCCTGGATCTAGGTAATGATAGTGTTGAATGTGAGTTTAGTATTCATGATACGGGGATTGGTATCAGTGAAGAAATATTAGAGCGTTTATTTAGCCCATTTACACAGGCGGATTCCTCAACAACCCGTCGCTTTGGTGGCTCCGGGCTTGGTTTGGCGATTAGTCAGCAATTAGCATATATTATGGGCGGTGGAATTACGGTGCTCAGCCAGCCCGATCAAGGCTCGATATTTAAATTTAAGCTATGTTTGCATAAGAGTAATCATCAGGGCATGAGTATTCCTCAATATAAAGGACGCCGTGTTTTAATTGCGGAGCCCCATGCCGCTACCCGGATTCAATTGTGCATGTATTTAGATAAAATGGGCATGCAGGTCAGTGATGTATGCTCTGCTCAAGATGCTATGCGATGTATGAAGAGTAATGAGCACCCCTTTGATTTACTGATTATGGATGCTTCTTTATTGAGTAATACTCCCGCTGAAACCGTACAGGAAATATGGGGGCTTCGTGATGAAATGGCTATTATTTTACTCACTACCATATTAAGCCACGATAGTGTGATTAGTCGCTGGGGTGCACGGGCTTTTGTTTATTCATTAAGTAAACCCATTATTGCTCATTTATTGTACGAAACCATTGTGAATAGTTTAGAGCTCAATAGCAGCTCGATGAGTAAAGCGATTGCTTATGCCGAGGCCAAAGAGGAGCCTTTACGCGGTATGAAAATCTTATTGGCAGAAGACACACCGCTTTTAAGTGAAATGAGTGTATCGCTATTGAGTGCTTTAGGCGCCAATGTGGATGCGGTGGCCAATGGCAGGGAGGTGGTTGATTTTATTTTAAATAAGAAAAAAAACTATGATGTGATTTTGATGGACGTTCAAATGCCTGAAATGGATGGTATGGAGGCCACTCGATTGATTCGGATTCAATTAGCGGCTGCTGATTTGCCTATTATTGCTTTAACAGCGCATGCGATGGAAGCAGAGCGCCGCCGTTGTCTGGAAGTGGGAATGAATGATCATTTGGCAAAACCCATTAATCCGCAACATTTACTTAAAGTTTTATTGCGTTGGACGGGCACTGTGGTGAATGAATCAACTCTTTTATTGAAAAAAGAAACAGAGAATCCTCCTTTGCCAGAGCTGCCGGGCTTAGGTTTAGATAAGGCACTAGAGCGCTTGGGGAGTCTGGCTTTGCTGAAACGTATGCTGCCACGCTTGGGCGATCAGTATGCAGATTCATCTGAGCGTTTACGCCAATTGTTGCAACAAGGGGAGTTGTTTGAAGCAGAGCGTTTGGCTCACTCATTAAAAGGTGTTGCGGGTACTTTAGAGGCGTTCACGGTTTATCAGATTGCTCAAAAACTAGAAGACCAGCTCCATAACGGTAAAACACAGATTGATGTTTTGTTGATTGAGCTGGATGTGGCTTTAGAAGAAGTGATTGGCAGCATTGATATTTGGTTAAGTGCTCAGGGCTCGTCTGTTGTACCTTGCCATGAGGAGTGCCAATTATCTGGTGATCGTGTGCAGGAGCTTGATGAGTTGTTGCGGTTGAGAAGCTTACGCGCCAGAAAATGCTTTATGCAGCTACAGTCTGGCTTGGCCGCTTTGGATAAGAAAAAAGCGATGCAAATCGGCCTTGCCCTCGATCAGCTGGATTATCAAAGTGCAAGAGAGGCTTTGCAGTCTTTTGATATCAATCGAGACTTAATCTGAAACATGCCATATTCATGTATTATCTATTTTGAGTAAGCAGCGTATCCACTTTGATTACCCGCCTTTCAAACTGTAGTAAAGTTGTTTTATGTATTGGAGCTCGTCTTGATTCACCAGCCTATTATTCTTGTTGTTGATGATGAACCAAATAATATTGAAATGCTGGCGGGTATGCTGGATGATCAGTACGAGCTTAGATTTGCCGTGAGTGCTCAAGAGGCATTAACTGCAATTAAAGAAATGCCTAAGCCCGATCTGATTTTATTAGATGTGATGTTGCCAGATATGAATGGCTATGCCATTTGTGAACGAATCAAAGAAGACCCTGCCACTGCCGATATTCCCATTATTTTTGTCACCTCATTAGGCGACGCTGAGCAAGAAGAAAAAGGCTTTGCCGTAGGTGGCGC
Organism: Janthinobacterium sp. B9-8; assembly: GCF_000969645.2. Lineage (NCBI taxonomy): Bacteria > Pseudomonadati > Pseudomonadota > Betaproteobacteria > Burkholderiales > Oxalobacteraceae > Janthinobacterium > Janthinobacterium sp. B9-8. Next base: position 250,634 of record NZ_CP014222.1, read on the forward strand.
AGATTATATTGTGAAGCCGTGCCGCGCATTGAGTATTAAAGCGCGAATTCGTAATCAGCTCGAGATGAAACGCACCCGAGAATTGTTGCACCGGCTTGCGATTACCGATGGGTTAACCAGCCTTGCAAATCGCCGCCATTTTGATGAAGCATTAAAGCAAGAAATGCAGCGCTTACAAAGGCAAGGCGGGCAACTTTCTCTTGTGCTGATTGATGTGGATTTTTTTAAGCGCTTTAATGACTATTATGGTCACCCTGCTGGCGATGAGTGTTTAAGGCGCATTGCAGCGGTGATTGCAACCGAATTGCGGCGCCCGGCAGATTTAACCGCCAGAATTGGCGGGGAAGAATTTGCCTGTTTACTGCCAGAAACAAGCCTTGCCGGGGCTTATATTGTGGCTGAACGTATTCGGCAAACGGTGCTTTCTTTAAAAATGCCTCATCAGAGCTCGACTATTTCTGATTATGTAACGGTGAGTGTAGGTGTGGCGACATCCAGTGGCACAGAGGCGGCGCATCTTTATCAGCGGGCAGATATTCAGCTTTATATTGCTAAAACATCGGGCCGTAATTGCGTAGTGCAGGATGTGGCGTTGGTATAGCGATTGTTTTGTGTAATAAAAAACGCGATCAGTATGAAATGATCGCGTTTTTTTATGAACGAAGGCGGCTAAGAGCGGAGCAATGACAATACTTGCTGTGGTGCCGCATTGGCTTGGGCAAGCGCAGCGGTATTAGCCTGAGCACGTATCTGTTGCTGTACCAGACTGGCCGTTGCAGCGGCATAATCCGTGTCTGCAACCCGGCTTTTTGCAGCGGATAAATTTTCTGAACGATTTTGCAAATTATTGGCACCGGCGGTGAGCCGATTGCTGATCGCGCCATAATCTGAGCGGGCGCTAGAAACAGATGCTAAATCACTATCTAGTCTAGATAACGCTTGCCCTGCAGCCGCTGAGCTGGATAAATCAATCTGGCCAGTACCGCTATTGAGCTTAGTGAGATCGGGTCTGGATACAGAAAGCTGATCCCCTGCATTGGCTCCTGCCTGAAAATTCAAATTACCCTGCCCTTGTAATAAAGGCGTGCCGTTAAAACTGGTGTTTTGCACAATATCGGCATTGGCTAAAGACAGTTGATTAGATTCTTCCTGAATTGCGGCTCGATCCTGGGTACTGAGGGTGTCGTTGCCCGCAGCAACGGTTAGCTCACGAATACGCTGGGTATTATCTTGTATGGTGCTCAAGGCCCCGTCGGCGACTTGGGTGAGCGAAACGCCATCGTTTAGATTAGATCTGGCCTGATTACTGCCTGCAATTTGCGCAGCAAATTGCTCAATCAGCACCGTGCTGGCCGGATCGGTCTGGGTGCTGCGTTTGGCAGACGAAAGCTCACTCAGCGTATTGCTCTGCGCTTTTTGCGTACCGCTCAAGATATTCTGTGCATTGAGCGATGGCAGGTTAGTCGCAATTCCTAAAGCCATGATATTTACTCCCGCATAAGTCCTCTCTACTAAACCATACTCTGCTTAACCTCCTCCTTCAATGGGGATACGTTCTAGCACAGACCTGCGGTTGCCCGGTGGCTAAATCAGCTGGATTTGCGTTACCTCAGTTTGTGGTTATGCGCGTCATGGCAATATGGCAAATAGCATTTTTGAGGATATTTATTGTGATTGCTCTAGAGTTTTTTGTGGTAATTGCTGCGATCTTACTCGGTGCCAGAATCTCTGGGATTGGCTTAGGGGTAATGGGCGGTTTGGGCTTGGCCATCTTGGTGTTTATTTTTGGTTTGCAACCTACAACTGCGCCGATTGATGTGATGTTGATGATCATTGCCGTGATTACCACGGCAGGTTGTTTGCAAGCGGCAGGGGGGATGGATTTTTTAGTGCGTATTGCCGAAAAATTGCTACGCCGAGATCCAAAGCGCATCACCTTTTATGCGCCTTTGGTGACGTATTTTTTTACGCTTTTCGCAGGTACAGGCCATGTCGCTTATGCCGTGTTGCCGGTGATTGCAGAAGTTGCGCATGAATCGGGTGTTCGCCCAGAGCGGCCCTTATCCATTGCGGTGATTGCATCCCAAGCGGCGATTACAGCCAGCCCAATTTCTGCGGCAACGGTGGCCTTACTATCATTACTTTCACCCGCAGGGATTCATTTAGGCGATATTTTAATGGTTGCCATTCCTGCCACCCTTTTGGGGACGATGGCAGGGGCATTAGCGGCCAGCCACCAAGGCTGTGAGTTGAAGCTTGATCCGGTGTATCGGGGTAGATTAGAGCGTGGGGAGATTCAGGCGCTGCAAGCCGAGGAGCGTTTGGCTTTGCCTAAGGAGGCCAGCCGTTCAGTATGGCTATTTCTGCTGGCGGTGATTTCGGTGGTCATGCTGGGCACCTTTCCATCACTTCGGCCTGAGTGGCTGGTGGCTGGCAAAAGCGTGCAGTTAAATATGGCCCAAGCGATTGAAATTGTGATGTTGTCGGCAGCCGCTTTAATTTTACTCTTTTGTAAAGTAAAGCCCGATGAGGTGATTAAAGGCTCGGTGTTTAGGGCCGGCTCTGCTGCGGTGATTGGGATTTTTGGTGTAGCTTGGATGGGGGACACGTTTATTCAGGCCAATATGGCGCTGTTTTCTGGCTCGCTTAAAGAGATCGTTACCGCTCAGCCTTGGTTGTTTTCAATTGCCTTATTTGGCATGTCGATCTTGTTGTATTCACAAGCCGCAACCATCCGCGCTTTGCTTCCCTTGGGGATTGCCTTGGGGATACCTGCTCCGGCTTTAATTGCGATGTTTCCTAGTGTAAACGGTTATTTCTTTATTCCTAATTATCCAACCGTGATCGCTGCAATTAACTTTGATCGCACCGGTACGACTCACATTGGCAAATATTTACTGAACCATAGTTTTATGTTGCCGGGGCTAGTCTGCTCGGTGGTTTCCGTGGGGTCTGGCTTCGCTATTTCGCATATCCTCTTGTAATATAAAGAAAAATTACCCTTAGGTTTGGGTAATCCTTCCTACTCATTAATTAGAAAAATCGTTGATGATGTGGTTATGGATGCCCAAATCGAAAGCTTATCAGCAGACTGGAGTGCGCGTAATCAGCTTGATGCCGTGCATAACAAGCAGCAGCAGTCGCTGCAAAGCGTTGCTGCGCGTGATGAAAGGGATCTGTTTACTGATGCGATCAATACGGTGCAGAAAGTGGACATCGTTGTGCCGCAGGAGCTACAGCGCAGCATGGCAGATGATAAAGCGCTGGGTACGCAGCTTTTGCTCTCACAAATGTTGATGGCTTCGGCTCTTTATTGGCCTCAGCTGGCAATGACCGTTGCGAAGCAAGATATAAGCTCTTCGGCACGCCCTCCACCACGGATTGAAAATGCCCTAGCAAGTTATCGGGCGATTTCTTCTGTTACAGAGACGGAAGCAGGGTCAGGATTGGCAGCCACAGCTTAGTGGCTGCCTTTTTTTGGGGGTCTTTTTAGCGCCTAGTTTTTAAAGCAGCCAGTGCCGTAGCCATCGCACCCTGTGCCTCTGGCTGACGTTCAACGATTTTTCTATCCTTGGGTGTCATGCTTTGTTTGACTGTTTCAGCACTTGGTGCTGCGCTGTCTGTTAAGCGCATGGTCAGTGCAATGCGTTTTCTGGCCACATCAATTTCCACTACTTTTACTTTCACTACATCGCCCGTTTTAACCACTTCCCGCGGATCTTTAATAAAGCGATTAGCGAGTGCTGAGATATGCACCAAACCATCCTGATGCACGCCAATATCAATAAATGCGCCAAAGTTGGTCACATTGGTCACGACGCCTTCCAGCACCATGTCTAGTTTTAAATCAGCAATTTTTTCCACGCCCTCAAGAAAACTGGCGGTTTTAAATTCCGGGCGAGGATCACGGCCGGGTTTTTCCAGCTCGGCCAGAATATCTTTAATCGTGGGCACACCAAATTGTGCGTCAACTAATTCGGCTGGATTCAGGCTTTTGAGCAGGGCGTTATCGCCAATAATCTGGCCAATATTTTTGCCGACTTTAGCGATAATTTTTTCTACCAGCGGATAGGCCTCAGGGTGGACGGCAGAAGCATCAAGCGGGTTTTTACCCGCCATCACCCGTAAGAAACCAGCGGCTAGCTCAAAGCTTTTATCGCCGATACGAGGTACTTTTAGCAGCGCTTTGCGCTCACTAAATGCACCGTGCTGATCGCGGTAGGCCACAATATTGGCCGCCATTGTGGCGCTCAGGCCTGATACCCGAGTTAGGAGTGGCACTGATGCCGAATTCACATCAACACCCACGGCATTCACGCAGTCTTCAATCACGGTATCGAGCATGCGTGCCAGCTCGTTTTGGTTTACATCGTGCTGATACTGCCCCACCCCAATGGCTTTGGGGTCGATTTTAACCAGCTCGGCGAGTGGATCTTGCAAGCGGCGGGCGATGGATACTGCACCGCGCAGGCTAACATCCAGCTCAGGGAATTCTTTTGCAGCAAACTCAGAGGCAGAATAAACCGATGCGCCTGCTTCGGAAACCACCAGCTTTTGCATCGCTAGCTCAGGCATCAGCTTAATCAGCTCGATGGCGAGTTTATCGGTTTCACGACTGGCCGTGCCATTGCCAATAGAGATCAGCTCTACACCGTGTTTTTTAGCCAGCGCAGCCAAGGTAGTAAGTGATTCATTCCATGCTTTGCGCGGCTCGTGCGGATAGATTGTGGCCGTGTCGAGCAGCTTGCCGGTGCGATCAACCACGGCCACTTTTACGCCGGTGCGCAGCCCCGGATCAAGACCAAGGGTGACTTTAGGGCCTGCTGGTGCGGCCAAAAGCAGATCTTTCATATTGCTGGCGAATACTTTAATCGCCTCGATATCGGCCTGCTCACGCAGCTGACTTAATAGCTCGGATTCCAAGCTTAAAAAGATCTTGGTGCGCCAGCTTTGCCTTACCGTGTCGGCCAGCCATTTGTCTGCGGGGCGATCTTGGTTTTTGACGCCAAAGCGCTCTGCGATACGCATTTCGCAAATATTGGGTGTGCTATTGCGGGTTTTTTCATTGGCGAGGCTGGCTGCGAGTTCTTCTGGCAAGAGGATAGATAGATTCAGAATGCCTTCATTTCTACCGCGTAAAATAGCCAGAATGCGGTGGGAAGGCATGGCAGAGATTTTTTCGTGGTAATCAAAATAGTCAGAAAACTTAGCGCCTTCATTTTCTTTACCTGCAATCACCGCCGTCTTGCTGCTGGCATTGCTTTGCAAAAAGCTGCGTAGCTTGGTAATCAGTTCGGCGTCTTCGCTAAAGGTTTCAATTAAAATTGCGCGTGCACCATCGAGTGCGGCTTTGCTGTCTTTTATATCCGCATCGGCATTTAAAAATGCACCAGCAGCTTGTTCAGGATTAAGTTGTGGATTGGCGAGTAGTTGTTCGGCCAGCGGTGCAAGGCCTGCTTCTCTTGCAATTTGCGCCTTGGTGCGGCGTTTTTGTTTAAACGGCAAGTAAAGGTCTTCCAGGCGCTGCTTATTATCGGCGCTCAGTATTTGTATTTTTAGCGCCGTGCTCAGCTTGCCTTGCTCGGTGATGCTATTGATCACGCTGACGCGCCGCTCTTCCAATTCACGTAAATAGCCAAGGCGCACTTCCAAATTGCGCAGCTGGGTGTCATCTAGGCCGCCGGTGACTTCTTTACGGTAACGGGAAATAAACGGCACGGTGGCACCATCGTCTAGCAAAGTAACGGCAGCAATCACTTGGGCTTCGCGGCAGGCGATTTCGGTGGCAATACGTTGGTGAATTGAAGGTAGCATGGGCAGAATCTACAAAAGCGAGAAGAGCTGTATTTTACGGCTTTTAAAGCACTCGTGTGCGTGTGGCATTTTCACAGCAATTTTAAGGGTTTATTGATTAATTTTATTGCGTGTTTCATCTATTATTTTTTGAAAATCCCCGCTGGATTTAAGCTTTTTTAGGCCGCTATTAAAACGCGCGATGAGTTCTTTTCCACGGGGGTGTTTGTTCCAAATGACTACATGCATGGGGGCAATCCAAAATGCTTTTTTTTGCCACGTGACTTGCACACGTTTTTCTGCGGAGAAGTTTTGTTGCAATAAATATTGCCCAACTTCAATATCGATAGGAAAAAGATCTATATGCTCAGCCATTAGTTTTCTAAATCCAGTCAGATCATCTGCGGCAGCATCCGTTTTTAAAATTTTTTGTTTTTCAAGCTGGGAAAATTCATCTGAATAATAATTGCCCAGGGTAATGCCAATGCGAGAGTCTTTTAAATCACTGAGTTTCTTCCATGGCCGTTTTGAATTCACTCTTTCAAAGAAAACCATATTGGCAGAAAGCACCGGATCGGTATAAAGCAAATTTTTCTGTCTTTCGGCAGAAATAGCCCAGCCAAAGCTGCCGTCTAAGACGCCTTTGCGTGCGACTTCCAAGGTGCGGTTATTGGGGTAAAATTCATAAGTTACTTGTACATTTTCACGCGCAAACGCTTCAAAAACCAGCCTAGAAAGAATGCCATAATCTGCTAGGCCCTTGCCCATATATGGAGCCCACTCCTGATTGGACAGGCGGATTTTAATCGAATCATTTGCGGCATAGCTAAGTGGTGAGCTTAATAGGCTAATAGCAAAAATAGTGTGTATAAAATTGCGATTCATTTTTTTATCTTCATAAAACGCCGGTCTATTACTAATAATAAACCGGCTTTAAACTGCTTTATTGACGTGTTGGTGCAGATGTTAGGCCAACAAATTCCGGATAGTCTGTAATAATTCCTTGTAAGGGAAATTCATGGCAAATAAGGTGTTCTTGTTCAGTTTGTGCACCATAAACATAATTATTAAAGCCTTGTGTAAAGCTTTGATTTAAAAGATCCAGATCAAGCACTTCATAATCCCAGATGAGTGTGCGTAAATGCCGGTGTGGCATTGCAGATAAAATGAGCTCATTTAATTGGGCTGGGCGGTGAGCAATTAAAAAACCACAATCAATATGTAGTTCTTTTTCGACATGTAAAGCAACTTCATGATGGAAGGAGCTGACGAGCAGTTGTTGCTGATGGATATGGTTTTTAAGAATCGCCAAGCAGTTGGGCAAAACGGATGGGGTTTTTATTTCAATATTCCAATAGGCATCAGGAAAAGCGTCCAGCGCTTCGGATAAAGTTGGGACGATATACCCTGATAAATGGGATAATTCACTGCGGCTTAATGTAGCAACAGCAATGCCATTGGGGGCGTTTCTGTCGTGATATAAAACGGCTTCTCCGTCTGCAGATAGGCGAACATCCGTCTCTATTCCTGTAAACCCGGCCGTTAAGCTTAAAGCAAAAGCCGCAAGGGTGTTCTCTGGGGCTGTGCGGTGTAAACCGCGATGTGCAAGTCGCAACATAGAATCGGTTACACTCTTGAAAAAAATGAATACCTTAATTTTAGGATGCGATGCATGCTTCGTGCTAGAAGTTTTCTGGGTAAATCTGTATTTATTATGCTGCTTGGGGCCAGCTGCTTTTCTCAACAGGCATTCTCGGTAGAGCGGCCTCGAATTGGTTTGGTATTAGGTGGTGGCGGAGCGCGTGGTTTGTCCCATATCGGTGTGCTTAAAGTACTTGAAGAGGCAAGAGTGCCGATTGATTGTGTGGTGGGGACCAGCATAGGGTCTTTGGTTGCAGGGGCTTACGCGGCAGGGCGAACACCTGAAGAGCTAGCGCGTAGGGCGACTGAGGCTAATTGGGATGATTTATTAAGCTCTAACTTGCCACGCCAATTGAATGGTGTTCGAAAAAAACAAGACGATAAGCTTAATTTGGTGGGCATTGAGCTGGGTATACGGGATAGTGGTGAAGTGGCTTTGCCTTCGGCTGCGATCAGCACCCAGAAAATTGAATTATTTTTACGTGAAATGACTTTTGGCGGAACGACCCCCTCATTTGATGCCTTGAGCATTCCCTATCGCGCCGTGGCCACAGATATTGAAACGGGCGAAATGGTGGTGCTGAAAGATGGTGATATTGTGAGTGCGATGCGCGCCAGCATGGCTGTGCCCGGGGTGTTTTCAGCGGTTTCACGGGGCTCTCGCTTGCTGGTGGATGGGGGCTTGGCTCGTAATATGCCGGTTGATGTGGCTCGCTCATTATGTGCCGATGTCATTATTGCTGTTGATGTGGGCGCACAGCCTCTAAATAGAGATCAGATTAATAGCATTTTAAGTACGGCGGATCAATATACGCGTTTAATGGTTGCCCAAAATGTAAAGCCACAATTAGATAGTTTAAAACCTTCAGATGTTTTGATTACGCCTAATTTAGGAACTTTAAATTCTGCAGATTTTAAGAGTGGTAAAGATTTTATTGTTAAAGGTGAAGAAGCCGCGACGCTGAGTTTATATCAGCTTAATAAATATTCTTTATCTGAAGAAGAATACGCGGCTTGGCAGAAGAAAAAATTAGCCAATAAGCTGATTCCTCAGCCAGTACAAACGGTTGAAGTAATGTCGATGCGTAATGTAAATCCTAATGTATTGAAAGAAGCATTAGATGTACAGATTGGCAACCCTTTAGATGGTGATCATTTTCATAAGCGCTTGGCGGAGGTTTATGCCCGTGGTGATTTTTCGCAGCTGGATTATGAGCTGACCGATCATGATGGATTACAAAAATTAACCTTGTTTCCAATTGAAAAAGATTGGGGGCCTAATTACCTTTCTTTTGGTCTGGGAATGGGCACTGATTTTGAAGGAAATAATCCCTATTCTTTAACTGCGATGTATCGCCGAACGTGGATTAATTCCCTAGGGGCCGAGTGGAAAAGCTCGCTTAGAGTGGGGGACACGATGTCTTTCCAATCTGAGTTTTATCAGCCTTTGCAATTAGATGGTTATGCTTTTATTGCGCCTTCATTCAGATATAAATCAACCCCGATTTCTATCTGGGATGCAGGTGAAAATCTAGCGCAGTATCGCTATACGCAAACTCATTTTGGTTTAGATCTTGGATCAAGCCTGACGCGGTTTGGCGAGGTGAGGTTGGGTGTTTCATATCAACATTATGATGCTACCAAACAAATCGGTGATTCAATTTACTCGGATAGCGTAGATGGGGATTATGGCGTTGGTTTTAAATTGTATTATGATCAACTCGATCATCTTTATTTTCCGGGCAAGGGCGACCTGGTTAATTTAAGTGCTTACTATGCATTAAAAGGGCAGGGTGATTTTAGTAACTATGGGCGTTTTGGTTTAGAGGCTCAGCATGCGTTTAATATTAATGGTGTGAAAGGGAATATCGCTGTAAAGGGTAATTATAGTTATAAAGAAGCCCCTTTCTTACCGGATTTTCAGTCTTTAGGTGGCTTTTTAAATTTGTCTAGCTATCGGAAAAATGAGTTATTGGGTGAAAATTCAATTTATATGAAAGCTCAGGTTTACTCACCAGTGACTTTGCTGGGCCTAAGTGTAGGTGGCAGTTATTTAGGCGCTGCAATTGAAGCGGGTCGTATGTTTAATGTACTGGATGAAGAACAAGAAGGTTGGCATTCTTCCCTGACTGGTTTCTGGGCTGCTGATACTTATCTGGGACCATTCTATCTGGGGGCCGCTTACGGTGATAACAAGAAATTGCGTTATTATTTGATGCTGGGCAATCAGTTTTAACCAGTAAAAACACTTTTTTTCTTTAGGAGGTCGTGATGTTGAAACAGAGCTTATTGGGTGGTGTATTGGCGCTTGTGCTTGCAACTGCTGCCCATGCGGGGCCACAGCAAGAGAAAATGGCTGCATGTAATAAAGATGCTGGTGCTCAGTCTTTGAAGGGCGACGCACGTAAAGCGTTTATGAGTACTTGCCTTAAAGCGGCACCCGCTTCGGCTCCTGCTGCGATGACTCAGCAAGATAAAATGAAGCAATGTAATAAAGATGCCACAGGTAAAAAAGGTGATGAGCGTAAAGCGTTTATGAGCAGCTGCCTGAAAAAGTAATCTTGAAAGCCACTTGAGACGCGGTTTCGGGTGGCTTGAAATGTCTCTCATCATCCCCATCTTCTTTCATTAAGTAAGGTTTGATCTGACTTCTGCCTTGCCCATTTGGTCTCTGTTATATTTACCCATAGCTTCAAGTTGATAATGACTTTCCTCGATCGCCTCTTTCGTAAGACCACCGGAACATCTGCCATGCCCTCTCACGACCTCTTACTTGCTGCGCTTGCTAAAGAAATTGATGTTCATACTGGGCGCGATTTTGTTTCGGCTAAATGCATTAAAAATTTAAAGTTTGAGCAAGCAGCCGTTAGCTTGGATATCGAGCTGGGCTATCCTGCTAAAAGTCAGTTTGCTGCAATCGCCAAGCAAATAGAGCAGGCCTTACTGGCGGTAGAGGGAGTGGCATCGGTTCAGGTTAACGTATCAAGCCATATTGTGGCTCATGCTGCGCAGCGTGGTTTGCCACTGCAAAAAGGCATTAAGAATATTATTGCTGTGGCCAGTGGTAAAGGCGGTGTGGGTAAATCGACGACCGCAGTGAATTTGGCGCTGGCTTTAGCGGCAGAAGGCGCCAGCGTAGGTTTACTGGATGCCGATATCTATGGTCCATCGCAGCCCACCATGATGGGGGTTGCCGATCAGAAGCCCGAGGCGGTAGAAAATAAATATATATTGCCGATTGAAAATCATGGCATTAAAACGATGTCGATCGGGTTTTTAATTGATACCGAGCAGCCCATGGTTTGGCGCGGCCCGATGGTTACGCAAGCATTAACTCAATTGCTGAATGAAACTCTCTGGGGGGACTTGGATTATCTGGTGATTGATTTACCACCGGGTACGGGTGATATTCAGCTGACTTTAAGCCAAAAAGTGCCAGTGACCGGCGCAGTGATCGTAACTACACCACAAGATATTGCCCTGCTCGATGCTCGCAAGGGGATCAAAATGTTTGAGAAAGTGGGCGTGCCAATTTTGGGTTTGGTCGAGAATATGAGCATGCATATTTGCAGCAACTGCGGCCATGCCGAGCCTATTTTTGGTGAGGGTGGCGGGGCGAAAATGGGGGCTGATTACGGTATTGATTTGCTAGGTCAATTACCACTGGATTTATCGATTCGTTTAAATGCGGATGCAGGCAAGCCTTCGGTTGTTGCCGATCCTGATAGCAAAATCGCTGAGCTATATAAAGTGATTGCCCGTAAAGTAGCAGTAAAAATCGCCGCTAAATCACAGGATTTCTCTAATAAGTTTCCAAAGATTGTGATTCAGAAAAACACTTAATATTTAATTTTAATCAGCGCAATAAAAAGCCCGAGATTGTCTCGGGCTTTTTATTGCGCTGATTAAACTAACCGGCACGTAATCTGCTGGTTGATGTTGTTTCAATCCACTTGCGTACTCTTTGTGCATCACCAATGCGAGTGTATTTGCCACTGGAATCAAGCAAGACAATGACGACCGGTGTGCCATTAATGGTGGCTTGCATTACCAGGCAGCGTCCAGCTTCATTAATAAAGCCTGTTTTAGACACGCCAATATTCCAATCTACCTCTTTTACTAGCGGGTTGGTATTGTGAAATGCCATGCTCCTGCCCGATTGATTGGAGATAAAGCTGTATTCGCTGCTGGTGGTGAAATCATGAATTTCAGGATAGCGATGTGCGGCTTTTACCATTAAAGCAAGCTCACGCGGCGTAGAAATATTATTAGGTGTGAGGCCGGTTGAATCGTAAAAACGGCTGTTACGCATACCTAAAGATTGCGCTTTTTCATTCATTTTACGAATAAAAGCAGCTTGCCCTGCAGGGAAGGTGCGGGCAAGAGCCGCAGCCGCACGATTTTCTGAAGCCATGAGTGCTAAAAGCAGCAGCTCGCCACGGGTGAGTGTTGTGCCAATGGTAAGACGTGAACTGGTATTTTTGAGCGTATCAACATCGGCTTGGCTAATGGTGAGCAGCTCATTTAATGGCAGTTGCGCATCAAGCGTTACCATTGCGGTCATTAATTTGGTAATGGATGCAATAGGAGTGAGCGAATCAGCATTTTTTTCATACATGATTTCGCCATTTTGCTCATTAAGTACCAAGACGCCAACAGATTGCACTCCTGGATTATCGAGCGTGCTAGACATGGCCAGAGCGCGTGAAACAGATACGTCTTTACGGGCATTGGCAATGGCGCGGCTGGTAATTTGCTTGTTACTCGATTTGGCGACAGCTTTGCTGACTACTTTGCTTTTTTTTGCGGTCTTCGAGGTTTTTGCAGCTTTTGATGTTTTTGCTTTAGAAACGGCGGCAGTTGATTTTTTAGCTGACGATTTAGTGACCGTTTTATGGTCAGTATTTGCCGCCGCAATGGCTGGCGCCGTTAGGCCCAGCGCTGCAACCAGAGTGCAGCAGGAGAAAATGCGGTACAGCATGAGATAAAGACTCCGAGGCTAGGGATGGCCGATTTATGTTCACGGCATCCTTCATAATTGTATTTTTATTTTACGCAAGGATTTTTAAAATGTCATGTTAAATCAAATAGTACGGTACGATTTGCTAGAAATAAGATTAGAATATTTTTTCGTGTTTTTGTTTTTCAGACGCTAGTTTGTTGTTGCAGTGCAGCAATAACTTGCTAGAATGGTGTTCCTTTCGAGTTGCTTTCGGAGAAAACCGATGTTTAATAACAAATCGATGGATGAATTTTTCCAGCAGCTTACGGATACTAACCAGAAGTTGCTGCAAAGCTGGGTTAATCTTTCACAGCCAGGTGAGCCCGCAGCAGATCTTGCACCTATGCATCAGATGATGACGGGCTTAACGCAAAGCAATCCTTTTTTGGCACAACATAGCGATTTTTATAAGCAGCAGCTCGATTTATGGCTGGGGCTGATCGGTGCTAAAGAGAAAGCGGCTGTTGCTGTTCCAGAAAAAGGTGATCGTCGTTTTAATGCTCCGGAATGGGAGCAACCTTTATTTGATTACATCAAACAAAACTATTTGGTGACATCACGCTGGTTATTGCAATTGGTCGATCAGGCGCATACCGATGAGTCGGCCCGTGAAAAAATGAGTTTTTTTACACGCCAATATGTCGATGCGATGAGCCCGGCAAATTTTGCTTTTACAAACCCTGAAGTGATGAAACTGGCTTTAGAAAGTAAAGGGGAAAGTCTGCAGGAAGGCATGAAAAAGTTAATGGAGGATATGCAGAAAGGCACTATCACCATGACTGACGAATCTCAATTTGAAGTCGGCAAAAATCTGGGAATCAGTCCCGGACAAGTCGTTTTTGAAAATGAGCTCTTCCAATTACTGCAATACACCCCTTCTACCGCCAAAGTTTATTCCCGCCCCTTGTTGATTGTGCCGCCATGTGTGAATAAGTTTTACATCATGGATCTGCAGCCCGATAACTCCCTCGTCGCTTATGCCGTTAGCCAAGGTTTTAAAACCTTTCTGGTGTCTTGGAAATCAGTGACGCCAGAAATGGGCCACTTAGAGTGGGATGATTACGTTGAAAACGGCGTCATTACCGCTTGCGATGTGGTGCGCAAAATTGGCAAGTCTGAAAAAATCAATGTGCTGTCTTTCTGCATCGGGGGTGAGCTGGTTTCTACCGCTATGCCGGTGATGCAAGCGCGTGGTCTGGATTGGATTGAATCAGTTACTTTAATGACGGTGATGATCGATCACACCGAGCCGGGTGATATTAAGCACTTTATTGATTGGAATCTGATCCGTAAACGCGAAGCACTCTTGAGCGAAGGTGGCGTGATTGGCGGCAAAGAATTATCCCGTACGTTCTCGGCATTACGCTCGAATGATTTGATCTGGAATTACGTGGTTAATAATTATCTGAAGGGTAAAACGCCAGCACCGTTTGATTTACTCTATTGGAATAATGACTCGGCCAATCTGGCTTTGCCGATGCATACCTTTTTTCTGCGCAATATGTATCTAGAAAACAATCTCACCAAGCCTAATTCATTTAGCCTTTGTGGCGTGCCGATTGATTTAACGACCATCACTACACCAACGTATATCTTTGCAGCGCGCGAAGATCATATTGTGCCTTGGCAATCTGCCTATTTAAGCACACGAATTTTTAAAGGTCCGCTGCGCTATGTGCTTGGGGCTTCCGGCCATATCGCGGGTGCGATTAATCCGGTAAAAGCCAATAAACGCAATTACTGGGTAAATGAAGATTTATCAGGTGATTCTGAAGCATGGCTCAATGGTGCGGAATCTCGCCCGGGTAGCTGGTGGCAAGATTGGAGCCAATGGTTAATCCCATTATCGGGAGAGGAGATTGCTGCGCCTAAAGTGCATGGCAATGCCGCTTTTAAACCGATCGAACCTGCTCCGGGGCGCTATGTGAAAGAGCGCTTAGATTAATGAATAAACATGGTTATGCCGCTTCATCCCTTAGTTGAGTTTTGTTAGGGTATTTATTTGGCATAATCTGATTGTTTTGTCTGAGTTGTAGCCAGCGACAGGCCTGAAGCCTTGTCGATAAATAAATCGTTGCTTAATCCGCTGGTTTGGGGATCCTAAATCAGCTTTTTAAAAGGGAAATACCGCATGACTGAGATCGTGATTGTTGCTGCTGGTCGTACTGCTCTGGGTAATTTTGGTGGCGGGCTAGCTAAAGTGCCTGCTGCAGAGTTGGGTGCAACCGTGATTCGTGGCTTGCTGGCTAAAACCGGCGTGGCAGCAGACCAAATCAGCGAAGTGATTTTAGGTAATGTTTTAACTGCAGGCCTAGGCCAAAACCCTGCGCGGCAAGCTTTGCGCCGTGCGGGTCTGCCAGATGCCGTCCCTGCATTAACAATTAATCAAGTTTGCGGTTCGGGCCTGAAAGCGGTTGCTTTGGGTATGCAAGCCATACTATCTGGTGAAAGCGAGATTGTTATTGCGGGCGGTCAAGAAAACATGTCGGCTTCGGCGCATATTTTACCAGGCAGCCGCGATGGTTTCCGTATGGGTAATACGGCACTGGTTGATACTATGGTCTACGACGGTTTAACTGACGCTTATAACAATTACCATATGGGCGTTACCGCTGAAAATATTGCCAAAAAATATGGTATCACCCGTGAAGAGCAAGATGCTGTGGCGCTGTCATCGCAAATGAAAGCGGCGGCTGCACAAGAATCTGGCCGTTTTGCAGAAGAAATTTTCCCGGTTGTGATTCCGCAAAAGAAAGGCGATCCAATCGTGTTTGATAAAGATGAATTTATTAAACCTAATACCACAGCAGAATCTCTAGCCAAATTACGCGCAGCTTTTGATAAAGAAGGCACAGTTACAGCGGGTAATGCCTCGGGTATTAATGATGGCGCTGCTGCAGTAATGCTGATGAGCGCTGCTAAAGCCAAAGAGCTGGGTTTAACTCCGCTGGCTACTATTCGCGCGGCAGCTTCTGCCGGTGTAGATCCAACCATTATGGGTATGGGCCCGGTTCCTGCCACACAACGTGTATTGGCGCGTTTGGGTTGGAGCATTGATGATCTTGACCTGATTGAAGGCAATGAAGCTTTTGCCGCTCAAGCGATTGGTGTGAGCCGTGAATTAAAATGGGATTTAAATAAAGTAAACGTCAATGGCGGTGCAATTGCCTTAGGCCATCCGATTGGCGCATCAGGCTGCCGTATTCTGGTGACCTTATTGCATGAAATGCAACGCCGCGATGCTAAAAAAGGCTTAGCCACATTGTGCATTGGTGGCGGTATGGGTGTGGCCTTGGCGGTAGAGCGTTCTTAATTTTTTGTTTTAAATAATAAAGCCTAAGCCCTCGATTTATTTGAGGGCTTTTTTCCTAGGGTTTTACATAATGGGCCAAATTGTAGAATAGCCGTATGTTGTATTCATGGCATCTCTAAATGTGCAGAATAAGCGGGTCTTTTGTCTATAAATAAGGATGGTGGCTGTTTCAATACATGCTTTATAAATAATTATCCCATGATCTTAAAGGAAAGCACCCATGCCGACGAATAGTGTTAAATTGGACTCTAGCTTGGATTCCCCCAATCCAGATCATTGGGAAGTTGCCGCAATTGCTTTGGCTTTGCAAGAGGGTTTTGACTGGCACTATCGCTTATTCAGAGAATCTAGCCGTAAGGCAAAAGTTCATTTTGTTTATGGTGATTTTCATGCCCAGCGTGCAGAAGTACGTGATCGGATTGCTTTTTATGATTTGCGGGTGATAGAAACAGCAGACAGGCTAAAGCAAGATTTTAATGCCGATAGCTTGCCGGATGCGACTTGGTCCAAAGTAAAACTCTATTTTATTGGTTTATTGATTAATCATAAACAACCCGAGCTAGCTGAAACTTTTTTTAACTCAGTATGCTGCCGTATTTTGCACCGTACTTATTTTCATAATGATTTTATTTTTTATCGCCCAGCGGTATCTACTGAATATATAGAATCAGAGCCACCCATTTATCGCAGCTATTACCCGATTCAAACGGGGCTTAATGCGACGCTTGCGAATATGTTTACAGATTTTAATTTAGAGCTGCCCTTTGTTGATTTAGAGCGCGATGTACATCGCCTTTTGCGTGCCCTGCATAAATTCTTAGGACGCTGGCCAGAGTTTGCACTCAATACCCAGATTCAAGTATTAGCTTCGCCTTTTTATCGCAATAAAGCGGTTTATATTATTGGCAAAGCGATTCATGAAGACTTAGAAATTCCTTTTGCCTTGCCACTTTGCCGAGATGCAGAAGGTAAATTATTTCTAGATGCTGCGCTGTTCGAGCCTTGGCAAATCAGCCACCTCTTCTCATTATCCCGCGCTTATTTCTTAGTGGATATGGAAGTACCATCGGCCTATGTGCGCTATTTACAAAAATTAATGCCAGATAAGTCACGGGCCGAGCTTTATACCATGCTGGGCTTGGGTAAGCAGGGTAAAACCATGTTTTACCGCGAGTTATTTCATCATCTGCGTCATTCCACTGATTCCTTTGTGTTTGCACCGGGTACTAAGGGTATGGTGATGATTGTATTTACCCTGCCATCATTTCCTTTTGTATTTAAAATTATTAAAGATGTGATTGCTCCGCCAAAAGAAGTAGATCGCACGATTGTAAAAGCAAAATATTTATTGGTGAAACAGCATGACCGGGTGGGGCGCATGGCCGACTCATTAGAATTCTCCGACGTGGCTTTGCCCAGAGAGCGTTTTAATGAAGAATTATTAGAAGAAATACGTAAATTAGCGCCATCTATTCTGGAAGAAAGCGAAGATAAAATCATCCTGCGCCATCTCTATATTGAAAGACGCATGATTCCACTTAATATCTTTATAGAAAAACGCCATGATGAAGAAATAGCCAGCGTCATCGAAGATTACGGCAATGCGCTACGTGAATTGGCAATTGCCAATATTTTCCCTGGCGATATGCTGTTTAAAAACTTTGGTGTAACCCGTGAAGGTCGTGTGGTTTTCTATGATTATGATGAAATTGAATACATGACCGATTGTGATTTCCGCCGTATTCCGCCGCCGCCTGCCCCAGAGTTTGAAATGAGTAGCGACACATGGTTTAGCGGTAATCCGAATGAAGTATATCCGGAAGAATTCGGCACTTTTCTGCTTGGCCGCCCAGACGTAAAAAAAATATTTATGCAGCATCATGCTGATTTACTGACTGTACGTTTTTGGCAGCATGCCAAGGATAGAATTAAGCAGGGTTTTATTGAAGATTTTTATCCTTATCCGCAGACCGAGCGATTTGCAAAGCGCTATCCTGATTGAGCTCAAGCTAGGGATTCAACGTGATTAAATAAAAAGCCAGTAGAGCAGGGATTGCTCTACTGGCTTTTTTATCTTCGATTACTTTACTTCCAGCAATTCAACATCAAATACCAGTGGCGCATTAGGTGGAATCACATTTCCTGCACCACGTGTACCGTAGGCTAGCTCCGCAGGAATAATCAGCGTACGCTTGCCGCCAATTTTCATGCCAGCCACACCCGCATCCCAGCCTTTAATGACGCGTTTTGCGCCGAGGGGAAAGCTAAATGGGCTTTTTCCGACCGAGCTATCAAATGGCGTGCCGTGATTTTTATCGGCTTTGGCATCAAATAACCAACCGCTGTAATGCACGGTGACAGTGTTGCCTGCAACAGCTTCTTTGCCGCTGCCGGTTTTAATATCGATCATTTCTAGCTTGCTTGGCGCCGCAGATAGCTTGGCTGGGGCCGTTTCTGCTTGGGCGAGCTGGCCCATACTGGCAAAACAAAGTGCAATTGCAAATAAGCGGATTTTCATAGTGTCAGGTCTCCTTACCGTTTGTCGACTATAGCACGTTCATAAATGTCTTCCGATCTCTCTTCCTAGCTTAACAAGGGCTGGGTGATTTTTATCCTCAATTTGGCAATAGGTAAGTATTAATAAAGAGGCAAGTAATCATTTATCGCTTAATCTGAAATCTATTTGTGGGTTTGATAAGATGGTTCGTTAGCTAACACGCTATATTCCAGCATTTGCTGTGCCTTTGTGTAAGAATAAGTAAATTACTGTATGCATGGTCATACTAATAAGGCTAGGAATGGAAAAGAGCAGAATAAAAAATTTACCTCTGGCAAAAAAATTACTACTTCTCAATGTGCTGGGCATAGCAGCTACTTTGCTAGTGTGCCTAGCGTTGTTCTCTGCTTCTTACAGCTATATTGCGATGCAGCGCTTAAAAAGCGAGGCCATGGTGAATGCGCATATTTTGGCGAGTAATATTGCCCCCATGTTGGTTTTTAATGACCCCAGTGCGGCCAAGACCTTGGTGCATTCATTTATCGCTATGCCTGATTTGGCTTATTTAAGTGTGGTTAATTCTCAAAATCAGATTTTTGCTGACTGGGGTTCACTACATCAGGACACTAAGCTTTTTTCTTTTACTCAGATCGCTAACCGGCCTATGACAGATATGTCTTTTGATCATATTGCTGTGCTTGTGCCTGTTTCATTAGACGGAGAGTTGCTTGGTGCGGTGCAATTACAAATTGGCTTTGCTGCTGTGTATAGGGAAACGTTGCAGTTTTTCTTGCTAGGGCTGGCTTTAACGGTTATTGCTATTGTGATTGCATCGATTATTCTTAATCGCTTGCAGGTTAAGGCACTTGCACCTATTTTTGAGCTGTCATCCATTGCAGAAAACGTAGTCGCCCAGCGTAATTACAGCTTGCGTTCAAATTATGAAGGCAATAATGAGCTGGGGCGTTTGTCTTACCATTTTAACCAGATGCTGGCAAAAATAGAAAACTGGGAAAACGATATAAAAGCAGAGCTAAATAAAAGTAAGGAGTCAGAGCGCTGCCTAGATATCTTAGCTAATTATGATAATTTAACTAAATTGCCTAACCGGCATTATTTTCATCAGGCACTTAGCTCTGTGATTGATAAATCAATTCTGGAAGAGAATTTTTCGGCTTTAATGTTTATTGATCTGGACAATTTTAAATTTGTAAACGATAAATACGGGCATGAGGCAGGAGATGTTGTTTTAACGGTTATTGCGCAACGTTTAAAAAGCGTATTACGCAGTACCGATATACCTTGTCGTTTAGGCGGGGATGAGTTTGCGGCTATTTTACCGCAGATTGCTGATGTAGAAGCCGCTAAGACTTTGGCAGAGCGCTTAGTCGCGGCAGTCCACCAGGATATTTTAATTCAGGGAGATATTATGCCAGTGGGGGCGAGTATTGGAATTGCCTGTTGCCCTTTACATGCGCAGGATACAAAAACATTATTGCATTATGCTGATTTAGCAATGTATCAGGCTAAAAAAGCGGGAAAAAATACTTTCTGTGTATATTCATCAGCAGCATGAAAAAATTACTCTCACTATTTTTTATTTTTAGCCAAGCCTTGGCGGCGGATCAGGGGAGCGAGCCTAGTTTAGAAGACTTGCTGGATACGGCTCTGATTAATCCGCCCAGTAATGTGGATGTATCAACTGCATCTAAATTTGCACAAAGAATTAAAAATGCGCCTTCGGCAGTCAGAGTACTTAGCCGCGATGATATCCAGCTATTGGGCTACCGTACTTTGGGCGAAATATTGCGTAGCATGCCGGGCTTATTTACCAGCTATGATGGGCAGAATACATTTTTAGGTGCACGGGGTGTGGCTATTCCCGGGGATTACAATACCCGCGTGCTGATTTTAATTGATGGGATTCGCTTAAATAATAATGTGTTTGATAGTGTTTTTGCAGGGAGTGAATTTCCGCTGGATGTTGATTTAATCGATAGAGTTGAATATGTGCCAGGCCCGGGATCGGCCATTTATGGCAATAATGCTTTTTTGGGGGTAGTAAATGTATTAACACGCGGTGCGGCCAGCTTGCGTGGCGCTGAAGCAGCGCTTGAATATGGTAGTTTTAATACCAGTAAATTGCGTGCCAGCATGGCAAACCGGCTTGAAAATGGGGTTGAATATTTAATTTCTGCCAGCCAGTTTTATCGTGGCGGACCAGCTCGACCTGTGTATATGGATTATTCAACTCCAGCGCCTGAGCTGCAGGGTAATCCTGCAATTGACAGTGATTTAAGCCAGCATTTATTTGGAAAATTAAGCGTGGCAGGTTTACAACTCACTGGCGGTTTTTCCAATAGAGAAAGAACGAATCCTGTGCTGTTTGGTACTGACCAAGACTCATTGTTGATGATTAAAAATGGTAAGGCATTGAATAAAAATCAGTATTCATTTTTAGGCATTACTTATGATTTTGATTTATTTAATAATTGGGCAATGCAGGCACGATTAAATTATCATCAGGAAGAATATAAGGGGAGTTATCCCTTTTATTATGATACTGAAACCATGTTTGTAAATAAAGAAAATGCCATCGGCCGTTGGTGGGATGGCGAATTACATGCGATTTATAGCCAGTTTTCCGGGCATAAAATTTTATTGGGGGCGGAAGGCAGGCTTAATACTGAGCAGTTTTGGCATAGCTATATTGATGGCTTTCAAACCTTTCCTCCCAATAAGCAATTATCTAGCCATTATGCTATTTTTGCTCAAGATGAATTTAATTTTTCAAAAGGAATGACTTTAATTGCGGGTGGCAGATATGATCACACCCAGTATGGTAATCATTTTAATCCTCGTCTTGGCTTGATTTGGAATCCTCAGGATCAAACTAATTTTAAATTATTATATGGATCTGCATTTAGAAATCCTAATTTTTTTGAACAAACGCAAAATGCAGTTAGCCAGTTTAAAAATGCGAGTGCAGAAAAAATAACAACACTTGAGCTGGTTGCAGAGCATTATTTTACACCTAGGACTAAAATAAATAGCTCTGTTTACCATTATGAGATGGATGATTTAATCGGCCAAGCTTATATCGATAACAGGCTTGTTTATTTAAATTTAGAAAAAGTAGTGAGTACCGGATTTGAAACAGAGCTAGAGCAGCGGTTTGATTATGATATTCAGGCCAAGCTTGCTTATTCATTGCAAAAAACATCTACTCTTAATGATCTTGAGCTGTTTAATTCGCCAAGGCATATGTTTAATTTTAAGTTTGTGATGCCTTTTTTTGATCCTAAATGGAGAATAGCAAGCGAGCTACGCTATATCAGCAGCCGGGAAATTATGTTTGGAATGTTAGAGCCTCAATGGCTGGCGGATATGAAATTAACGGGTGAGCTGAATAAGAATTGTTCGCTCTCGCTATCTGTGCATAATCTGGGTGATGTGCAATACCGAGACGCCAGTCGATCGCTTAATTTTGATACTTTTTCTGTTAAACAAGATGGCCGTGATATTAGGCTTAACGTCAATTTTAGGTATTGAAAATGAGAAGCCTATTATTGATTATACTCTGTTTGATATTTCCTTTAAACGCATTGGCTGCGGTGGATGAGCTTGAGTTAAAAGCTAATTTTATATTTCGTTTTGCTCAATTTACGACTTGGCCTCCTCCACCTAGTAAGGAAATACAGCTCTGTGTTTTAGGTGCTAAAGGTATTTATGATGAGCTGGATAAGTTTAAAGAGCGAAAAATAAATGGTAACCCGGTGAGGGTGATTAAGTTATCTTCAATTAAAAGCGCTGCAGATTGTCATGTGTTGTTTATCGGTGCGCAAGAGCGAATCAATAGCTTGATGAGCACCGTTTTACCTCTGCCTATTTTGGTAATAGGAGAAAATGCCGAAGCATTTGAAGAAAAAGTGATGATTGTGCTGGTGACCGAGCCTAATCGAATTAGCTTTAAAATAAATCGCTCACAGGCCAATAATGTAGGCTTGGTAATGAGTGCGCAATTGTTGAAATTGGCAAAAGAAGTGCGATGATTGATGGGGGACGTTTCTATTTTATTAGCGTCAATACAGCGCTGTAGGAGTGGCTTTAGCCGCGAAAGCGCTGGGTATAAAAACATTCGCTGCTAAAGCCGCTCCTACGTTGCAGACATTTAAGTTGATAGGATTAGTTCTAGGCTGGCTGAATCGTTATTAGCGTATCAGCCAACCCTATCAACGTTTAGTTAAATCTTCAAACACCTTGCTCAAACGCTTCACCGATACCGGATACGGTGTTTTCAGCTCTTGAGCAAATAGCCCAACGCGTAGTTCTTCTATCATCCAGCGGAATGGGGCGAGGGCGGCGGTGTCTCTGCCTTCTTTTTCCCATTTCAGCATCTCGGCTTCCCAACGCTTATACAGCTCGTTGATTTCTGCTCCGCGCTGGCCGTCTCTTTGCGGATTGGCTACGCGTTTTTCGGCGCGGATGCGCATGGCTTTTACGTAGATGGGCAGGCGCGGTAATTGCTCCCACGGGGTTTTGTGTAAAAAGCCTTTAAATACCAGTTGGCCGAGTAATTCTGTCATGGTGCTGGCAAATGGCGATGGTTTGGCGATGAGTTTATTCAGCGCCACGTATTCATTGGTCAGCTCGGCCAAGATACGCATGACTGCATCACGCACCGAGGGCAGGCGTACTTTGGCGCGGGATTTCTGGCCGTCGAATTCTTTGGGCTTACGTGGCGCATCGTCTTCACCAATAAAGGCGCGATCGCAAATGCAGGCTACGATGTCTTCCATTAGCTCGTCGCCATTGCACACGCCACGCAGCTGCAAAGCCAATGGATTAAAGGTTGGCAGCGATTTTGGCAGCTGTTTGACATGGTCTTTCAGCTCGAATTTCAGCAGGCAAATCACCCCGTCCCGATGTGCTGCGGCGGCGGCGTATTCGGTATCAAACAGGCGAATCGCCACGGCGTCTTCTTCTGGCACAAGGCCAGGAAAGCCGGTAATCGAGCGGCCCTGGCGTTTGAAATTGATTTTGGCTGGTAGATCGCCGAAATCCCATTTCATGATGCCGGTTTTTTCGATACTGACGCTGTCGTCCGCAGCATCGCGGAAAGTCATTTGGGCGGCTTCGCCCAGCTGAGCACGCAGCGCGATTAAGTCGCGGCCTTGCGCCAGCTCTTGCCCTGCGTCATCCACAATTCTGAAATTCATTTGCAGATGCGGCGGCAAATCTTTTGGATTGAACTCATCGCTAGGCACAATCAGCCCCGCGCCACGGCCCACGGCTTGCGCCAGTTGCGGCAGCAGCGGCTCGGTTCTGGAGGCTTTATCCAGTGCGATTAGCATTTTGGTGGCGAATTCAGGAACCGGCACGCAAATACGGCGGATCGATTTAGGCAAGGACTTAATCAGCAGGGTGATTTTTTCGCGAATCATGCCCGGCACCAGCCAGTCAAAAATAGCGTGATTCACACGATTTAAGAGGTGCAGCGGCAGGGTGATAGTCACCCCATCGAGCGGGTGGCTAGGCTCAAAACGATAAGTGAGCGGCAGTTTAGCGTCGTTCAGGCGGAAAAACTCAGGGAATTGTTCTTCCGTGACCGCATCTGCACCGTGCTGCATTAAATCATCACGGCTGAGGAACAGGTGTTGGGCGTTGTCTCTCTCGATGAGCTTACGCCATGCTTCAAAGCCAGCGCCATTCACAATATCGGCTGGAATTTTGGCGTCAAAAAACGCAAATAGTGCGTCATCATCCACCAGTACATCCTGACGGCGGGCTTTGTGTTCTAAATCCTGCACATCCAGAATCAGCGCTTGATTGTGCTCAAAGAATTTGGCGCGGCTATTGTAATTAAAGTTCACCAAGGCTTCGCGGATAAAAATCGCGCGCGAGGCCACCGGGTCAATCTTGCCAAAATGCACTCGGCGCTTGGGCACAATCGGCAGGCCGTAAAGGGTAACGCGCTCACTGGCGTTGACTTGCGCCGAGGTTTTTTCCCAATGTGGGTCAAAATAGTGGCGGTTGACCAAATGGGCGGCGATGCGCTCCACCCATTCAGGTTCGATAGCAGCCACGCAGCGGCCGTAGATCTTGGTGGTTTCAACCACTTCGGCGGCGATAATCCATTTTGGTCGTGCTTTTTTCAGGCCAGAGCCGGGGAAAATATTAAATTTAATCCCGCGCGCGCCAAGGTATTCATCGTTTTCTGGCTGCTTAAAGCCGATATTGCCAAGCAAGCCCGTCATCAGCGCTTTTAAAATCTGCTCTGGCGTGCCTGGGGCTGTTTTTATATCGTTCAGCTGTAAATCCATGTCCTGACAAATTTCGCTCAGCTGGCGATGTAAATCCCGCCATTCGCGTAAGCGCAGATAAGATAAAAAGTGCTCATGGCAGAGGTTAATCAGCTGGCGATTAGTGGTTTTATTCTCCAGCGCATCGCTAAAGAATTCCCACATGCGCAGGAAAGACAAGAAGTCGGATTTATCATCCACAAACTTGGCTTGTGCACGGGCAGCGGCTTCTTTGGCGTCGAAAGGGCGCTCGCGCGGGTCTTGCGCCGATAGTGCCGAGGCAATAATCAGAATCTCGGCCAAGCAATGCTCATCACGCCCAGCCAGCAGCATGCGGCCAATGCGTGGATCGACCGGCAGGCGGGCGAGTTGCTTACCAATTGGGGTAAGTTGGTCTTCAATATCTACCGCGCCTAGTTCGCGCAGCTGCTGATAGCCGTCGCTGACCAAGCGGCTGGATGGCGCTTCTAAGAAAGGGAAATTATCGATATGGCCTAGCTTTAGCGCAGCCATACGTAAGATGACCGCAGCTAAAGACGAGCGAACGATTTCTGGATCGGTAAACTCGGATCGGTTATTAAAATCGGCTTCATCATAAAGACGTACGCAAATACCGGAAGCGACACGGCCGCAACGGCCAGAGCGCTGGCGGGCCGAGGCTTGCGAGATTTTTTCTACCAGTAATTGTTCAACTTTTGCGCGCGGTGAATAACGCTTAATCCGCGCATGGCCCGAATCAACCACATAGCGGATACCCGGCACGGTGAGCGAGGTTTCGGCGACGTTGGTGGCCAGAATAATCCGCCGACCAGAGCTGGTGGAGCGGAAAATCCGCTGCTGATCTTCGTTCGACAAGCGTGCAAATAGCGGCAGAATTTCGGCGTCTCTTAGCTTCGCTTTACGCAGCTCTTCGGCGGTTTCACGAATCTCGCGCTCGCCTGGCAAAAACACCAGCACATCGCCGCTACCATCGGTACGCCACAGCCCTTCAATGGCTTGCACGATGGCTTCTTCCATTTCCAGCTCTTGATCGTCTTCATCAATCGCATGCAAAGGCTGATAGCGCACTTCCACTGGGAAGGTGCGGCCAGAGACTTCCATGACAGGTGCACCGGCAAAATGCTGACTAAAGCGATCGGCATCGATGGTGGCGGAGGTGACGATCACTTTTAGCTCGGGGCGCTTGGGCAGCAGCTGCTTGATATAGCCGAGTAAGAAATCGATATTCAGGCTGCGCTCGTGCGCCTCGTCGATAATAATCGTGTCGTATTTTAAGAGGTAGGGATCAGACAGCGTTTCGGCTAGCAAAATTCCGTCGGTCATCAGCTTGATATAGCTGGCGTCAGTGGTTTTATCGGTAAAGCGCACCTTAAAACCCACGGCATTTTCAGATTTTAATTCCTGGCCGATACGCGTCGCGACCGATCTGGCGGCAAGGCGGCGGGGCTGGGTGTGGCCAATCAGACCATGCACACCACGGCCCAGCTCCAGACAAATCTTTGGCAATTGCGTGGTTTTACCCGAGCCGGTTTCACCGCAAACAATCACTACCTGATGCTTGGCAATCGCCTCGCTTAGCTCGTCTTTACGTTGATTAACCGGCAGATTGTCGTCGAATTCTGGGCGTGGCAGGCGGCTGCGGCGCAGTTCGCTTTTAGCCAGCGATTTGGCAATACCCGCTTCCAGCTCGCGCAATTCTTTATCGCAAGGCTGCTGTTTGGCTTGCCGCTGATTCAGGCGATGCAGCAGGCGCTCCAGATTGCCTCTGTCGGTTAATTGCGTGTCGGCAATTTGCTGAAGGTAGTTTTGCTCTGTGCTTGGAATGGGACTAGACGCCGTGGGATTCATCGCTGGGCTTAAGCTTGTACAGATAAGAAGGCGGCGATTTTACCATGCTGGCATCCATGATGCTAAGGCGATAAATACGCGCATGGGCTTGATTGGAGGTGAGTTTTGCTGCGATGAAGGGGGATTCAGTTTAAATCATCGTTTGATTGTAATCATCGGCTCTTAAACTGGTCGTATTTTATTTTTTAAATGAAAACATGTTAAGTGAATTACTTTGCTCTTTTTTTGAAGTGGCGCGCCAGGGGAGCGTGGCATTAGCTGCAAGGCAGATTAAATTAAGCCAGCCAACAATTACGTCACGGATTCGCCAATTAGAAGAGATTTATCAAATTGAATTATTCTATCGGGGCGGCGCACGCTGGCTACTCAGCGATGCGGGAATTCGCCTGATGCCTATGGTAGAGCGCTTATTGCAGGAAGAGGCCAATATTGATTTTACACTGCGTAATGCGGGAGGCGCGCAGCAGGGCAATTTACGTATTGGGGCAACGGGGCCCTATTTTATTAGCCACAGCATTGCCCGTTTTCATGCTGCGCATCCGCAAATTCAGCTTTCTATGCAGTTTGGCAATTCCAAAGAAATGCTAAAGGCATTAAATGAATACGCGATTGATGTCACTGTTTCTTCAAAAAAAATGGAAGATGCGCGCTTAAACTGTATTTTACTTGCTGCAGAGCCTTTAGTTTTGGCTATTAGAAGTGATCATCTATTGGCTAAGCAAAAAGACCTGGATATTGCTGATTTAGCCAGAGTCCATCTTTTATTGCGTGAAGAAGGCTCTGAAACACAAAAGCTGACTCAGCAATTTTTGCATGAACATGGGATTCAGCCCAAATCAAGCTCGTGTATTGCCAATGGCGAGGCCATCCGGCAGGCGATTATTCATGGCTTTGGCGCGAGCATTATGTCCAGAGGTGAAGTGCCTCATCATCCGGCTCTCTGTGCTTTGCCATTCAGACAAACCAGCCCTTTGATTTATGAGTATCTTTATTATCTGAAAGACAGAGAAAAAGTGCCTTTGATTGCTGCTTTTTTGAGGCATATTGAGCCTTTGGTTTGATTTTTCTTGGCAGATATAAGTAGCTACGCATAAATTATCGATGCATTTTATTAATGTAAAAGCTGATGATTTTTATAGGGTGTGCAAATGCTTTTCTTGCGCACCGCCCTTGGTACGCAATGACTTTGTCGTTGTACACCCTATAAAAAATGCATTCTTTAAAAATGTAAGATAATTTAAGCCTAAGCACTTAGGTTTGTTTAGGCGTGACTAATCAGGAGCGCCAAAGCAGATACTCATAAAGAGTACGAATAGGCGGAAAAAAACGACTTATTCCTCTAGGGTCTGTTGACGTTTCATTCGCGGCTGCGTTGGCTGCAGTTTTGGGGCTGAGGCGGAAAACGGCCATTCACTGCGTTATGCTCCTCGGTAATAACTCGTTATTGCCTTCGTCGCATGCCTTGTGCCAGGTCGTTTTCCGCCACAGCACAATTGTGAATGAAACGTCAACAGACCCCAGGTTTTCTCTGTGTAACTCCGTGTCTTCTGTGCCCTTTGTGGTTCAATGCTTGGGTTTTGTTCGCTTAATCACCATAAAAAAACAGCCCCTGAGGGCTGTGGAAATGAAGCGGTTTAACTGGCTCGTTTTCTATACCTCATCATTGTTCCTGCATTGGTCGGGTCGCTGATCGAGTGTCTTCCGGTCTCTACCCGCCCGGCAAAGCGGCGTACAAAGCCATTGCTGCCCGTTACGCTAAAGTCGTACCAATGGCCACTTTCGTATAAAGGCCATGAGTGTTCTGCATTTGCGCTAGGCGCGATGGTGACTGGCCAGGGGCCGTCGGTACGGTAGTCGTTGGCGGTGATGGTGAGTGCTGCATCCTTGCTGCCGGTGTTTTGCAGCTGCAAGTAAACATCGCCATTCACGTAGTCGTAGCAAACACGGATTTCCGGATTGCTTTCCTGGCTGTTGGTATTGCCTTTAAAGTGGCGATGAAAGCCGTTGGGCCCCAGCACCCATAAATCGTATAAGCCTTGATCGCCGGTGGTATTCCAATCATCTGATAACAGCTTGCCAGGCTCGACGGTATAGCGGCGCGGGCCACGATCGAGATGCCGCTGATCGTAGACATGAAACACGCCCGTCGCTTTGCCCGTGTTACTAAAAATTAACCACATCTTGCCGTTGGCCGCTTCGCTGCGGCCACTGGTGTGTAATTCATATGGCAGGGCGCGGGATGGCCGCGTGCCTTGGTTTTGTCGTGGCAAGGTTGGAATAAGTGGTGCGGTGGGCTTGGGGAGCTTACTTTGGTTGAGCACAATTGTATCGGCCTGGCTGGTGCTGGGCATGGGCGGCACGGTGGTGTCATTGGGCGCGGCAAAGTTAAATGCCGACATTAAATCACCACACACAGCACGTCGCCATGGGCTGATATTGGGCTCGAATACACCAAAGCGGTTTTCCAGAAATTTAATCACCGAGGTGTGATCGAATACTTCCGAATTCACCCAGCCACCCTTGCTCCAAGGTGAAATTACATACATCGGCACGCGTGGGCCCAGGCCGTAAATCTGGCCGTTGGTATGGTAATCAAGCTGGGTGTCGACGGTTGATTTGCCTGCAAAGCTGCCGTCAGCATTTTTAGCAGGGGTGGCAGGGGGCGGTACATGATCAAAAAAGCCATCGTTTTCATCAAACATCACCAGCAATACTGTTTTGCTCCAAGTATCTGGATTAGCCGTGAGTGCGTTGAGCACTTGTTGCGTGTATTCCGCACCTTGAATCGGGCTGGATGGGCCGGGGTGTTCGGAGTATTTAGCAGGAGCGACTAGCCAGGACACTTGTGGCAGGGTGCCACCTGCGGCATGGGTGGCAAATTGCGCCATTGTCCAAGTAGACATGCCATTACGCCACAGGCTGCTGTCTGGCTTGGCGCGGCGGAAGTTGGCAAAGCCTTCCAGTGAGTTGTCGCCAAAATTATCGTTGGCATCTTGATAAATACGCCAGCTGACACCGGCCTCTTCAAGGCGTTCCGGATATGTGGTCCATGAGTATTCTGCCGGGGAGGTTTTGCTTTCTCCGTCATTATTGATGACGGGGCCGCCGTTTTTTCCGGTGGGATCAACCATGCCGGTCCAGAGGTGTAGACGGTTAGGATTGGTGCCGCCATGAAACGAGCAGTGGTAGCTATCGCAAATGGTAAAGGCATTGGCCAGTGCAAATTGAAAAGGCATGTCTTCCTGGCGGTAATAGCCCATCGAATATTGGGTTTTAAATTTTGGCCATTCATCCATACGCCCACCAGCCCAAGCACTTTGCGCATCGGGCATTAAATGTGGCGTGCCGGGCACGCGTTGGGCGCTGGTGAGGCGTGTATCCATATGGTAGGGCGGCATTTCTTTGCCCGTGCCGTCTTTTTGGTGCCAAACCGATTTACCGCTAGGCAATGGAATAGGCAGCTTATCGCCAAAGCCACGCACGCCATGCAAAGTGCCAAAGTAATGATCAAAGCTGCGGTTTTCCTGCATGAGGATGACCACATGCTCTACATCGTTGATCGTGCCGGTTTGGGAATTCGCCGGGATAGCCAGTGCTTTCATAATACTGGGCGGGATCAAGGAGAGTGCCGTTGCGCCACCCGCTGTTTTTGCCGCAAGGCTTAAGAAATTTCTGCGATTGATTGCTTTCATTTTATAAATAACCTGTTTAGACGAGTCGATCGCTCAGAATTAAGGTGCGCAGTGCAAAGCGGGCGGCTGTGGCTTATTGCCTGTGCTGGTTGCCGAGGATGCCGCTGCTGCCGTAGCCGATGCGGGTTTTGCACCTTCTTTAGCAGGGGATTCATCGCTATTACACGCGGCGAGGCTGAGTAAAAGCAGGCCGCTGGCAAAGCTCAACAAACGTTTTGGGGGCATGGTGCTTTCCATCGATTAAGGATTAAACGATTTAAGTGATTTGCCTGTGGTGGCAAGGCCCATTACATCGTCTTGGCTGAGCGCGCGGTTCCAGATGGCTAAATCGCTAAAATCAAATGAGCCTGCTGCGCCACCTTTGCCCGCCGTAAAGTAATTACCCTGAGCGTCTTCATTGAGTGCTAAAACATTGAGGCCAGTAAATTTGCTTAAATCAAAGGCAGAAAGATTAGCCGTTGCAGTTTGTAATGGGCGATTAGGATCGGCAATAAACACCTGTGCGGTTTTCTTGATTGAATCCACACTCATTACCAAATAAATCCAGCTATTTGCGGAAAATGAAAGCTGTGGATCAACACGGTTTTTACCATCGCCAATATTAAATTTAATGCTGTTTAAATACTGGCCAAAGGCAAAGCCTATATTGGTACCGCTTTTATAATCTTTATTGGCAATCACCGGCACATCATTGCGCAGGGTGTCAGAGCGGAACCAAAATCCAATCGAGAATCCTGGGTTTTTAGTAAAATCAACAATTAAAGGTGTTTTAAAACCACCATCGCAGCTGGTGCATTGCGGTGTTGTGCCATTTGATGTGGATTGCAAGGCTTTATTTGCCAAAGGGCCATTTACATAATTGGCCGCACGGCCTGCAATAAAACTTGTTAATGCAGGATTGGTTTTATTGGCATTCAGATTGCTATCTAATGAGAAGTACTGAGTTAATCCAGCTAAGATACTTTCATCTAAAGTGGCAGGTTTTATATAGTCAATTTGAGCGAGATAAGAGGTGAGTGTTTTGCCCGAGCTTATTGTGTAATTAAACTTATACAGGCCATTTTTTGAAACATCTAAAGCGCTATCAGTGAAGTTGTTTACACCAGCTGCCAGCTCTTTTATTAACTTGCCGTTACGGTAAACATTAACTGGCTGTTGAGATTTCCAGCTTAGGGTGATGCTGCTGCGATCGGGATTAGCCCGCGCTTGTAATTGTTTAACGGCTGGGGCTTCTAATAAAGAAATACCATCCATTTTATGGTTTTCAGCTGAGCCTCTCACGGATAGATAATTGAGTATGGTGGGGGCAATATCGGCCTGGCTGGCATAGCTATACCAATCTGCAATATTGGCGGGTGCTTTAAGCGGCAGGCCATTTATTTTTTCAGCCAGAGGCTTATTCAATGCAATAAAGCCTGCTTGATTCGATGGCTTAGGCAGGCCATCGCTATTACCCCCTTCGCTTAGGCCATGACTAGAAGTCAGGATAAGCAGCCAGTCTTCATTATTTTGCTCTTGGCGCTTTTTAATGGTGTCGATTAATACACCCAATTGCTGATCCAGCGTTTTAAGCGTTAGCTTGTAATCATTGCCAAGACCGGTGTGCGAAGCGGTTTCTTCTGGCGCATGAAAATTAGAAACGATCAAATTAAAATTACCGCTATTGATGGCTGTTTGGGTAGATGAAACTACGCAGCTATCAAAGCCAGCACAATCAATCACATTGCTTAATTGCCCTGTATTGATATCTAACTTGAGTAGTTTATTCAGTGTGCTCCAGCTGCTAATGCTGGTGGATTGAGCCTGATTTAATTGCTTGAATATTGAATCTGTTTTAAAAACTTGGCCCGCATAATCAGAGCGTACTTCATGGCGATTAGCCCAAGAGCCACTTAGGATGGACGCCCAGCCTGGGCCGCTCAGTGTTTGCTGTTGGGTGCTTGAGCCAGCAATTCCTCCTGCATAGCTTGGGCTTAAATTTAATAGAGCAATATTGCTAAGCTGTTTATTGGCAAGTGCATCGACTAATACATCGTATTGAATGCCATCGATGCCTATCAGTAATGCTTTTTTGCTGGCAGGGCCTAGTGGGGGCAGGGTAGGTGTGGTGGGGGTGCCGGGCGTGGGCGTGGGCACTGCTGTTGGTGTGGGAGGAAGTGTGGGCACATTTGTAGGAATAGGCGTTAATGTAGGAACCGGATCTGGCGCGGGCGTAGGGACCACTGCTGGTGTTGGCGGGCTGGAAGGAAGTACCAGGATGGGGGGGCTGAGTGTTTCGGGGCTGGCAGCTGTATCTTCAGAAGAATTACAGCCTGCCATCAGTGCGCCAGAAAGCGCCAGTGTGATGGATAAATAAATACTTTTGGACATTTAAACAATCTCCTTAAATCCGCGGCAATGAATAGATATATCGCCAAATGGTTAAAAATTTGGCGGATATGAGTACTGGATATGCCGCGTAGCATAAGGAGGAGGGGTGACCTGCATATGAAAAAAAACTTAAATTTTATAAGTGCGCCATTAAGTTTTTTTTGACTATGACAAATTTATATTTTTAGTATTATTTATTTGTGATGTATTGCTGTGCAAATGGCGTAGGAGTGGCTGTAGCCGTGAATACTTTTAATAAGCCAAACTCGCCGTGGCGAGAGCTGTTCCTGAAAAAGGCTTTTTACTGGATTTGGATAAGAAGTATTTCTTGCGGGTGTATTGAGCTTAGATATCGCCATGATGGCGAGGGCAGGGGCTATCATCTCCTAGCTGATGTTGGGTTTCACTAGGAAATGACGATGGAAAGTAGAGCTCGAAAAAGTAATAATCAAAGTAGGTTGCTGCGTTTTGCGCCAATCAATTATTTAAATATAACCAGCTGGTTTGACATATTGGCCAGCTCAATAATCTGATAGTTACTTGATTCACCTTGAGGATCGATTAAGCTGGTCAAGGATTTACCTGTAAGGTCTTTATTTATTTGGCCGAATAAAGTTTCAGCACCATGATTAGCAAAGGTAATTAAGCCTTGTTCAATCAAAACAAAGCGCACAGGCAGGGCATCGGCCACATTGCGAATCAGGCTTTGGATTTCTTCCATTGCCGCTTCTGTGCTTTTTAGATGCGAAATATCCATCGCAATTGATAAAATATAGGTATTTTCATCGCGTACAATCGGCAGCTTGGTAATGTCGAACCAATGCATTTGATTGTCGGGCATGATCCATGAGTCCAGATGGCGAATGGTTTCGCCTTTTTCCAGTACTTCATTGTCCCCTAGTGTAAATGGCTGTGGTGAATCCACTAAGCCCATATGTGATTGCACCAAAAGCTCGTGCCCTAGCTGAGTTTGTGTTGCGTGGTTTACTAATAAAAAGCGCCCGTGCTTATCCCGCACAAAAATTAAATTAGGGCTGGAATCAATAATTTGATGCACAAACAGCTGTTGGTTTAATAAAGCCTGCTCGGTGTCTTTAATATGCGTGATATCGCGAATAATTGCCATGCAATCTCTTGAAGATTGCGGCAATAAACGGGCTTCAAAATAGCGCTTGATCTGATCGTTGCCAGCAAATTGGTATTCAAATGCCTGAGCTTTTTGCGTGCTTTGCACTGAAATTAAAGCTTCCAGATATTGACGGGAGATTCTGGCTGGAAAGAGGCTGGATATTTTTTTATTTTCAGCGTTAGCCTGCGGATGAATATTTGCAAAACTTTGATTGAGTGGGTTAACACTACGATTTGCAAAACTAATGCACCAGACTAAATCAGGCAGGCAGGCAGGAAAGTCATCTGCCGGGAGCGTTTCTGTATCCGGGCTGGATAAAAGATGCTGGTGTTTTTTTTGTAAAAGCAAAATGAGAACGCAAGCGGCGAACCATAGTTCTAGTAAGTAAGCCATAGGGCTTGGCTGTTTTGCTAAAAGAAAGTGCAATGCCAAAATACCCGCAACCAGTGCAAGGCAGATCATACGCGTTGATAACGCTGAGATCATGGCAAGGGGAGATTTCATATGCTGTGACCACCTTGCTAAGAGGCTGCTAGTTTAGCGGTTGAATCTCTTATTTGCGATGATTGAATTGCAAAAAATAAAAAAATAGTGGTTGTGAAACAACAAATGATCAATTAAATGCGGGTGATATAAGTGTTGTCTGTATTCTTTTTTCAGCTATGTGAAAAAACAAGAAATAGAGGGGAAAGGATTTTCTATTTATACAGAAAGAATAAAGAAAGGAGTGGTGGGTGATGACGGGGTCGAACCGCCGACATTCTGCGTGTAAGGCAGACGCTCTACCAACTGAGCTAATCACCCAATCCTTAAAACATTTAGCACGCTGAACAGGAGATCAAGCGTACAAGGAAACGCTCTAGCAACTGAGCTATCACCTATCTATTAAAACATTTAGCACGCTGAACAGGAGATCAAGCGTACAAGGAAACGCTCTAGCAATTGAGCTACGTCACCCATCTTTAAATCATTCTAAAGCAAACCAGTTATGAGTTGGCGGAGCGGACGGGACTCGAACCCGCGACCCCCGGCGTGACAGGCCGGTATTCTAACCAACTGAACTACCACTCCTCAGTTGCATAACTAATCTTATTACACACTTATTCGACTAAGTGGTGGGTGATGACGGGGTCGAACCGCCGACATTCTGCGTGTAAGGCAGACGCTCTACCAACTGAGCTAATCACCCACTGAAAAACATTTAAAACAAACCAGTTATGAGTTGGCGGAGCGGACGGGACTCGAACCCGCGACCCCCGGCGTGACAGGCCGGTATTCTAACCAACTGAACTACCACTCCTCAGTTGCATAACTAATCGTACTGCACACCTATTGCTAAGTGGTGGGTGATGACGGGGTCGAACCGCCGACATTCTGCGTGTAAGGCAGACGCTCTACCAACTGAGCTAATCACCCATCTGTAAAACAATTTGAAAACTTAAATAACTATGTAACATGGCGGAGCGGACGGGACTCGAACCCGCGACCCCCGGCGTGACAGGCCGGTATTCTAACCAACTGAACTACCACTCCGCAGCGGCATAATTATCTCTTTACTAAGCAACTCACTATTTTAGTGGTGGGTGATGACGGGGTCGAACCGCCGACATTCTGCGTGTAAGGCAGACGCTCTACCAACTGAGCTAATCACCCTGCTAAAACAACAAATCTTTACTGCCAGATAGCGGCTCTGCTTACTGAGCTGCTTACCCTGTCTCGAAAGAGGTGCGCATTAGATCACGCCATAAAATACGTGTCAACACCTTTTGAATGAAATATCTATGCGGTAGTCAGTTACTGGGCTTTGCGGTATAAATGTTGATTCCCCTTTGTGCAAAGTACCTTGCCTTCGTGAAAGCTTTCCGTGCGTCTCACCTCACTACTCTTATAGCAAAAGTACAGCCAGCCTTACTTTGCGTCTTGTTGTGGCTTTTAGCCGGGCTGTTTTGGCGTGTTTTTGAGCCGCGTCCACAAGCTTTACGTTTGATTTTACCCGCAGAAATATCTGATCAAAGAGCTCAGGATTTTTCTGCGGCGCAAGATTGGTTTGGAAGCGATAGCAGCCAAGTCGCTGCTGTATCAACGCTTCAAGCTAAACTTCTGGCGGTGATTGCAGGGCAAAAAGGCTACGGTGCTGCGATTTTTACCGGATTAGAAGCAAGTGCTGTTGCTGCGCAAGTTGGGCAAACGCTACAAGGCAATATCAAATTGCTGGAAATTGCGAGCGATCATGTTGTGCTGGATGACAATGGCCGTCGCCAAATCTTAATGCTAGAGGGCCATAACGCGGTTGCCCCGGTTGACACGAGCGTGGCGCTTACGTCGCCAGCCAATAGTCAGCCAGCCGCCGCTGCGGCAACCCAGACCTCACTTTCCCGCGGGCAACTGGCAGGAGCGATGCAAGGCGCCAATGTGGCCGATTGGGCCAAGGGGCTATCTACCTATCGCGAAGGTGGCATTCAAATTGATAATATCGCTGCTCAGCCTTTTTCAAGGCTGTTGCAATTGCAAAACGGTGATGTGATTAAAACAATTAATGGCCAGAATCTGGCCCAAGTCGCCGATATTTCTCTGATTTACACTGTATTTAGTCAGCAGCCCCAAGTGTTGCTCGTTGTGCTTCGCAACGGCAGCTCGGTCAATTTGCAATATCTTATTCAGCCTTGAGTTGTTAAACCCATGATTCTGCGCCCCTTCTTACTAGCTTGCCTTTTAGCCTCCCAGTTATCTATTGCTGCCGACGATAAGGTCACGCTTAATTTTGTGAATGCTGATATCGAATCAACCATTAAAGCGATTGGTTTGATTTCAGGTAAAAACTTTGTCATCGATCCAAGGGTAAAAGGCACGCTGAATATCGTGTCTAGCCAGGCGGTGAGCAAAGAAATGGTATTTCCGATTTTATTATCGGCACTACGCCAGCAAGGCTTCACTGCGGTTGAATCAAGCGGTGTGGTGAAAGTATTGCCCGAGGCGGATGCCAAACAACATTACAGCAGTACGGGTAACCGCAGTATGAGGCTGGCGGGCGATAAAATGGTCACGCAGGTTTATCCGCTTAAATATGAGTCCGCAGTGCAAATGGTGCCTATCCTGCGCCCATTGATTAGCCCGAATAATACAATTGCGGCTTATCCAGGTGGCAATACGCTGGTGATTACGGATTACGCCGATAATATTCGCCGTCTTAATCAGATTATTGAGCGTATTGATCAGCCTGCTAGCTCCGATGTGTTTTCGGTATCGCTTAAATACGCATCGGCTGTTGATGTGGCACAAAACCTTGGCCGCCTGATGCCGGAAATCATGGTGCAAGGCGTAAATCAAGGCGCGCCCTTGGTGGAAGGTGTAAAGCGCAGCGTGGTGGTAGCAGATTTACGCAGTAATAGTTTGTTGGTGCGTAGCGAAAACATCCTGCATGCCCAGCAAATTAAAAAACTGGCGGCAACCATGGATACCCAGGGCTCTTCCGGTGGCAATATCCATGTGGTGTATTTAAAAAATGCCGAAGCCGCCAAGCTTGCGAATACCTTGAAAGGGATTATGACCGGTCAGGATTCAGGTTCTTCTTCGACTACGCCATCTAGCAGCATGGCGGCAAGCCCAGCGGGTGGTATGCCTGCCAGTGCGCCTGCTGCCCCCACTTCTGCCGCTGCCAATGTGCAAGTGGGCGGCGTGAATGTGATGATTCAAGCCGATAATATGACTAATTCTCTGGTGATTACTGCGCCGGATAATATCTATAACAATCTGCGGACGGTGATCGATAAGCTGGATGTGCGCCGTGCTCAGGTTTATGTAGAAGCGATGATTGCCGAAGTGAATGTATCTAAAGCGGGCGCGTTTGGTGTGCAGTGGCTGCTGGCAGGGGGAAATGATAATGTTTCTGCGGTAGGGGCTGCATCATTAAATGGTTTGGGCTCCTTGCTGAAAGGCATTGCAACCAAAGATCCATCGGTGATTCCTGGTGGTTTAAGCCTAGGCATCTTAAATGGCAACCCAGTGAACGGACGCATGCCTACGCTGGGTGTGCTTGCCTCGGCGCTACAAGATAGTGGTGATGGCAATGTGCTTTCCACGCCTAATTTAATGACCCTGGATAATGAAGAAGCCAAGATCATGGTTGGGCAGAATATTCCGATTATCACGGGTACTCAGGCTTCATCGGGTGCCAATGCTAATCCATTTGTATCGATTGAGCGTAAAGATGTGGGTATTAAGCTGCGCGTTCGCCCGCAAGTGTCGGAAGGTGGCAGCATTACGCTGACGGTGTATCAGGAAGTATCAAGCATCGATAAATCGGTCTTGACTGATGGCGCGGGCTTGGCAACTAAAACGCGCTCGATTGATTCTAAAGTCTTGGTTGATGATGGCCAGATTATTGTGTTGGGGGGCTTGATCGAAGATCGGGTGACTTATAAACGTAGCCAAGTGCCCTTATTGGGAGATATTCCCTATTTGGGGGCTTTTTTCCGCTACGAAGATCGTAAATCAGAGAAAGTAAATTTGATGGTATTTCTGCGCCCCGTAGTGCTAAGAGATGCCAATGCAACGCGCACTTTATCGTCCGATCGTTATCAGTATTTACGTGCCGAGCAGAACCACTTTGAGCGCCCAACAAGCTTAGTTTTACCGGATATGCCCGCAGTAGTGCTACCCGAAGTGATTGATGCGCGCAAAGCCACGCCGCTGACCCCTTCTGAACCGGTTGTTGCACCATGAGTCGTTTAGTGCCGTACCACTTTGCCCGTGATCGTGGTGTGGTGGATGCCCACCATGAAGCGGATTCCGTTTCGGTGCTGTTTCGCAAAGGCGGTGATTTTTCTGCGCTCAACGAATTACGCCGTGTGGCAGCCAAGCCGCTTAATATTTCGGTGGTGGATGCGGCTGAGTTTGAATCGCAGCTGTCCCAATTATTTGGCCAGGGTAGTGGCGCAGCGATGGTGGTAGATGATCTGGAAGAAAACCTCGATCTGTCGCGCTTGGCTCAAGAAATGCCTGAAATCGAAGACCTACTCGAAACCGAAGACGATGCGCCGATTATTCGCTTAATTAACGCGCTGCTCACCGAAGCACTGCGTGAAAACGCCTCTGATGTGCATATTGAGCCATTCGAAACGCGATCTGTGGTGCGTTTTCGGATTGATGGGCGCTTAGCAGATGTGATCGAGCCTAAACGCGCATTGCACGCGGCGCTGGTGTCACGGATCAAAGTGATGGCAGGCCTTGATATTGCCGAAAAACGCCTGCCGCAAGATGGGCGGATTACCTTGCGTATTGCGGGTCGCCCTGTCGATGTGCGGGTTTCGACTTTACCTACCGGCCACGGCGAGCGAGTGGTATTGCGACTCTTGGATAAATCGGCAGGGCGCTTAAACCTAGCCAAGCTGGGAATGGCCGCCGATACGCTCGCCACTTTAGAAAAGCTGCTCGCTCAACCGCACGGCATTATCTTGGTGACGGGGCCAACTGGCTCGGGAAAGACCACCACGCTCTATGCCGCGATGAGCGGTATGGATGCCAATTCCAGCAATATTATGACGGTAGAAGATCCGATCGAATACGATCTGGATGGGGTAGGGCAAACCCAAGTCAGTACGCGGATTGATATGACCTTTGCCCGCGCGCTGCGTGCTATTTTGCGCCAAGACCCGGACGTGGTAATGATCGGGGAAATCCGTGACTTAGAAACCGCACAAATTGCGGTGCAAGCTTCCTTAACTGGCCACTTGGTGCTGGCAACCTTGCATACCAACGATGCAGCCAGCGCGGTAACGCGTTTGGTGGATATGGGCATCGAGCCATTCTTGCTGGCGTCGTCTTTATTAGGCGTACTGGCCCAGCGCTTAGCGCGTCGCCTCTGCCCAGCTTGCCGTCAGTTGCAAACGCCGGACGCCTTAACCACCGAGCAATTGGGCAGCGATAAGCCTGTTTATCGCGCCGTAGGCTGCTCTGAATGCAAGCAAAGCGGCTATCGTGGCCGTAGTGGCCTGTATGAATTACTGGTGATCGACGAAAATATCCGCAGCATGATGCACGAGCGTGCTACCGAGCAGGCGATTAAGCTCTACGCCAGCGGCCAAGGCATGCTTAGCTTGCGTCAGTATGGTGTGCGCCGTGTTTTAGAAGGTGAAACTACGCTGGAAGAAGTATTACGTGTTACGCGGGATGCTTAGATAATTAAAGCGCACACGGTATAAATCGTAGTGCGCTTCTTTAATTTGGAAGCATTCTGGTGTGTAAGATACTTAGCCGTATTGCCTTACGGCTAAGTGGATGAATATGAGGTTTTGCGTCGTCGTTTGCCCATTGGCCTGATCTGGCTATTTTAAGCAAAAGTATCAATTTTATTGCGATATTCACCCAATGCTTGATTAGTGGCGTTTGAGCGCTGAATGCTGGCTAGTCCTACATCGGTGGCCGCTTCTGATTTTTTGGCGACTCTTGCGGCGATTTGTTCTAATTGCTGGCTGGTTTGGCTTGAGGTTTGTTTAAGGGCTTGGCTTAGGTTCACAACGTAGGATTTTATTGCAGAAATATCCGACATGATTACTCCTCCTTAAGGCATTCTCGAACTAAGATTATGAACACGGCATGAGATAAGTTTAGCTGATATTCTTTCTTTTTAGATCGCCATCCAACAGGATTTTCTGCATGAAAGCCGGTATGAGTGATCACAATAAACGGGATGCTTTGCGTATTCCCGTTAAGTGTAAAGTCAAAATCCGTCCACTTGATTATGGCCCTGCATATTATGGCAACTGCACCGATTTAAGTGTCAGTGGCTTAACGGTGGAGACCAATTATGTGCCGAGGCTGGATGAGAAATTTGACTTGTTTGTGATGCCACCATTAGATGGTGCCGGGCCAAGAGAACCGCTGGCGGTCAGAGTGAAAGTAGTGCGTTGCCACCAGATCGAGCAGGGGGCTATTTACGAATTGGGCTTGTCCATTCTTAAGGTGATTCGATGAAGCTGATGTGTTTACTGCTGTTGCTTAGCTCTTTTGCCTCCGCAAGTGATGTGCGGGTGACTGCACGTAAAGAGGCTGATTTGGTTAAAATTGATGCTGAATTCCGCGTAGCAGTAAGCAAAGAGCAGGCTTGGCAAGTGATGGTCGATTTTGAACATATGCCGCAGTTTTTGCCGCAATTAGTTAGCAGCCATATTATTAGCCAATCGGGCAATCATTTGCGTGTGTCGCAGGCATTGAATGTGCCCTTAAGCCTGTTTAATTATCAGTATGAATCGGTACGTGATATCGATTTAAAACCCTTCAGTGAAATTCACGCCACATCGGTGGGCGGCAGTGAAGCTTATCAAAGTGTCGCACTACTGAAACCAGCCCAAGGGCAGACCGTGATAAGCTACCACGCAGAATGGCTTCCGGAATCAAGCCTGCTGGCAGGGTTTGCCCTTGATACCATGCGTAATCAGATCCGTCAGCAGTTCATCGCGATGCAGCAAGAAATGCTCAAGAGGCATGATCAGCGTGCCTCTGCCTCTACTCCACAAACTCATTAAAAAATCATCTGAATGAAACTTCTCGCTTTAAAAATTGATGTCGACACCTATCGCGGCACCCGCGAAGGCGTGC
Organism: Janthinobacterium sp. B9-8; assembly: GCF_000969645.2. Taxonomy (NCBI): domain Bacteria; kingdom Pseudomonadati; phylum Pseudomonadota; class Betaproteobacteria; order Burkholderiales; family Oxalobacteraceae; genus Janthinobacterium; species Janthinobacterium sp. B9-8. The sequence continues at coordinate 291,817 of NZ_CP014222.1, forward strand.
CCCGCCTTGTTGAATTGCTACAGCGTTTGGGCGCAGATGCCACCTTCTTATTTAGCCTGGGGCCAGATCACACTGGCCGCGCGATTAAACGCGTTTTCCGCCCCGGCTTTATGAAAAAAGTATCGCGCACCTCGGTGGTAGAGCACTACGGTATTCAAACCCTGCTCTACGGCACGCTCTTGCCCGGCCCGGATATTGGTCGCCGCTGTGCAGATATTTTACGAAGCGTGGCTGCTGATGGTTTTGAAGTCGGCATTCACACTTGGGATCACATCAAATGGCAAGACTATGTGGCAGGCGAATCCGCCGCATGGACGCGCGAGCAAATCGATTTAGCCGCAGCGCGTTTTGCCGAAGTATTCGGCACACCCGCTAAAACCCACGGCGCAGCGGGTTGGCAAATGAACCCAGAAGCCTATCGCCACCAGCAGCGCATGGCTTTAACTTATGCCTCGGATACACGCGGCACCCATCCATTCTGGCCCGTGGTAAAGGGTGAACCAGTACGCTGTGTGCAGTTACCTACCACCTTGCCAACGCTGGATGAATTGATCGGTGTGGGTGATTTAACGCCAGAGAATGTGCACGAGCATCTGCTCAAACTCACCGCCGCCGAGCCAGAATTCGGCCACGTCTACACCCTGCACGCCGAGCTGGAAGGCATGAAATTACTGCCTACTTTTGAGCGCCTGCTCCAAGGCTGGCTGGCTCAGGGCTATAAGCTGGTCTCAACTCTCGAGCTATTTAATGCACTTGATACCAGCACCCTGCCATATCACAGCGTAGAAATGGGCGAGCTGGAAGGCCGTAGTGGCACGCTAGCACTGCAAGGGCCAAGGTTTCCTGCTTAGGAATATATTTTAAAATTTGCTGGTGTTTCATTCATGACGTCCATTTTGCTTAAAGCTCCGCGGCTTGCATTACGTGATTTTCAAAGTACTGATCTCGATGAGGTGCATGCATATGCAGAGGATGAGCGGGTAGTTATTCATCAAGAGTGGGGCCCAAATAGCCTTGAACAAACACGTTCTTTTGTGGAAAGTTGTGTGGCTGAGCCACGCCACCCCGTGCGCCGTAGCTTTAATCTGGCTGTAGTCTTGGCGGATGGCAGCCTGATTGGAGGTTGCTTAGCCTCGGTGGATACTGAGGGCTATGCGGCGGAGATTGGGTATTCATTTCACCCTAAATATTGGGGGAAAGGCTACGCCAGCGAAGCGGTGCACTGCTTATTGCAGTTTTTGTGGCTAGATCTTGGCCTGCATCGTGTTTCTGCATCTTGCCGGCCTGAAAATTCTGCCTCTATTGCCCTGCTACAGCGTGCAGGTTTTAGGCTTGAGGGACAGCTCCGCGAGCATAAATTTATTAGAGGGCATTACCGGGATTCGTTAATTTGGGGGCGGCTAGCTGGAGACGAAGTGCATGAAGGTACTGTTCTTACTGCCTTCTCAAAGTTGGATCGATGATGGTGCCAAGCTATCCATGCTCATTTTTCCCTTGCGCTGGAGTGCACTCCAGCTTTTATGCTGATGGCCATGGTGACCTTATCCATTTCTGACGTTGCAATGCGCAGTGGTTTATCGATGGATACGCTGCGTTATTACGAGAAAATCGGCCTGATCGATGCGGTGCCGCGTGCCTTAAATGGCCAGCGCCGTTATCGGGAGGACGATTTGCACTGGATCGATTTTTTGCTGCGTTTACGTGCTACCGGCATGGGCATCGCTGATATGCAACGCTACGCCCGCTTACGGCGGGAAGGGCAAACGCTGGCAAGTGTGGTGCCGCGGCGTGAAATGCTGGAAACGCACGCCGCAGCGCTGGCTTTGCAAATTGCCAGCTTGCAGGAAAACTTACTGCTATTGCACAGCAAAATCGCCACGTATCAGCAAATGGAAGCGTCACTCTCTTCAGAGCCGCGCTAAAAACGGCCACTTCGTTGCAGCCTCTCTCGCCAAAATATCTTTTGCGTGGATATTGGATGGGCTGCCTCAAAGCGATTGTTTTTGGATGCGCTCTTCACGCAAGGAGAATGGCATGCATCAGTTATCAGGCTGGAAAAAATTTAAAGAAGTTGACGACCAGGCAGGGGAGCGGGTGATTAATAGCCTGCGTGATATTGCGCCCGATCTGGGCCGCTATATTATCGAGTTTGGCTTTGGCGAAATTTATTCCCGCCCCGGGCTTTCTCTCGCGCAAAGAGAATTGGCGACCGTCGCCATGTTGTCCGCCATGGGCAATGCTGCACCACAATTAAAAGTGCATTTAGAAGCCGCCTTAAATGTGGGGCTAAGCCGCGAAGAAATCATCGAAGTGCTGATCCAGACTGCGGTTTACGCGGGTTTTCCTGCTGCGCTCAATGCCGTGTTTGCAGCAAAAGAAATCTTTGCTCAATACCACGCACCAAGCCGCCCACTGGCTCCACTGGCTGTTGCCAAAGCGTTTGTCGCAGGATTTATCGCAGGTCAGCCGCCTTTAGATTATCTAAGCGAAGCCATAAGCTGGCATATTCCGGGTGATCGCCAAATTGTGCCTTGGGCCGGGCTTTGGCAAGGGCGTGCAGAGGTCGGGCAATGCCTACGGCAGATCGCAGCAGCGGGCCAAGCCACGCAATTTGTGATTGATCGCTGGTACGACGGCGAAAACGAAGCGCTCGCGCGTGGGCATTTCGCTTGGCAATACAAGAATGGCCACGCCTATCAAGGCGCATTTGTGATGCGCTTTGTGGTGAGAGATGGTGAGATACAAAGTTACGAGATGTTTGAAGATAGCTTCGGCATTGCACGGGCGTGGCAAGCTTAGGGAGAGTGTGTGCCGTGGCCAATTCTATCAACTTATATCTGTGCCTTTCGTAGGGCGGGTGAAACCCGCGAGCGGTATTGAAAAATACGCGGGTTTACCCGCCCTACGATGGTTTAATACTTGCCCTAGCAGCTGGCGAAGTTGGCAGGATTGGGAGTGCCCCCCTCAGCCTCAAACCATGGACAGCGCTTAGTTTTTAAGCGCTGTCTGCTGATCCAATTGGCTTAATATTTGATAAGCCGCCATCACCCGTGGTGGAATTGGATAGTTTTTATTGGCTAGAATCACAATGCCGATTTTCATGGAGGGAATAAAAGCCGCATAGGCAGCAAAGCCATTGGTGGAGCCGGTTTTATTAATCCACGCCATGCTTTGTGGTGCTAAAACGGGGGTGATTTTACTCGCTGCATTGGCTTCATAAGCCATAGCATCTCTATTACCTGTTAATAATTTATTTAATTCTACAGGATAAGCGTATTGCTCCCAGATTAAGTCTTGTATGATCCCGCCAGATTTAAAATAGCCGCTGTGGGTATTGATCAGTGCTTGTTGCACTTTATCGTTTATTTTACCTATTTGCATATTGGCATTGATATATTTAATCATATCCGCCGAGCTGGATTTTACGCCGTAGGCTTCGGATGCTAAAACACCGGGGGTGACTCTGACTGGGGCGTCTTTTTTATTGTAGCCCTGAGCGTAATTTTTCATTTGCGCTGCGGGTACATTGACATAGCTATTAGTCATTCCTAGCTCAGGGAATAATTTCTTTTCGATGGCATCTTCAAAAGAAGTATTCATGCTTTTAGCAGTAATTAAGCCAAGCAGGCCAATGCTGGGGTTGGAATAAACGCGATAAGTACCCGCCGCGTGCTTGGGCTGCCAGTTTTTAAAATAATCCATCAGCTGCTCATTATTTGTAATCTCGTCAGGCACTTGCAGCGGCAAGCCGCCAGCAGTATGCGTTGCCAGATTAAGTAGGCTGACTTTATCAAAGGCACTGCCGCGTAAAGACGGCAAATGCTGGCTAACGCTATCGCTAAAAGAAAGCTGGCCATTGATTTGGGCATACGAGGCCAGTGTGGCGGTAAAGGTTTTACTAATTGAGCCAATTTCAAACAGCGTATCTTGGCTCACCGCCTGCTTGCCCTCTTTTGATGCTACGCCGTAATTATAAAAATAATTCTTGCCATCAATACTCACCGCAACTGCCATCCCTGGAATATTGAATTGTTTTTGTATGGGAGTGATTGCCGTGCTGACTATTTTTTGAATATAGGCTTGATCTATATTTTCTGCTGCGTGGCTTAATGGGCTAATTACACAGCTTAAAACAGAGAGGATCTTTAATAGCTTTGTTGCTTTTCTACGCATGAGTTTATTTCCTGTTCTCAAAATGAATAATGTGTTTTATGAAGATAGTGCTGGCATTTTAGACAGATGCGTATATCGCGGCATGGTATTTAATTACATAATTTTATGTGGGTTACACTGCGGGTTACACTTTGTTAATGGCACCTTAAGTTGAAGGCGCTTTGCTTATTTTGATGCTCACTTTTTATATTAACTTGGATATGCTGATAGACTATTAAAGCGAGCTAAATATAATCCTTCATTGTCATCAGGTGCGTTTATGCAAAGTCTTCACGGTAAAGTGGTGCTCATTACGGGGGGAACCACGGGAATTGGTTTGGCTGCCGCAAAGGCGTTTGTTGCGTGTGGCGCTAAGGTGGTGGTGGCCGCGCGTAATGGTGAGCAAGGGGCGGCGGCGGAGCTAGAACTTCGCACACTGGGGGACGCCGTGTTTCATGGCTGCGATGTGATAGATCCATTGTCCGTTGCCGCCTTAGTCAGCTTTACTATCGAGCACTATGGTCAGCTGGATGCCGCTGTTAATAGCGCGGCATGCGATACGCGCCCGATCCCGACTCATGAAATGTCTTTTGAAGATGCCAGCAAGACCGTATCGACGGATGTTTTAGGCGTCTTTAACTGCATGAAGTATCAAATTGAGGCCATGCTGCACTTGGGGGGCGGCACGATTGTGAATGTGTCATCGCTGAATGGCTTGTCAGGTGCGCCGACTGCTGCGGTGTACAGCGCGGCAAAGCACGCTGTGATTGGGCTGACTCGCTCGACGGCAAGGGAATATATCGGGCGAGGCGTGCGGATTAATGCTGTTTGTCCCGGCGCGACTGAAACACCGCGTCGCGAGCGTCGCACGGCGCATCTCTCTGAGGATCAATTGCTTGAGCATCAGACGCAGCTAGCGCAAGCCATCCCTATAGGCAGGCTCGCAAAAGCCGACGAAATTGCCAACGCCATTCTCTGGTTAAGCACCGCCGCATCGTCTTATGTGGTTGGGCATAGTCTTGTGGTGGATGGTGGCTTGCACGCTTGAACTCAAAGACTGCTTTTTGTGGATACATTATTTACGGAGTATTACATCGGTGACGCTCGTTCTGTTACCTGGAATGGATGGTACAGGCCAATTGTTTGCATCATTTATTGCAGCTCTTGGGACTGGGTATAATGTGAAGGTTGTTGTTTTCCCTCCAGCTGAGCCTTTAGGCTATAAAGAGCTTGAGCAGATCGCCCGTGCAGCACTTCCCATTGATGGGCCCTATATTATTCTTGGCGAATCATTCTCTGGCCCTATTGCCGTGTCTCTTGCTGCCTCTGGCTCACCGAATCTTAAAGGTTTGATTTTGTGCTGCTCGTTTTTGAGCAACCCTCGTCCAATATTTTCAGCTTTTCACTCACTGATTATGATTCTTCCACGGGTTCCTGTGAGTCTGCTCGCTCGGGTTTTGTTTGGGCGTTTTATCACGAGAGAATTACAAGTGGCGCTTACTCAGGCTCTTTCGCTAGTATCGCTATCGGTTATACGAGCTAGGCTGCAGGCTGTGCTGGCTATTAACGTTTCAAGTCAGTTGTCTGTGGTTAAAGTGCCCGTGCTGTATCTACGCGCGTCGCGCGATCAAGTTGTCCCCGCCAGTGCTTCAGCTCTGATTGCCAAGCTCAATCCGCGTACTCGTATTATCGAGTTGGTGGCACCACACTGTCTGTTGCAAGCTTTCCCGATTAAGGCTGCTCAGGAGGTCAATACTTTCGTGCGTGAACTTCAGAGTGGGTTTTAATATTTTTATTAAGTGAGTGTCTTTCAAGGTTGGAATCGCTGAGCTACTTAACAAAGTTTTATTGAAACCTCATTGGTGTACGGGCTTGCTCGTAGTCGCAGATTTACAACAAATAATAGAAAGGCCACATCTGCCAATCCTTACGTGGGCATAATCCAGTGAATAAGTAATTAATAATAAACACAGGGGAAGGCAATGAAGGGGCAAGCTGGAATGACATTACGTAGTCGATTGGTCTTGGTTGCAGGCATCACCTTGCTGGCGTTTATTATGATGGGCAGTTTGATGTTGCTGCATTTCAAGGACGAGATGCTGAGTGGCCGTAAAGATAAGGTTCGCAACTTAGCCGAATCGGCACAAACGGTGGTGGCGCATTTTGAGCAGCTTAGTCGCGATGGAAAAATGGATCAGCCCTCTGCACAAGTCGCTGCGCTGCAAGCTTTAAGAGCAATTCGTTACGACAAGAAAGAATATTTTTGGGTGAATGATGAAAGCCCAAAAATGCTGATGCACCCCATGAAGCCCGAGCTGGAAGGCAAAGACTTGTCTGCGCTGAAAGATCCTAATGGCAAGGCGCTGTTTCTTGAAATGGTGAAGGTGGTTAAAAGTGAGGGCGCAGGCTTTGTTAGCTATCAGTGGAGTAAGCCGGGTAGCACCGAGCCGGTTGATAAAATTTCTTATGTGCAAGGCTTCTCAGCTTGGGGTTGGGTGATCGGCACGGGTGTTTATATTGATGATGTGAATGAAAAATTCCGCAGGGTTTTATATGTGCTCTTGCCATTGGGTTTATTGATGATGGCGCTGGTGACGTTGACGCTGATATTGCTGGGGCGCTCTTTATTTAAGCTATTGGGGTGTGAGCCGCAGGAAGCCGTTGCGCTGGCCAGAAGTGTGGCGAGTGGCCATCTTGATCAAAACGTGGTCTGTAAGGCCGAAGATAAAGATAGCTTGATGGCTAGCCTGCGGGATATGCAGCAAACCTTACGCGCTATGATCGGCGAGGTGATTAGCGGCGCTGGGCAAATGAGTACGGCGGCGAGCAGTTTAAGTGATCGCTCGGCCGAAGTGGCCCGTCGCTCTAATGAGCAGAGCGAATCGGCATCGTCGATGGCAGCGTCGGTAGAGGAAATGTCGGTGTCGATTGATCATGTCACCGCGAACACCAATGATGCCCGTGGCTTGGCCGAATCGGCCAGAGAGATGTCGGGCCGTGGTGCGGTGGTGATTCATCGTGCCACATCCGAGGTGCACAAAATTGCCGAGCTGGTAAAGGGATCGGCGGTAAGGATTGAGGAGTTGGGCCGCCAGTCCGACAAGATCACCTCGATTGTTGGCACGATTAAGGATATTGCCGATCAAACGAATTTGCTGGCGCTCAATGCCGCGATTGAAGCGGCAAGGGCAGGCGAGCAGGGCCGTGGCTTTGCCGTGGTGGCCGATGAAGTGCGTAAGTTGGCTGAGCGCACTAGCCAATCCACGGTGGAAATTGCTGCGATGGTTGGGCAGATTCAATCCGGCACGCGGGAAGCGATTGTGCAAATGGAAAGTGGTGTGCAGCAAGCGAATGCCAGCGTACTGTTGGCTAATGAGGCGGGAACAGCCATCGAAGATATTCGTAGCGGGGCAGAGCAAGTGCGGAGTGTGGTCGATAGCATCAGCAGCGCCATCCGTGAGCAAAGCATGGCCACTACAGAAATCGCCAAGGCGGTGGAGCAGATCGCTCAGAGAGCAGAAGTAGAAGCGCGTGAAATTCAGCTCAGCGCCCGCTCTGCACAAGATTTACAAAATTTATCTGCCCATTTGCATCAGTCGGTGCAGCGGTTTATTTTGTAATGATCAACAGGGCTTTTACTTAGCTCCTGATTAGCAAAATCCTTCAGTTGGCTTTGATAGAGAGCCAAACCTTGAACCACAGAGTAAAACGAGGACACAGAGGCCACAGAGAAAATCATCGCATCTATCGTTTCTTCTGTGCTTTCTGTGGCATCAAGGGCTCAATACCTTGCTTACTTACTGAAGGATCTTTGTCATCAGGCCTTAGCTTGAGTAAGGTCAATTTTATAGGGTGCAAAACGCCAAAGGCGTTACGCACCGCAACAAGCCGGCGAGCAAGGAACGCAGATTCTATGAAAAATCTGCGTTCGTGCTTGTATTAGCTTGATGCTTAAAAGGAGCTCTCAGAGCTCCTTTTTGCTTTACGCCCCCAAATCCAAAATCAATTGCCTTGCACATTCGCTTAAATCACTCGATGGATCAATGACGAGAGGCCTTGCATCGCTTAGCCTCAGGTAATTGCTTTGGCTGCTGCGTTTGTAGGCGGGGTCGTAGTGTTTGCTGATTAGCTCGCCAAATAGTTCGGCTTTTTTTCCTTGATCGATCAGCTCGTTCCATTGGGCTAACACTACTTTGCCGTGCATTTCGACTAGGCGGCTTAATTTGGTTTTAAAGCTAAGCGGGTCGTCAAATAGGTTGGCGTAGTCGTCGCATAAAAAGCGGATTCGGTCTTCAAAGCTGGCCTGCACCAAGATGCAATCGGCGGCGCGAATGGCGAGCATCAGGCTGGCGGGCAGATGCACCAAGCCGATGCGTTTGCTTTCGGCTTCAACAAACACTGGGCGGCTTGGGTCAAATTGAGAGAGTTGGTGGATGAGCTGGCTATCAAAGCTTTTTTGCGAAGGCTGCGGTGCGGCAGGGCTGGCACCGAGTACCGAGCCACGATGCTTTGCAAGGCCTTCTAAATCCAGTGTTTGTGCTCCGGTCCGCTCTAGTGCATTGAGTAAGCGTGTTTTGCCACAGCCAGTGTGGCCGGCCAAAACAATAAAGCGCGATACGGCGGGGATGGCGTCTAGCTTGACTAAAATATCACCACGATAAGTCTTGTAGCCGCCTTGTAATTGCCGTGCTTTCCAGCCGATTAGATTAAACCAAGTGGTCATCGATCCAGAGCGCTTGCCGCCACGCCAGCAGTAAATCAGCGGCTTCCAGTTCTTCGGCTTGTCTTTAAAAGTGGTGGCAAGGTGAATGCCGAGGTTTTTGGCGACCAGACCCGCGCCTAATTTAGTGGCGGCAAAGGGATCTTGTTTATACAGCGTACCAACGATGACGCGCTCTTCATTGCTGAGTACGGGCGCGTTGATCGCGCCGGGAATATGGTCATCGGCAAATTCAAGTGGAGTGCGTACATCGATCACCTCATCAAAGGTGGAGAGGTCTGCTAAGGTCGCCAATAAATTTTTCACTTCATTTCACTATATGCACTTGATTGGTGTAATTGTCCCACGGCAGTGCAATGGTCGTGGAAAAATTCACTCATTTTGCAAGTATCCTGCGCTCGTCAAAGCGGAGTCAGGCTGCTAAGGTGGGCAATAAATATTTAATCAGGATGATGTCATGAGCACAAAGTTAACTTCTTTATCTCACGGTGGTGGTTGCGGTTGTAAAATCGCCCCGGCCGTTTTATCAGAAATGCTATCTAAGTTACCAACTGCAGCCTTATTCCCTAAGCTCTTGGTTGGCACTGAAACAGCTGACGATGCCGCTGTTTATTGGTTGAATGATGAACAAGCACTGGTTGCCACCACCGATTTCTTTATGCCGATTGTGGATGACGCCTTTGATTTTGGCCGTATCGCAGCCACCAATGCGATTTCCGATATTTACGCCATGGGCGGCACGCCGATTATGGCTTTGGCGGTTGTCGGCATGCCAGTCAATCTGCTACCGATCGAAGATATTCAGCAAATTTTGGCGGGTGGTGCTGCAGTCTGTGCCGAGGCGGGGATTCCGATTGCGGGTGGGCATTCAATCGACGCACCCGAGCCTATCTATGGGCTCGTGGCGATGGGCTTGGTTCATCCAAAACAGCTTAAAAAAAATAGCGATGCCAAGGCTGGCGATGTGCTGATCTTAGGCAAGCCGCTAGGGATAGGTATCTTGGGTACGGCCATGAAAAAAGGCCTGCTGGATGATGCAGGCTATAAGCAGCTGATTGATACCACCACGCAACTTAATAAGGTCGGCAGCGATTTGGCTAAACTGGCCGGCGTGCATGCGCTGACCGACGTAACGGGCTTTGGCCTACTTGGCCATCTATTGGAAGTTTGCCGTGGGGCTAAGCTGACTGCGAATGTGGCTGCGAATGATTTGCCGCTACTCTCTGCCGCTGTGGGCTTTGCCCAGCAAGGCATAGGCCCCGGCGCAATCGAGCGCAATTTAGCTAGCTTTGGGCAAGACGTTGATTTCGCCGAGCAAGTGCCAGAATGGCAGCAGCGCATCATGGCCGACGCGCAAACCTCTGGCGGCCTGCTGGTGGCTTGCTCTGCTGAAACCGTTGATGAAGTGATGACGCTATTTAAGGCACAAGGCTTTGCACAGGCGGCGGTGATTGGGCAACTTGCCGAGGGCGAGGCGAGGGTGTTGGTGGCTTAGGTTTCAATTATTTGAACAAAACCTAAATCTTGAACCACAGAGAGCACAGAGGACACGGAGTTACACGGAGAAAACCAAGAGAATAATCAGTTTTTTTATGGGTATCTGCTTTTAGCTTCCCTCCCTTTAGTGGAGAGGGGGGGCTATGTGCTAACCAAATTGTTTTTTCATTAGCGAACAGCGAAAAAACATAACAACCATGCTATTTGCATGGGGCTTTTTAAAGTCCCCTTGAAACACGCCGGAGCGAGGAACAAGCGGGGCGGGGTTTCGGCCAGGGAAGGAGGATCCAGCCAATCCCGCCTGCCGCCGCCTCGATTGGACCACAGCAGGGGCTTTCGTGGTTTTGAGTTTGTCGCTTGGCTTCGTTTCTTGGCGAAGCAAGAAAGGAAGGCCCCGCGGTGGCTAACCGCTCCAAAATCAACGTGCCGAAGGCACTAAAAAGGTCTTTTTGACTTTGGTTAGCGCACATGGGGAGAGGGCGCGAGGGTTAGTTGGCGCTTGTAAGTAGCGTATTCCACCCATGTAATCAAGCCCCTTTAAATGGTTGTTTTTCATGCCCTTTTCATGTCAGCTTCACGCATAATACGAGCAGTTAATCAACGGGGGAGGATGGCTATGACTGTATTGCAGCGCATCGTAATAGTTGGGGGAGGGGCTGGCGGTTTGGAGCTGGCAGTGAAGCTGGGTGAAAAGCTGGGCCGTAAGGGCAAGGCACATATAACCTTGATCGACGCGGCGCGCACTCATATCTGGAAGCCACTCTTGCATCAGGTGGCGGCGGGAACTTTAGATAGCCATGCCGACGAGCTGGAATATATCGCGCTGGCCCGCTGGCATCATTTTGATTTTCGCCTAGGCCGTATGACGGGGCTGGATAGAGAAGCTAAGCAAGTGGTGTTGGCCCCAACCCTTGATGAGGAAGACGGTAGCGAGCTAGTGCCCGAGCAAACCATTACTTACGATGCGCTGGTTATGGCGCTGGGCAGCCAGACCAATGATTTTGGCACGCCTGGCGTGGCAAACCACGCCATTATGCTCGATACCCCAGAGGCCGCAGAGCGCTTCAATAAACGCTTTATCAATAGCTGCTTACGTGCGCAGGCAAGGCGTAAACAAGCGGGTGAGGGGCGCTTTACCGTTACCATTATCGGCGGCGGGGCCACAGGGGTAGAGCTATCTGCCGAGCTGCATATGGCTACGCGCATTATGAGTAGCTTCGGTTTTGCCAATATCCACCCTGAGCATGATTTAAAAATTGTGATTGTCGATGCAGCTCCAAGGCTGCTTTCTGCCCTGCCGGAGCGCTTATCCAATGCTGTGGCGCTTGAGCTGCGCAAAATGGCGGTAGAGATTCACGCGAATGAGCGAGTGGTCGATGTATCGGCCTCGGGCGTCAAAATGGCTTCGGGCAAGTTTATTCCCAGCGATTTGGTGGTGTGGGCAGCGGGGATTAAAGCTGCGGATTTCCTCAAAGATATCGGCGGTTTAGAAAGCAATCGTCTTAATCAGCTGGTGGTCAGCCGTACATTACAAACCTCGCGCGACCCTAGCATTTTTGCACTGGGCGATTGCGCTGCTTGTCCGCTCGGCGATACAGGGGCTACTGTGCCACCCCGCGCACAATCCGCACACCAGCAGGCGATGTTGCTGGCGAAAAGTATTCCTCTGTATTTGGCGGGCAAAACTCTGCCAGAGTTTAAATATCAGGATTACGGCTCGCTGGTGTCCTTGGGTGAATACAGTACGGTAGGCAGCTTAATGGGCGGCATTGCCCGTGGCAGCTTATTTATCGAGGGCCAGTTCGCCAAAATGATGTATTGGTCACTGTATAAAAAACACCAAGTGGCGGTGAATGGCTGGTTTAAAACCTGGCTGGCTACATGGGGCGAATATATCGACCGTGTGAGCAAGCCCAGAATTAAGCTGCATTAAGGGTAAGAGCCTTAAACCTGTAGACACAGAGACCGGTGAGGACACGAAGAACACAGAGAAAAAACAAAGAAGTCTTGGTTTTCTCTGTGTGCTCTGTGTTCTTCCTGATCTCTGTGTCTACAGATCTTTTTTAGGAGGAGGAATATACGGATATTTGCCAAGCCTTGCCCTACTGTCCAAAATACGTCTTTTGTCTGTAGTTACCCGCCATGAAATCAATCCGCCATCAAGCCTTGCTCGCGCTGCAAATGGCCAATCACCAAGATAAAGTCGCCCTTGTGCGTGCTATCGAAGACCAGCATCCACTGGCCAGTGATGAGCTGATCGTTAGCACCGAACAAACGCCAGGCTTGAGCGATCGCCCGCTTTTAGTGCCGCCTATGGATGTGCCGCGCCGCAAAATCAGCACACCTGAAGGCCATGCTGCCTTGGTACATGCCTTGGCGCATATCGAATTTAATGCGATTAATTTGGCACTCGATATTCTTTGGCGCTTTGCTGGCCAGCCCGAAGACTTTTATCGTGACTGGCTAAAAGTAGCCCGTGAAGAGGCCTATCATTTTGTGCTCTTGCAAGATCATCTGCTGACGCTGGGTTACGCCTATGGCGATTTCACGGCGCATAACGGCCTATGGGATATGGCAGAAAGAACCAAGGATGATTTGCTGGCAAGGCTGGCGCTGGTTCCCCGAACTCTGGAAGCGCGTGGCTTGGATGTCACTCCGCAAATTCGTGACCGGCTTAGGCATCGAGGCGACAAGGCAGGTGCTGCGATTCTGGATATTATCTTGAGAGATGAAGTGGGTCATGTGGCGATTGGCAATCGCTGGTATAAGGCGCTGTGTGAAGAGCGGGGTTTAGAAACGATTGCAGCCTACGAGCAGTTGGCCTTGCAATATCAGGCAGCCAAGCAGCGCGGGCCGTTTAATTTAGAAGCGCGTAGGGCAGCTGGGTTTAGTGAGGAAGAGCTGGCGGCATTACAACAGCTGGATTAGTGCTTGGGTTTTTGGCTAATCGGTGGAGCGGCCGGCGGTGGGGCTGCTGCAGCTTTGGGGCGGCGTAGTTTAGAAAATAGCTTTTTAATATCGAAAGCTCCCGTTGCCACCACACCAAGCCCACCCGCAATCATTAAGACATACCACAAGATCAGCGTGCTGCCTGTAGGCTGCATCAGGGTGCTGGCATAGAGCATTAATTCGGCAGCTGCGGCGGCGGCCAGTAAGAGTAATAAGCTGGATAAAAATAAAGACAGCAGGCGTAGTTTGGCAAAACTTGGGGTTACCAGCAGCAAAATATAGCCGCCAATACTAAAAGCAGGAAACAGCAGCCACAGCCCTATTCCAGGCGTGATTTCTATAATGCCGAGGGGGGCAATCAGTAAGAGGCAGCCAGCCAATAAGCCCAGCACAATCAGCAAACTACCAAAAAATAGTAATGCCATCGAACTATTCCCCTGCAGATTAATATAGTGATTAAGCTTTTAATGAGCGTATATGCATTAAGTTAGGCATGTGTCATGTAGCCTGCCAGTCATTTGTAAGCATTGCATCTATCGTAGGGCGGGTGAAACCCGCGAGCGATGCTGAAAAATATGCGGGTTTCATCCGCGCTACGCAGTGATTTTTTCTGACATGGACTTATCTTGGCGTCTATCAAGCTTTTGTAGATACTCGTACTTACTTCGTCTTTATAGACTAAGCGCTAGCTTCACATACTTTTCATCCATGCAATAAGGGCGATTAAAACTTTGCCGAGTTTTAATCGCCCTTATTGATGCCAACAGAGTTTATTTCACAATTACATTACTAAAGTCTTGGCGGCTAAATGGGTTGATTTTATAGCCACTGATATTGGGTTTAGTCAGCACAGCAGCAATAGGATGGGCTAATGGAATCCACAATGCCTGATCATGAATGATTTTTTGCGCGGTTTCATAAAGCCTAGCCCTTGCGGCCTGATCCGCTATTTTTTTGCCATTCGTAATGAGCTTATCCAGCTGCGGGTCGCAGTAGCGGGCAAAGTTCAGCCCAGATTCAACGGATGAGCAAGCAAATTGCGGTGTTAAGAAATTATCCGGATCGCCATTGTCGCCACTCCAGCCCATAAATAAGAGATCGTGCTCACCAGCCTTGGCGCGTTTAATCAGCTCGCCCCATTCAATCATTTTTAGCTCGGCTTTAACGCCGATTTTGGCTAAGTCGGCTTGCAGTAATTCCCCGCCAGCTCGTGGATTGGGATTAAGCGTGCTCCCCGCAGGGCGTATCCAGATGGTGGTGGAAAAACCATTGGGAAAACCTGCTTCCGCCAGCAATTGCTTGGCTTTGGTTGGGTCGTATTTGTAGTCTTCTAAGTTGATATAGCTCCAGGTATTGGGCGGGTAGGGGCCGTCTGCGGCGGTGGCTGTACCGTCAAATACCTGCTTTAGATAGGCTTTTTTATCAAAGGCATAATTAAGTGCCTGGCGCACTTTTACATTATCAAAGGGTTTATGCTGGCTATTAAAAGCAATAAAGGCGGTAGAGAAAGCCGGTGTTTCTATCACTTGAATGCTTTTATCTTGTCTTGCCGCTAATACATCCTGTGGCTTGGGTGATAGCGCAATCTGGCATTCACCTGCTTTTAATTTCTGCACTCGGATCGTGGCATCGGGTGTGATTGCATAAATCAGCTTGTCAATTTTAGCTGCATTGCCAAAGTAATTGGGGGATGCATCAAAGCGAATCGTGCTGTCTTTTTGATAGCTTTTTAATACAAAAGGCCCTGTGCCGATTGGTTTCGTATTTAAATCACCGGTTTTACCTACGGCCAATAATTGATTGGCATATTCGGCCGAGTAAATCGAGGCAAAGCCCATGGTGAGCAGGGCAGAGAAAGTGGCTTCGGGGGCATTTAATTCAAAGCGCACCGTTTGCGCGTCTATTTTTTTAACGGCTTTGATATGCTTAGGTAATTGAAAGGTCTGCGCGTGCGGATAGCCATTGGCGGCGCTTTTATGCCAAGGGTGGTTGCTATCCAGCATCCGGTTAAAGGTAAACACTACATCGTCAGCATTCAGTGAGCGGGTGGGTTTAAAGTAATCGGTGCTATGAAAAACGACATTCTTTTTTAAGGTAAAGGTATAGCTCAGTCCATCCGGGCTGATTTCCCATTTCTCGGCAAGGCTAGGTACCAACTTGCCGGTAGCGGCGTCATAATCGATTAGGCGATTAAATAAGACGTCGGCAGAAGCATTGGTGGTGGTCAGCGAATTATATTGCACAACATCAAAGCCATCCGGGCTGGCTTCGGTGCATACCGTAAGCGGCTTGGCTTCTACGGTAACAGCCCAGAGTAAAACAAAAAGCGACGAAATCAGGCGCATGGCAGATTCTCGATGTGTTGCGATGCTTAGATAATACCGTGCTATTTATGGTTTAAAAACGACTCTTTTTGCATATTATTATGATTTTTTTGTTTTGTATTACACATTGCTTTCTTTTCTTGTGATGAATTTGCGCTTAGCAGAGGTGATTGGGTAAAGCGTGCGACAGTTTTTTTTAAAACACACGCTCTGTGTACGAGTAAATCCTCATCTTAGTGGCCTGTTTTTTGCCGCCAGTCTTACTTCACAAGGTTTATAATCTGCGTTTTTCCTTTGCAATGGTTGTGTCATGACTCGCCCGATTCGTGCTGTGATTCATACTGCGGCACTTGCAGCCAATTATGCGCATGCAAAAGCATGTGCGCCGAGCAGTAAAGTCTTTGCTGTTATTAAGGCCAATGCTTATGGCCATGGTATTGCAAATATGGTGGCTGCCCTGCCCGATGCTGATGCCTTTGCTACTTTAGAAATGCCATCAGCACTTGCCTTAAGAGAGTTGGGAGTAAAGCAGCCCATTTTATTATTGGAAGGGGTTTTTTCTGCAGCAGAGTTGCAGCTTTGTGCAAATCATGAATTTTGGCTGTCGGTGCATGATGAGCGTGGCATTCATTGGTTAGAAAGCACGGATCTTAGCCGCTCGGTGCATATTTTTCTGAAGCTTAATACCGGCATGAACCGCCTGGGCTTTCCTGCCGAAGCCGCTTCTGCTTTAGTTGGGCGCCTTAAGCAGTGCAGCAATGTAGCCAGCATCACCCTGATGGCGCATTTTGCCACCGCTGATGATCCTGAGCAGGGCGTGGCAGCACAATGTGCACGTTTTGATGCCGCCTGTGCTGATTTGAATTTGCCGGTGACTTTGGCGAATTCGGCGGCATTATTGGCTTATCCAGAAACCCATAGGCAATGGGTACGGCCTGGCATCTCTTTATATGGTTCTTCCCCTTTTAGTGACAAGAGTGCGGCAGAGCTGGGCTTGCAAGCAGCCATGACTTTAAGCGCTGAAGTGATCGGGGTGCAGGAGCTTAAAGCGGGAGATACCGTTGGGTATGGGGCAGGCTTTGTTGCGGCTAGGTCGATGCGGATAGGAATTGTGGCTTGTGGTTATGCCGATGGTTACCCTCGTCACGCGCCTACCGGCACACCTGTGTTGCTTAATGGCGTGCGAAGTCGACTGATTGGCCGCGTCTCTATGGATATGCTGGCGGTCGATTTAAGTGATCAACCAGAGGCAGGTCTGGGTAGCGAGGTAGAGTTGTGGGGTAAAAACGTGTCTATCGACGAAGTCGCGAGCGCAGCAGGCACGATTGGCTATGAATTGATGTGTGCGGTTGCGGCCCGTGTGCAGGTGTTTGTTGAGTTTTAAATAGTCTATCAATAACAATTCGATAAGAAAGCGCAAAACAGTCCCTATATGTGCTGCTGTTTTGCGTTTTTTTTTGTTGGTTTGTTTTTGCTAAGGTGTATTTTTTGAAGACGCTTTTATGCAGATAAAGAGCCTGTTCTGGGCGCTGGAATAAGTGTTTGGAGTGGCGCGTTTAAAACATATACTATTTGTTGATGATGTTTATGCCTAAACAGCATAACAATTCATGAATAAATAATGACTTAAACTGTTTTCTCGCTCGAAAAGATGGTCGGGTTTCATTACAATGATCCTTCCTTTTAAAACCTACCCAAGCAGCAGGTTTGATCCATGGCATTGATTGTCCAGAAATATGGCGGCACCTCGGTAGGCACTACCGAGCGGATTAAAAACGTGGCTCGCCGCGTGGCTAAATTCAAAGCAGAAGGGCACGATATTGTCGTCGCTGTTTCTGCGATGTCCGGCGAAACCAATAAGCTGATCGCACTGGCCAAGGAAATTCAGGCCAACCCAGATCCTCGTGAATTGGATGTCATTGTCTCTACCGGTGAGCAAGTCACCATTGGCCTATTGGCTATGGCGCTGAAAGAAATCGGCGTTGATGCTGTGAGCTACACCGGTGGTCAGGTCAAGATCCTGACCGACAGCGCGCACACCAAGGCGCGTATCCAGCATATTGACGATGGTGCAATGCGCAGCGATTTAGCCGCGGGCAAAGTAGTGATTGTCGCGGGTTTCCAAGGCGTAGATGCAGAAGGCAATATCACGACGCTAGGTCGTGGTGGATCGGACACCACAGGCGTGGCGCTGGCCGCAGCACTGAAGGCCGACGAGTGCCAGATCTATACCGATGTGGATGGTGTATATACGACCGATCCACGCGTGGTGCCCGAGGCACGCAAGCTTTCTACCATTACTTTTGAAGAAATGCTGGAAATGGCCAGCTTAGGTTCAAAGGTATTGCAGACCCGTTCGGTTGAATTTGCCGGTAAATACAATGTGAAGTTACGTGTTTTGTCTTCTTTTCAGGAAGAAGGCGAGGGCACGCTGATTACCTTCGAGGAAGACAGCAAGATGGAAAAACCCGTTATCTCCGGCATTGCGTTTAATCGTGATGAAGCCCGTATCAATGTGATCGGCGTGCCAGATAAACCGGGCATTGCCTACCAGATTTTAGGCCCAGTGGCGGATGCGAATATCGATGTTGATATGATCATCCAAAACGTTGGCCAAGACGGCACAACCGATTTCTCGTTTACCGTGCCTAAAAATGATCTGGGCCGCGCGATCAAAGTACTAGAAGGCGCGCAAAGCCAGATCAGCGCTCGCCAGATCAATGGCGACGATAAAATCTGTAAAGTATCGATTGTGGGCGTGGGTATGCGCTCGCATGTCGGGGTCGCGTCGACGATGTTCAGAACGCTGGCCGAAGAAGGTATTAATATTCAAATGATTTCAACTTCCGAGATTAAAATTTCGGTTGTGGTTGATGAAAAGTATCTGGAACTTGCTGTGCGCGTGTTGCATAAAGCGTTTGGTTTGGATGCGATCCAATAAATTGGTTTTATTAAAAAGCATCTGATTCTGTTTTAAAACAAAGTGTGCTGCGTTTTTTTGCGAGGATTGGTGATTTTTGAAAGGGGTGCAGAATTTTATATTCTGTACCCCTTTTGTATTTCTCCTTACAAAACAGAGCGCTAGCTAGTGATTGATGTTGGCATGTAAGAAAACGTGTCAAAAACTTAAATTAATTGCAGCTTAGCGGTTGACGGCCTCACGGTGTTTGCGTAGTATTCGGGTCCTTGACGGAGAGTTGGCCGAGTGGTCGAAGGCACTCCCCTGCTAAGGGAGCATACGGGCAAAACCTGTATCGAGGGTTCGAATCCCTTGCTCTCCGCCAAGCATATTGCGGCTGTAGCTCAGTTGGATAGAGTATCTGGCTACGAACCAGAGGGTCAGGAGTTCGAATCTCTTCAGCCGCACCATTTAGTTTTTCTGATTAGTCAGTAACACTAAATAGCATTAAAAGTACGATCCCATAGTTTAGCGGTTAGAACACTGCCCTTTCACGGCGGCGGCCGGGGTTCGATTCCCCGTGGGATCGCCAGAATTTAGTAGTAAAGTAAGTTCGGAATGATTAGGCCGGCTAAGCCGGCTTTTTTATTTCCTCAGTGTAAGTTGCGGCTGTAGCTCAGTTGGATAGAGTATCTGGCTACGAACCAGAGGGTCAGGAGTTCGAATCTCTTCAGCCGCACCATTTAGTTTTTCTGATTAGTCAGCAACACTAAATAGTATTAAAAGTACGATCCCATAGTTTAGCGGTTAGAACACTGCCCTTTCACGGCGGCGGCCGGGGTTCGATTCCCCGTGGGATCGCCAAGATTTAGTTTTGGTGTATAAAGTAGTAACGTTGCGGCTGTAGCTCAGTTGGATAGAGTATCTGGCTACGAACCAGAGGGTCAGGAGTTCGAATCTCTTCAGCCGCACCATTTAGTTTTTCTGATTAGTCAGCAACACTAAATAGTATTAAAAGTACGATCCCATAGTTTAGCGGTTAGAACACTGCCCTTTCACGGCGGCGGCCGGGGTTCGATTCCCCGTGGGATCGCCAAGTATTGCAAGATTGCATACTGTATAAAACACCACTCTTCCTTATTGGTCGAGTGGTTTTTTTACGTCTGAGATTCTTGGTCTAGATGTAGGCTCCATCTAATGAGCGCTGTAGCTGGGCTTGAATTCTTGGCACTACAAATTGGATAAAGGTTTCATATTTTTTGGGTAACGGGTGGCGGTAGGGGTAAACCAAAAAAAAGGGATAGGGGGCAGGTAGCCAACCATTTAAAACCTCTTGTATGCGGCCCTGTTGAATAAAGGGCGCAGCCATATAGCTAGGAAGCAGTGCCAAGCCATAGCCTGCCGCAACAACCGCTGCTGTACTGGCATAGCTATCGATAGAAAACTGGCTATATAGCTCTATTTGCTCCATTTTACCTTCACGCTCTAATAACCAGCTTTCTTCTTGCTCCTGATGCAAATCACATAAAATACGGTGTGAGGCTAAATCACAGGGATGTTCTAGCTTGCTTGCTTGTGCTAAATAGGCAGGAGAGGCATAGATACGTTTTTGTGACAGTCCTAAATGCCTTGCTACTAGGTTTTCATCGCCTACCGTACGTGAGCGAATGCAAAAATCCACGCCATCGGTGATCGGGTTTTTAAGACGTTGATCGGTATCTAATTCGATTCGTAAGTTTGGATACTTCAAGCTAAACTCAACCAAGATGGGGGCTAGAATTGTTTGCCCAAAAGCCTGCGTTGCACTGATGCGTAACGGGCCTTCTATTTTTGCTTGTA
The DNA here is from genome assembly GCF_000969645.2 of Janthinobacterium sp. B9-8. Lineage (NCBI taxonomy): Bacteria > Pseudomonadati > Pseudomonadota > Betaproteobacteria > Burkholderiales > Oxalobacteraceae > Janthinobacterium > Janthinobacterium sp. B9-8. The sequence goes on from NZ_CP014222.1 coordinate 312,197, forward strand.
AACCTTCAATTTCCAGTCTGGATAGCTGCAACATTTCGCGCAGTGCTGCAGCATGCACCGCTAATCGCATGCCTGCTTCGGTCAGTGAAACATTGCGTGTGGTTCTTAGCACCAGCACCGTTGTGAGCTCGGTTTCTAAGCGCTTTACGCTCAGGCTGATATGGCTTTTTGTGCAGCCCAGTAAATTGGCCGCAGCAGTAAAGCTGCTTGCGCGCGCTAGCGCATCAAAGGCCAGTAAGGCATCGGGAGGGAGTATTGTTTTCATATGCAAACAGTGTGTCGTATTTAGCTAGTTTATCGCAAATAAATTGCCGATTACTATGTCATTGTCAATTTAATAAAACGATGGTGTCAAAGTGATCGCTAAAATCCGTAAGTTATTATATTTTTCCACTCTGTATTCTCTTTTTTCTTGGATAAGAAAAAATTCTACCTTTGGGCATTTATGTCGTGGCTTGGCGCGGGCATGGTGGCGTGGGATGCTGCCTTGTGGAAGGGCAATGCGTGAAGAGATTGAGGCGCTGGAACAAATTCGTGATCGTTGGCGTTCACGTTAATTAATTGATATTGCTCTTTGCTGAGTTGCTGCCTTTAAGCCTTAATAAAGTATTTTTAAAAGGAAGCATCAGCGCTTTTTGCTGAGGTATTTTTATACGGACAATGCCTAGCTGTTTTTGATTTCATCCTGCACCGCACCCCAGTTTATGCCTGAACGTTTTGGGCAATCCGCCTGAATATTTCATAAAATGATTGATTCCTTTTGGATTACTATAAAAATGGCTTAAAAGCTTGTTTTTAGCGAATGTTATTTGGCAACAGGATGGAAGCGTTGGCTAAAATGAATCATTCCCGTTCAGACCTGCTTGCTTTTCTGAATAAAGTATTGCAAATAGCAGATCAACTTGCCATCTGGCACGAAAAAAAGGGGGTGCACGGTGCGCTGCGGCCTGAATATTTAAGCTTTGTAGATGACGACGTTCGCATTAGTCCTGCTCACCCTGATGAAGCTGCGTTGAGCTTGCTTTGCTTGCGCTATACCTCACCAGAGCAAGCGGGTCGTCTGGCGCTGGTTGATAAGCGCAGCGATCTTTACTCCCTAGGGATTATTTTGTATGAGTGGCTAGTGGGGCAGCTGCCTTTTACTGCGGATGATTTGCTGGATTTGGCCCATCAGCAAATGTCATCATTGCCACCGTCCCCTATCTCTTTAGAACCGCAATTACCCTTACAAATATCTCGTCTTATTTTAAAGTTGCTCGCAAAATCACCAGATGCGAGATATGCCACGGCTAAAGGTTTGGCAACTGATCTTTCTTTATGCATACAACAATTAGAAACAAACGGGCATATTTCTTTATTTGTTCTCGGTGAAGCGGATGTGGGATCGCAGTTTCTGATTTCTGATCGTTTATATGGCCGTGAGCAAGAAATTCAATATTTGCAAGGGATTTATCAGCAAGCTGCTAAGGGGCAAACCCTTTTATGTATGCTGGCAGGATATTCCGGAGTTGGAAAATCAGCTTTAGCACACTCTATTCGGGATGAAATAGAAAATAAAGGCGGGCGTTTAATTGTTGGTAAGTTTGATCAATTCAGACGTGACTCCCCTTACTCTGCCTTAATAGAAGCATTTAAATCATTACTCCGTCAGGTATTAGCGAGCAAACAGGACGAGCTGGTTTTATGGCGTGAAAAATTATTAGATACTTTGGACGAAAATGCTCAAATTGTGATTGATGCTCTGCCTGATCTGGAAAAAATCATCGGTACACAGGCTCCTGCGCCTTTACTTAGTGGAGATGCTGCCAAACGCCGATTTAATGAGCTATTTGCTCAATTAGTCTGTTTGTTCGCGACTAAAGAGCACCCTTTAACGATGTTTCTGGATGATTTGCAATGGGCCGATTTTGCATCATTAGCCTTGATACAATCTTTTGTGCAAAGCAGTCTGGGTGCTCATTTATTAATTATTGCAGCTTATCGTGATAATGAGGTGAATATAAACCATCCCTTAATGAATATGCTTAATGATTTGCTTAAAACTAAAGCACAGGTTGAAACGCTGACTTTATTGCCACTACGTGCTGAGCATCTGAGCGAAATGATTCAGGATACCTGTCGTTATATTTCAAATGCCCCTGCATTAAGCCAATTATTAATGAGTAAAACGGAGGGTAATCCATTTTATGCACGGCAGTTTCTTAAAAATATGCAGGCTAAAGGGCAGCTTTTTTTTGATTATGCTGAGAATATTTGGCAGTGGGAATTAAGCCAGGCCCGTTTGCAAGACGCCGCCGATAATGTAGTCGAGCTGATGATGCAGCGTTTAAATCGTTTTTCTATTGAAACGCAAACAATATTGCAAACGGCAGCGTGTATTGGCAAGTCTTTTGATTTAACGTTGCTGGCTCTTGTAGAACATAGCACAGAAACCCAATCTCTTACCTTACTTGCACCTGCTTTACATGATGAATTGCTTTTGGCTGTCAATGAGGGGGGAGGGCAAAAGATATTTCAATTTGCTCACGATAGAATTCAACAGGCTGCTTATTCTATTGCTTTACAGCGTAATTTAAATGGCTTGCATTTAGAAATTGGCCGGCGGCTGTTAGAGCAAATCTCCGCCGAAGCGACTGAAGCGCCTTTATTTGAGATTGTGGATCAACTTAATTATGGCCTAGAAAAAGTACAATTGCCTCAGGAGCGCATAGCTTATGCTCAGCTTAATTTAAGAGCCGGAGTGAAGGCTAGGGCTGCAATGGCTTATCAGGCGGCCATCCGCTATCTGGAAACAGCCATTTCTTTATTGCCTGATGATTCTTGGAACCATAACTATTCATTGACGTTTGATATTTATTTAAATGCTGCAGAAGCCTGTGATTTATGTAATTTAGATGAACAGTTTGAAAGCCTGATAGAGGTCTTAT